>CAZTVF010000082.1:0-25075 GCA_964616985.1 uncultured Planctomycetaceae bacterium
ACGCCGCCCATGCCGGTGTAGATGCCCTCGGTGTTCTCGCGGACGACGATGAAATCGATGTCCTTGGGGCCCTTGTCCTTCAGCGGCGTGTCCACGCCCGGGTACAGCCGTACCGGGCGGAGGTTGATGTACTGGTCCAGCTCGAAACGCAGGCGGAGCAGCACGCCCTTTTCCAGGATGCCCGGGGCGATCTTGGGGTGCCCGACCGCGCCGAGGTAGATGGCGTCGTACTTGCGGAGCTGGTCGATCTCCTCGTCATGGATGACCGGGATGGTCATCTTGTTGGGATCGCCGCCGGCCGCCAGGTAGCGGTCGCCGCTGATGTCGAAATTCGTGAGCTTGTACTGGAAGCCGACCTTCTTGGCCACGGCCGCCAGGACCTTGAGGCCCTCGGCCACCACTTCGGGACCCGTGCCGTCGCCACCGATCACTGCGATATTCATGTGCTATCCTTTCGATATCCTGCTTGGAGGAACGGGGTAGTCTACTGGCAAGGGGCGTTTTGGACAAGAGCCAAAGAAGGTCCAGAAGAAGGTCTCAGGTCTCAGGGAGTAGGGAGTAGGGGGAAGATGCGTTGCGGGCCAATGGCCGCCAGACGCCACGCATCTCGCCGTCTCTCCGTCGCGCACTCGCCGGTCGGCCTACTTCTTCCCCATGGCCCGCTGGGCTTGGAAGAAGCGGGTGAGCTTGGCCCCGCACTCGGCGGCCGCGATGCCGGCGACGACGGCGGGGCGGTGGTTGAGGCGGTCGTCGCCCAAGAGGCGAAAGAGGGTGTCGACGGCGCCGGCCTTGGGGTCGGCCGCGCCGTAGACGACGCGGTCGAGGCGAGCCAGTACGATCGCCCCGGCGCACATGCAGCAGGGCTCCAGCGTCACCGCCAGCGTGCAGCCGGTGAGCCGCCAGTCGCCCAGGGCCGCCGCGGCTGCGCGGATGGCCAGCATCTCGGCGTGGGCGGTGGGGTCGCGGTCGATGATCCGCCGGTTGTGGGCGGCGGCAATGATCAGGCCGCCCTTGGCGATCACGGCCCCGATGGGCACGTCGCCCAAGGCCGCGGCCCGGTCGGCCTGCTCCATCGCCGCCTGCATCAGTTGTTCAAGGTCATCGCTCACGCCCTGAGCATAGCACGGACGGCACGGCCGCAACAGACCCTTGCTCACGCGACCCCGCCGGTAGTTCATCACAATCGAATAGCTGAGTGCGTCTGGCGGCGGCTTGCCGTTCGGCGCTGTAGAAGCCCGAGGGCGTCACCCGGATCTGACAGCGCCAAACGGGCAAGCCGCCGCCAAAGCCTTGCCCCAGACCAAACGGTGAAGGATTACTACGCCCGGGCGAGATTTGTTTTGTCAATGCCGGTTTTGCCTTCCGGTTCGGGCCCGCTCTGTGCGTACCGTCGTCTAGGGGAGGCAATAGTTAACATGCGAAATTACAACGGCTTGTGACCTCGCCGGGTTCGTTTTCCGCCGCAGCCATGGGGCCTTGCGATGCCGAAGTCGGTGGCAGTTCTCACCCCCAAACGAGTTTGGGGGTGGCACTGAACAGCAGGCCGATGGACGGTGGGCCAGCGGGCGCCGGGTTCGTTTCTCCAAACCTTGCAGCGGCTTGATCAAGACTTGGCCCCTCCCCGTGGCCCCTGTGCCTCGAGCCGCGGTCCCGGTCCCTGCGCCCTAGCCCCTGTGCCCCGGTCCCTGCCCGCTGGTCTCTGTATTCCGTTGCCGGCCTCGTGAACGGCGGCTATGATGTTGCCGCGTGGATCGGGTGCCAGCCGCGGCGACAAGGGCCCGCTCACGCGATGGAGACCAATCGCATCGTGATTCCTTATCTATGGGTCGTCCTGGGCTGTACGGCCCTGACCATCTTCTTCTCGCTGGTCAGCATCTCTCTGCGCACGTTCCGCCGCGTGCAGATGGAGGAGGCCTTCAAGGCCGACCCCGCACGCCTTGAGATGTTCGAGCGTCACCTGGCCGCCCTGCGGCTGACGGCGTCGTTCTGCCGCTCGCTGGTAAACCTGCTGCTGGTGGTGGGGCTGCTGTACCTGTTTGAGGCGCCGGGGAACGGCTGGTGGCCGCTGCTGGGGGCGGTGGCCGTGGCGGGGGCGATCATCGCCATCTTCGCTCTGGCCATCCCCAATGCCTGGGCCTCCCACGCCGGCGAGAAGGTGCTGGCCGCGACGTTGCCACTGCTTCTGTTCATCCGCTTCGCGCTGTACCCCGTCATTGCGACGATGATGGCCTTCGAGACGCCCATCCGCCGCCTGTCGGGCATCTCCGACACGCCGGCCGACGAGGAGGAGACGGTCAAGCAGGAGATCCTGCACGCCGCCACCGAGGGCCAGGCCGAGGGCACCGTCGAGCCCGAGGAAGTCCAGATGATCGAGTCGGTGATGGAATTCGCCGACACGCGGGCCGGCGAGATCATGACCCCCCGCACCGACATCTTCGCCCTGCCCGTCGAGACGCCTTGGGCGGAGGCCTGCCACCAGGCCGCCGGCGCCGGCCACAGCCGCGTGCCCGTCTACGACGGCGACCTGGACAACATCATCGGCATCCTGTACGCCAAGGACCTGCTTCAGCACGTGGGACGCAACGAGAAGATCGCCCTCCGCGCGATCATCCGCAAGCCGTTCTTCGTGCCCCAGACCAAGCCGCTGGACGACCTGCTTCGCGAGTTCAAGGCCCGCAAGGTGCACATCGCCGTGGTGCTGGACGAGTACGGTGGCACGGCCGGGCTGGTGACCATCGAGGACGTGCTGGAAGAGATCGTGGGCGAGATTGCCGACGAGTACGACCTGGCCGAGCCGGCGCTGATGAAGCGAATCGACGAGAAGACCGCCGAAGTGGACGGCCGCATGTATATCGACGACCTCAACGACGCGATGGGCCTGCACATCCCCGAGGACGAGGACTACGACACCATCGCGGGCTTCGTCTTCTCCGAGCTGGGCTATATCCCCACGCCGGGCGAGACGCTCGAGAGCAGCGGGGCGAAGTTCACCGTCCTGGCCGCCAACGAGCGCAAGATCTCCCGCCTCCGCGTCGACATCGTCCCCGAGACCAAGAAGACCGAAGACACGGAATAGCGGCAGACGGCGGCGCGAGAGGCGCGACGGGGGCGCCAGGAGCTACTGCACGCACCCATCCGGGTGCCATGCTTTTAGCCCCGAAAGGGCAAAAGCATGTTTACAAGGGGGTGCCGCGACCGGCAGCTCGGATCAGATACGCATCCCTTCCTACCGACTACTTCGGCTTTTCCTGCGTGGCGGGCTTGCTGGTCGGCGGGGCGACTTCGCGAACGATGCGCATGCCGTTCTGGGCATAGGTGCCGTCGGGCTTGATGCCGAATCGCCAGCCGATGCGGCATTTGACGTGCGGGTCGCTGTAGCACCCGCCGCGGATCACCTTCAGCGTGCCATCGGCCGGGCCGGTGGGGTCGACGTTCTTGGCGTCCTTGTAGTTCTCGGCGTACCAGTCGCTGCACCACTCGTTGAGGTTGCCGTGCACGTCGTACAGTCCCCAGGCGTTGGGGCGGCGGCGGCCGACGGGGTGCGGTTTGTTGTTGCTGGTCTCGCCGAACCACGCGAAGAGCATGAGGTCGGCCATGTCATTCGAGGGGTAGCACCAGCGCGCGACGGAGCCCGCCCGGCAGGCGTATTCCCACTCCGCCTCGGTGGGCAGGCGGAAGGTCGCGCCCTGCAGCGTCGAGAGCTTGGCGCAGTACTCCGTCGCCTGGTTCCACGAGAGATACACGGGCAGGCTGGGGTCGTCGAACTTCAGCGTGCTGTCCTCCATCACCGCCTTGTACTGCCCGTACGTCAACTCGGTCGCGGCCATGTAGAACGGCTTGGTGATCTTGACCTCGTGGATGGGCGATTCGTTCTTGTCGTGCATGCGTTCGCCGTCGGGGGTGCCCATGGCGAATTTGCCCGAGGGGATCAGCACCATCTTGATGGAGATGTCCTTGACCTTGACGGTGAGTTCCTTGGGCGGCGGGCCGGAGATGCGGACGGTGGTGGGCGGCGCCGCGGCCGCCGGAGGAGCAACCGTGGCCACACCCGCCGCCAGCGCCGTCAGCAGCACGATCAGCAGCATGCCGAGTCTACGCATGTGAAACCCCTTTCAAGGGCGTAGCCTACTGCGACGCATGGGAGTATGCAAGAACGACGATGTAACAGGATTGTAATCACGTGACATTGCGAGGCGGGGGCGGCGCTGGGCCTTCTCGGCGGCCATGTACACGCTTGAAAATCCGCCCCGGCCGCGTGATGATGCGTCGGCTTTCACAAGGAGCCAACGATGGCCGTGATCCCGCTGAAGCGCAAGGAGAAGCCCGACTTCACCCGGTTCGAGCGCGTCATCCGCCGCCAGGGCGGGCGCGAGTACGTGCCGTTCTTCGAGCTGGTCATGACCGAGAAGCACTTCGCGGCCCTGGCTGGCCTCGAGCCGCCCAAGGGCCTCAACTTCATCCCCACCTCGCCGACGTTCGAGGAATCGTTCCGCTACTACCTCAACTGCTGCGCGGCGATGGGCTTCGACCACGGCGCGATCAACATGGCCGGCTTCGGCGGCTACCCCTCCGTCCGCCATGGCGTGCCCGGCACGCAGCGCGGGTTTGCCATGGCCGACGACTGCCTGGTCAATTCGTGGGAAGACTTCGAGAAGCTCAAGTGGCCGTCGGCCTCGCAGATCAACGTGGAGATGATGGAGCGGACCGCGCGGCTGGCCCCCGAGGGCCTGGGCGTGATCACCGGCGGCGACGCGATCTTCCAGCCGATGGAGATGATGCTCGGTGCGGTGGGCCTGTCGATCATGCTCATGGAGCAGCCCGACCTGTTCAAGGCCATCGCCGACAAGATCGGCCAGATCAACCTCGAGACGTTCGACCTGGTGGCCTCGCTGCCGTTCATCCGCGGCGTGGACATCTGCGGTGACATGGGCTACAAGACCGCCACCGTCATCTCGCCCGACCACCTGCGGCAGTACATCCTGCCTTGGCACAAGAAGATGGTCCAGGCCGTGCACAAACACGGCAAGCTGGCGATCCTGCACTCCTGCGGCAACTTGGCGGCGATCATGGACGACATCCTCGACTGTGGCTACGACGCCAAGCACTCGTTCGAGGACACCATCACGCCGGGGCAGTTCGACCTGCACAAGAAGTACGGCCATCGCATCTGCCTCATCGGCGGCATCGACGTCGACTTCATCTGCCGCTCCGACGAGGCGGCGCTCCGCAAACGCGTGCGCGACACGATCGACTTCATGGCCCCCGGCGGCGGGTACATCCTCGGCAGCGGCAACAGCATTCCCGATTACGTGCCGATCGAGAACTACCGCATCGTCCTGGACGAAGGCCTGCGGTACGGCAGGCCATAGCGTCCCGCGAATGGTGGCGGCCTGGGCTTGCCTGCCGAAGGCAGGAAAGCCGCCGCGCGCCATACCACGAGCGAGCAAGCACGGGTGCAATGGAACGCGCTGATGCTGTCTTGATGGGTCCCGTAGGGACCGCTGAAGCTAGCCCAGCACTTCAGCGCTGGGTTCATATAGCGGGTGGTGCATTGGAGTCCCGTAGGGACGATTGAAACGTTTCAGTCGTCCCTACGGGACTCAGGCGCAGGAATACCCGCGGTTCACCCAGCACTAAAGTGCTGGGCTATTCTCAGTCGTCCCTGCGGGACTCAAGAGGAGACGGCCCCGAAGCCCGAGCGTGAATCTCGCCCGGCGGCCCGAAGCAAGGCGGCAGGGGATCGGACCGGTGCCCATTCCACGCGTGACAGACAGGGACGGCGGTCCTCTCTACAGTTCCGCGCGCAGCTTGCGGAGGAAGTCCAGTGCGGCCAGGGGGGTCATGTTGTCGAGGTTGGCGTCTTTGAGCTCACGGGCGACGCGGGTGGCGGGGTCGGCGAACAGCTGCATCTGGGCGGCGGCCTGGCGGGCGCGGTTCGCCAGTTCGGGCATGTCCAGGCCCTCGGCCAGGTGCGCCTGAAGCTGCGGCAGGATGGCCTTGGCCCGCTGGATCACTTCCTTGGGCACGCCCGCCAGTCGGGCCACATGCACGCCGTATGACCGGTCCGTGCCGCCCTCGACGATCTTGTGCAGGAAGATGACCTCGTCGGCCCATTCGCGGACGGCCACGTTGAGGTTCTTCACGCCGTCGATGAGCGTCTCCAGTTCCGTCAACTCGTGGTAATGCGTGGCGAACAGCGTGCGGCAGCGGACGCGCAGGGCGATGTGCTCGCTGATCGCCCACGCCAGGGCCAGCCCGTCGTACGTGCTCGTGCCGCGCCCCACCTCGTCGAGAATCACCAGCGAGCGGCTGGTGGCGTTGTTGAGGATGTTGGCCGTCTCGACCATCTCCAGCATGAACGTCGACAGTCCGCGCGACAGCTCGTCGGCGGCGCCCACTCGGGTGAAGATGCGGTCGGCCAGGCCGATCGTCGCCTCCTCGGCCGGGATGAAGCTGCCCGTCTGCGATAGCAGCACCAGCAGGGCGGCCGTGCGGATATACGTGCTCTTGCCGGACATGTTGGGCCCGGTGATCACCAGCAGGCGGTCGTCCTTGTCGCCCATGACCACATCGTTGGGCACATACCGCTCGCGGAGCTGCTCAGCCAGCACGGGGTGCCGCCCGCCGATGATCCGCAGCACGTTGTCCTGCGTGATGGCGGGGCGGCGATACCCGCGATCGATGGCCAGTTGCGACAGCCCGCACAGCACGTCGATCGTGGCCATCGCCTCGGCCGCCGCCTGAAGCGGCGCGATGTGCGCCGCCAGCTGCACGCGCACCTGCTCGAACAGCTCGGCCTCCAGGGCCTTGGCCCGCTCGCCGGCGGTGAGCACCTCGGTCTCGTACCGCTTGAGGTCGTCGGTGATGTAGCGCTCGGCGTTCTTCACCGTCTGCTTGCGGACGAAGTCGCCGGGGATCTTCTCGCGGTGGGCGTTGGTCACCTCGATGTAGTAGCCGAAGACCTTGTTGAACCCGACCTTGAGGTTGCCGATGCCCGTCCGCTTCGACAGCCCCGCCTGGTACTCCGACAGCCAGCTCTGCCCGTCCTGCCCGATGCGGCGGAGGCGGTCGAGCTCCTCGTGGAAGCCCCGGGCGATCACGCCGCCGTCGCGGACGACGTTGGGGCAATCGGGGTTGATCGCGCGGGCGATCAGCTCGGCAGGGCCGTCGAGGCCCTCAAAGCAAGGCCGCAGCTGCGAGACCAGTTCGTTGCGGCAGGGCGCGATCAGCGCCGCCAGCCTGGGCAGCACGCCCAGCGTGTTGCCCAGCGCCACCAGTTCGCGCGGGCGCACCCGCCCCAGCACGATGGCCGAGGCAATGCGGTCGATCTGCGAGACGTCGCGGAGGATGTCGCGCACCTGGCCCAGCCGCGCGCGGTCCTCCATCAGTTCCTCGATGGCATCCTGGCGGGCGACGATGGCGCTGAAGCCGTTGAGCGGGAAGGTCAGCCACCGCTCCAGCAGCCGCGCGCCCATGCCGGTCAGCGTCTGGTCGATGCACGCCAGCAGGCTGCCCGCCCGCTGGTTGCTGCGGAGCGTGCGGTGCACCTCCAGGCAGCGCAGCGTCGTGCCGTCGACGGCCATGTGGTCGGCGCGTTCGAATCGGCGCAGCCCGCGGATATGGGCCAGCGCGGTCTTCTGCGTCTCGCGGAGATAGTCGATGATGGCCCCGGCGGCGGAGATGGATTCATCCCACGCCGCCACGCCGAAGCCTTCGAGCGTGAGGGTCTTGAAGTGCTCCTGCAGCATCTGCTGCGCGGCGTGCGCGTCGTAGGCCCACGGCGGGCGGGCCGTGCCGACGGCGTTGATCGACTGCCGAAGGTTCTGGCGGAAGGCGGGCGTGTCCAGGCCGCACCCCTCGGGGAACAGCACCTCGGCGGGGCCGATGCGGACCAGCTCGTCCATCATGTGCTGCGCCGGCGTGGTCATGATCCAGAACGCCCCGCTGGACAGCTCGACCCACGCGATGCCCGCCTGCGGGGCGGCGGTCTTTGACACGCGCTCGCCATCGGCGGCGCCCGCCTCGCCGGTCTGGCCGGCGCGGGGGAAGACGGCGGCGAGGTAGTTGCCCTCGCGCTGGTCGAGCAGTTCCTGCTCGGTAATCGTGCCGGGAGTGACCAGGCGGACGACGTCGCGCTTCACCACGGTCTTGGCCAGCTTGGGGTCCTCGACCTGTTCGCAGATGGCCACGCGGCAGCCGGCCTTGATCAGGCGGTGGAGGTAGCCCTCCAGCGCGTGGTAGGGAATCCCCGCCAGCGGCACGGCCGAGGGGCCCTTGGACCGTGCGGTCAGGGCCAGGCCCAGCACGCGGCTGGCGGTCTTGGCGTCGTCGTAGAACGTCTCGTAGAAATCGCCCATGCGGAACAAAAGGATGTAGTCGGGGTACTGGTCCTTGAAGGCCCGGTACTGCCGCATGGCTGGGGTGTCGAGATTGGCCGGAGATTCGTCGGTCACGCCGCCGATCATAACCGAAAAAAGAAACAGAAACAGCATCAGCAGGGATGAAGAGGATGAAAGAGATAGAAACAGAAGAAGCAGATCCAAAGGCCCGGCCGAACGCAAAGAGGCGGACGAGTCGTTGCTGCTCGCCTCCTTCGTGCAATTGGTGCAATTCGTGGACGGACTCTTCGCTGCTGCTTCTGGCATCCGTGCAATCCGAGTAGCCTGCCTGCCGGCCGGCGTCCCAGAAAAGACAGAACGGCAACTACATCTTCACAGGAACTGGCCGCGCCGGAGCAGAAAGTCGGCATTCAAGGTCTGGGAATACGTCTATCCGCGTTTATCCTCTTCATCCCTGCTAATGCTGTTTCTTCAGTATTTCCCCAGCTCGCGCCCGGCGTCCCACATGGCGTCGAAGTTGGCCTGGGGAATGCCGGGGATGCACTGGTCGGGGCCCAGGATCCAGCCGCCGCCGGGTTTGAGCAGGGTCAGGACGCGCTCGACCTCGCGGCGGACGTCGGCGGGCGTGCCGCCGGCCAGCACGGCCGTGTCGATCCCGCCGTTGAGGGCCATGCGTCCGGCCGTGTCGGCCTTGATGCGTTTGAGGTCGTTGGCGCGGGCCTGGATCGGGTTGAGCACCGTCACGCCGATGGCGGCCAGGTCGCCGGCGATCTCCTCCACGCAGCCGCAGCTGTGGAAGTGCACGATCTTGCCCGCCCGCAGGACGTTCTCGAAGCAGTAGCGGTATTCCGGAAGGATGAAGCGGCGGAACATCTCCGGCGACATCATCAGCGCCCGCTGCGTCCCGAGGTCCTCGGAGAAACTCATGCCATCGACGCCGAGTTCGAGGTAGCGGTCGAACACCCCGCGGGCGAACGTCGCGATGCCGTGCAGCAGCTCGCGGCAGGCCTGGGGATGCGTGATCATCCCGACGAGGAAGTTGTCCATGCCGGTGATGGCCCAGACCCGTTCGAACAGCAGGTACATTAGGTGGCCGATGACCAGCTTCTCGCTGCGGTCGATGGCCGCCAGGTCGGCCTGCATCTTCTGGGTCCACACCAGGTCGCCCGGGGAGGGGAACCGGTAATCGGCCAGGCGGTCGAGGTCGCTCAGCGGGTTGCCCTTGGGGAATGGGACGGTGCCGGCCAGGCCGACCTCCCACCGCACGCCCCACAGGTCGGTCCAGTTCTCCATGCGGAAGTTGTTGTCGAAGGCGAAGCCCGCCATCACGCCCTCGCACGCCAGGGGCACGTACCGGGGCCTGCGGAAGTGGATCGCCTCGAGGAAGTTCTCTTTGGGATTCATGCCGAGGATTATCGGGCCCTGATTGGCACGCGGGAAGCGGAATCTCGCAGCGGCGATCGTGTTGGGGTGCGCCGGGCTGCGGATAGGCAGCCCCGGCCGTCTTCGGCGTTTACACATCCGCCCCCCGGCCGTATAGTGGACGGCGAGGACACTATGAAGCATGTGAAACTGCAAGCCGCATTGGATTTCCTGGAACTGCCCCGGGCGCTGGCGATCGCCGAACAGGCCGTCGCCGGCGGGGCGGACTACCTCGAGGCCGGCACCCCGCTGATCAAGAGCGAGGGCCTCGACGCCGTCCGCAAGCTCCGCGCCATGTTCCCCCGCCACACCATCATCGCCGACATGAAGACCATGGACGCCGGGCGGATCGAGGCCGAGGCCGCCGCCAAGGCGGGCGCCAACGTCATGACCGTCAGCGGCACGGCCTCCGAGGCCACCATCCGCGAATGCGTCGAGGCCGGCAAACACTACGGCTGCCTCGTCGCCGTCGACCTGCTGGGCGTCGAGAAGCCGCTCCAGTTCGCGGCCAAGGCCGAGGCCCTGGGCGTGGCCTGGCTGGACCTGCACTGCCCCATCGACCAGCAGATGCAGGGACGCGACCCGCTGGCCCTGCTGAAGGAGCTGCGCGGCGCGACCCACCTGGTCCTCGCCGTCGCCGGCGGCATCAATAGCGAAACGGCCGCCCTGGCCGTCGCCGCGGGCGCCGACGTCGTCATCGTCGGCGGGGCCATCACCAAGGCCCTCGACGTCCGCTCCGCCACGGCCGACGTCCGCAGGGCCATCGACAGCGGTCAGGCCGTCGCCTCCGAGCATTTCAAACGCGGCACGGCCGAGACGCTGCGGGAGATCCTGGCCAAGGTCTCGTCGGCCAACGTCTCCATCGGCGCGCACCATCAGCCGTGCCTGGAGGGGCTGGTCACGCTGTGGACCGGGGCGTTCGCCTGCGGCCCGGCCGTGACGGTCAAGACGATGCCCGGCGACTGGTCCAAGCCCGTGCAGGCGATCGACATCGCCAAGCCCGGCGACGTGCTGGTCATCGACGCCGGCGGCCGCAGCCCCGCCATCTGGGGCGAGTTGGCCACCGAGAGCGCTAGGAACAAGGGCGTCGCCGGCCTGGTGGTTGAGGGGGCCGTGCGCGACACGGCCGAGATCCGCAAGCACCAGTTCCCGGTGTGGTCCCGCCTGGTGACCAGCCACGCGGGCGAGCCCAAGGGCATCGGCGAGATCAACGAGCCCATCAAGATCGCCGGGCAGGTGATCTGCCCGGGCGACTGGATCGTCGCCGATGACGACGGCGTGATGGTGCTGCCCAAGGATCGGGCCGTGGAGATGGCCAACCGCGCCGCCGACGTGCTGGAGGCCGAGAACCGCATCCGCCTGGAGATCCGCCAGCAGAAGAGCACGCTGGCGAAGGTGATGAACCTCGCCCGGTGGGAGAAACTCGGCAAGACCCCCGACGTGGGATGATCGACAACCCGGGCGAGGCCGCCTCGGTGCCACCCCCAAACTTGTTTGGGGGTGCGATGAACAATGGCAGTATTTGCGCCATGGATCGATTGGAACGTTTGGTGCGTGGCAAGCCACGCACCCTACCAGGCTGGGATTATGTCCGACAAAGACGCACTTAAACTCGCAGGCGACGACCTTCTGGCCCGCATCAACACGGTGCTGGCGCAGGTCGATTGGGCGAGCTTTCTGGAATTGGCTGATCTGCTGCCGCGGGCCCGGCGGACGTTCGTCTCCGGCGCGGGGCGAAGCGGCCTGGTGGCGCGGAGCTTCGGCATGCGGCTGATGCACGCGGGCCTGCCGGCCTTCATCCCCGGCGAGACCGTCACGCCGGCCGCTGGCGAACGCGACCTGCTGGTGGCCATCAGCTGCACCGGCCAGACGGGCATCACCCACTACATTGCCCAGCGCGCCCGAAGCCTGGGGGCCAAGGTCGTCGTGCTGACGGCCGACCCGGCCAGCCCCGTCGCCCGTGAGGCCGACAAGATCGTCACCATCCCCGTCGTGGCCGAGAACATCGTGCTGCGGGCGGCCGTCTTCGAACACGCCGCCAGCCTCTGCCTCGACGCCGTCTTCAACGTCCTCTCCGACCGCCTCAAACTCGACCTCCAAGCCTACCGCGCCCGCCACGCGAACTTGGAGTAGAAGCAAGAGTGCGCGAGTGGGGAACGGGACGATGCGTGGCGATGACGAGTGAGGCTTTGGCGGCGGCTTGCCGTTCGGCGCTGTAGAGGCCCCAGGGGCATCACCCAGATATGACAGCGCCGAACGCTCCCCGTCTTCTCGTCGCCCTGCCGGTCCTGTGAGTGCGGCTACAATTGTATAGAGACGATGTAACGGGGCGCGGCATCCAGGAGAGGGAAATCATGGATACGGTAAAGAGAAGCAAAGAGACTCGAATGGCGAGGTTCCAGGATAGCATGAGCGAGATGTTCGGCCGGCTTTTCGGGGAGTTCGGCGTTGGCGGCGGGCCGGGCGAGGGGTGGTTCCCGCCGATGGACATGGCCGAACGCGACGACGCGGTGGTCATCAAGGCAGACCTGCCGGGCATGACGGCGGAGCAGATCGAGATATCGGTGCAGGGAAACACGCTGGTGGTCACGGGCGAGAAGCAGGAGAAGACCGAGGAGAAGGAAGAGAGCTATTATCACATCGAACGCCGCGTCGGCACCTTCCGCCGCGTCGTCGCGCTGCCGTCGGAGGTCAAGGCCGACAAGGTCCAGGCCGCCTACAAGGACGGAGTGCTGACCATCACCCTGCCCAAGAGCGAACAGGCCAAGGCCAAGAAGATCCCGGTCAGGCAGGAATGAACGAAGATCAGGGGTCGGGGATCAGGGGCCAGGGATTAGGGATCAGGAGGCCTTGGCTTCCCTCAGCGCGTCGAGCACCACGGGCATCGATTCTTTCCAGTTGGCGGGGATGTGCTCGGAGACCTCGAAGGCGAGGCGGCGGCCATCGACGCTGCCGCGGCGGATGAGTTCGTGCACGCGGCCGCGGAGCTGCTGGGGCGGCAGTTGGTAATCGGAGACGTTGATGTTGCTCCAGAAGAGTTTGTCCGGCAGCAGGCGGCGGGCCTGGTCGAGCGTGAGGTCGCCCTCGGGCGGCTCGGTGAGCGACTCGATGAGGTCCACGGGCGCGCCCGCGATGTGCGGCACACACGAGGCGATCTTGCCATCGTAGTGCGTGCCGATGACCTTGCCGGCCGCCCGCAGCATCGGGAAGTATTCCTTGTACACCGGCAGGATCAGTTCGCCAAAGCGGCCGGGGCCAAGCGTCTCGGCCGTGAAGTTCTCCAACACCGAAACGAACCGCCCCGGGCCCTCGGCGATGATCTCCATCCGCCGGCGGAACTGCTTGAGCAGCGCCGCGTACAACGCCGTGATCTCGTCGGCCATGTCGAACAGCTGCATGGCGAAGTTCTCGAGGCCGGCGAAATCGACGAGGATGGTCTGGATCGGAGTCCTGCCGCCGAACACCAGGGGCACACCCTCGGGGCCGAGTTTGGCGGCCTTCTCGCTGTAGCTCTCGTAGGCGGGGACGACCTCGGTGTGCTCGGCGATCCAGGTCATGACGCGGTAGTCCTGCGGCGTCTTGAGCCAGTGATGCTGCGTCCAGCCTTCCTGCGAGGCGGTCCACACGTCGCCGACGGGCGTCTTCATCGTCGCGCGGTTGTACGTGATGCCGCCCTCGGTGAACGTGTCGTGCACCGTCTCGACGCCCTGGGTCTTGGTCCACCAGTTGGCCAGGTGGTGCGTCACGCCCAGCCCGGCCTCGTACATCGGCTGCCACGCGGGGTCCTGCGCGGTGTGCCGCCACTCCCACTGGTAGATGGTGTAGGGGATGCGGTCGGGGCGCTGGCCGGCCCAGAAGGCCTCAAGGCGATCATGGATGTTCATAGAGGCTCGCTTTGTCATGTCCAATGTCAAATGACCAATGGCACGGTACGGCTTTGGTCATTGGTCATTCCGCGTACCCGCGGGGGTTATTCTTGTGCCACGCCCAGGCGTGCTGGATGATCGTCTTGAGCCTGGGGTGCTTCGGCTTCCAGCCCAGGTCGGCCATCGCTCGCCTGGACGAGGCGATCAGTCGCGGCGGGTCGCCGGGGCGGCGCGGGGCGATCTCGGCCGGGATGTCGAAGCCCGTCACCTCGCGGCAGGTGTCGATCACCTGCTTGACGCTGAAGCCCTCGCCGTTGCCGAGGTTGAACACGCGGCACTGGCCGGGCTCGTCCAAGGCGGAGGCGGCCAGGACATGGGCGTCGGCGAGATCGCACACGTGGATGTAGTCGCGGATGCACGTGCCGTCGGGCGTGGGGTAGTCGATGCCGAACATCTTCACGCCCGCCCGCTTGCCCAGGGGCACCTGCAGGATCAGCGGGATCAGGTGCGTCTCGGGGCCGTGATCTTCGCCGATGTCGCCATCGGGATGGGCCCCGGCCACGTTGAAGTACCGCAGCGCAACAAAGCTCATGCCGTACGCCCCCGCGTACGCGCGCAGCATGTACTCGACGCACAGCTTGCTGGCCCCGTAGGGGTTGATGGGCGCCAGCACCGCGTCCTCCTCAATCGGCACGCGGTCCGGCTGGCCGTAGACGGCGGCGGTGGAACTGAAGACCAGGCGCTTGACGCCCGTGTCGCGCATCGCCTCCAGCAGCGTCAGGCCGATGATGGTGTTGTTCTGGAAGTACTTCGAGGGCTCGGTGACCGATTCGCCCGCCTCGATGAAGGCCGCGAGGTGGATGACGGTGTCGATCTCGTTTTCGCGCAGCGCCACGCGCAGGGCCTCGCCGTCGCCCACGTCGGCGACGATCAGGTCGGCCTGCAGCGCATCGGCGTGGCCCTTGACGAGGTTGTCATACGCGACGCAACGGTGCCCCGCGCCCTGCAGCGCGCGGACCACGTGCGAACCGATATATCCGGCCCCGCCGGTCAATAGAACGTTCATGGACGACTCCTTATCGGCGGACGATTATAAGCAGGGCGGGGGTGGGGTGCCACTACTGCAGACTACGCATGAGCGACAAATCACCAAAGGCGAAACCGATTCATCGAGGAGCGGGTCGATGCCCAATACCCATGTCCAGGACCAATGACGGAGAGGCCTTCCGGAGGCGGAGCATTGCACCTGCGCTCCCGGTCATTGGGAATTGGACATTGGACATTTGCCGCCGGCAGGTAGCATCGGCCGACTTGCGGGTTTAACATGAACAGGCAATTAGGGAGTTCACCATGCTTCGATGGCGGCATGCGGCGGCGATGTTGGCGACGGTGGCGGTGCTGGCGGCGGCGGCTGGGGCAGCGCCGCCCAAGAAGAAGGAAGCCAAGCCCATTCCCGACGAGGCCAAGGCCCTCGAAGAGACCAAGACCTTTCTTGCCGCCGGGGGCGAGGTCAACGCGGCCGACGCCAAGGGCAATTTCCGGCTGATCGTCGCCGCGGCCAACGGCCACAAGCAGGTCGCCGAACTGCTGATCGCCAAGGGCGCCAACGTCGACATCGAGGACCAGAGCGCCTGGACGCCGCTGCACACGGCCGCCGCGAACGGGCGAAAGGACATGGTCGAGTACCTGCTGTCCAAGGGCGCCAAGATCGAGGCGAAGAACAATGCCCAGGCCACGCCGCTGCACATCGCCGCGCACGCCGGCGAGAAGGAGATCGTGGAAGTGCTGCTGGCCAAGGGGGCGGACGTGAAGGCCCAGGAGAAGCACGGCGAGACGGCGCTGCACGTCGCGGCGAGCGAAGGCTGGCTGGAGATCGTGCAGCTGCTGCTGGCCAAGGGGGCCGACCCCAACGCCAAGACGGTCGATGGCAACCTGCCGCTGCAGTTCGCGGCGGCCTCGGGCAACAAGGAAATGGTCGAGTTGCTGCTGGCCAAGGGGGCCAGCCCGACGGCCACCACCAAGGACGGCCGCACGGCCCTGTTTGCGGCCTCGACGAAGGAGATCGCCGAACTGCTGCTGGCCAAGGGGGCCGCGGTGGACGCCAAGATGGTGGATGAGTCCACGGCCTTGATGGCCGCGATGCGTGCGGCGAAGAAATCCGCCCGCGGCCCGGCCGATGACAAGGAGAAGGGCTACCTCGACGTGGTGAACCTCCTGATCGCCAAGGGCGCCGACGTGAAGGTGAAGTCGGCCCTCGACGGCAGCACGCTGATTCACGTCGCCGTGGGCAACGGCCAGCTCGACCTGCTCAAGCTGCTGCTGGAGAAGGGTTGCGACGTGAACGCCAAGACGCTCGAAGGCCGCACCGCGCTGCACATCGCCGCGGGCAAGGGCCCCAAGGAACTGGTCGAGCTGCTGCTGTCGAAGGGCGCCGACGTGAACGCCTCCGACGCCAAGGGCATCACGCCGCTGATGATCGCCCAGCAGGGCAAGATCCCCGAGATCACCGAGATGCTGATGGCCAAGGGCGCCAGCGGCAAGGTGGCCAGCAAGACCGGCGTGACGCCGCTGCACCAGGCCGCCAGCATCGGCGATGCGAGGCAGGCGGAGAAGCTGCTGGCCGCCGGCTCGGAGGTCAACGCCAAGGACTCCAAGGGGTGGACGCCCTTGATCTTTGCGGCCAAGAACGGCAGCAAGGAACTTGTGGACCTGCTGCTGGCCAAGGGCGCCGACGTGGCCGCCGCCACCAGCGACGGCGCCACCGCGTTGCACGCGGCCGCCCAGACGGGCGACAAGGCCAAGGCCGTCGTCGAGGCGCTGCTGGCCAAGGGGGCCAAGCCCAACGAGAAGATGACGAAGGATTCGGTCACGCCGCTGCACCTGGCGGCCATGGGAGCCCACAAGGCCGTCGTGGAACTGCTGATCGCCAAGGGCGCGAACGTGAACGCGGCGACGGACAAGGGCTTCACGCCGCTGCAGATGGCGCTGGCGGCGGCGAAGAACGGCGTGCCGACGGCGAAGGACGTGATCACGCTGTTGATCGACAAGGGGGCCGACCCCGCCACCAAGAGCGTCGGCGACGGCAGCACGCCGCTGCATGCCGCGGCGCTGATCGGCAGCAAGGAACTCGTCGAGAAGCTCCTGCCCAAGGGCGAGCTCAACGGCAAGGACAAGAACGGCTGGACGGCGCTGCACTACGCCGCCTCCACGGGCAACAAGGACGTGGTGGACCTGCTGCTGGCCAAGGGCGCCGACGCCAACGCCTCGGGCCCCGACGGCAAGACCCCGCTGCACGCTGCGATGGTCGCCGGCGACAAGGGCAAGGCCATCGTCGAGGCGCTGCTGGCCAAGGGGGCCGCCGTGAGCGTCAAGGACAAGGAGGGGCGCACGCCGCTGGGCCTGGCCGCCGCGTCGTCGTCGGCCAAGGCGGTGACGCAGCTGCTGATCGAGAAAGGGGCCGACGTCAAGGCCGCCGACCCCGGGGCCAAGAACTTCACGCCGCTTCACTGGGCTGTCGGCAAGGGCGATAAGGAACTGGCCACGCTGCTGATCGCCAAGGGCGCCGACGTGAACGCCAAGGACGAGTCGGGCCTGACCCCGCTGCACCGCGCGATGAACATGAAGGAAGGCACCGTGACCCGCGAGATCATCGACCTGCTGCTGGCCAAGGGCGCCGACGTCAACGCCGCCGACGCCGAAGGCCGCACGCCCCTGCACTGGTGCAGCTACCACGGCGTGAAGGAATATGTCGAGCTGCTGCTCGGCAAGGGCGCCAACGTGAACGCCAAGGACAAATCCGGCAAGACGCCGCTGAGCTACGCCCTCTCCGGCAAGTACGCCGAGACCGCGGAGCTGCTCAAGAAGAAGGGCGCGACGGAGTAGGCCGCCTTTTCGGTTGCAGCGATGCTGAACTGTCGGATAATCCAAAGCGGCGGACGTACATAAAAATAGTATTGGATCGCGTGACGGGCGGTTTTTGGGAACCGGCCGGGCGTTTTGCTGCGCGCTAGGTAGGAAATGGCCGACATCGTGACCACCGGAGCGAGCGTCCTGGACAGGGCGCTGAGAGACGCCGAGCTCAAACGGGCGGCGGCGAGGTTGGGCTCTGCGCGCACGGTGAAGCTGGGTGGCGTGTGGGGGTCGGCCTCGGCGCTGGTTGCGGCCGCCACGGCCAGGATCACGGGGCGGGTGGTGCTGTTCATCGCTCCGCACCTCGATGATGCCGACGAGGTCGCCGACGACATCGAGATTCTCACCGGCTCGCCTGCCCATCTGCTGCCGGCGTGGGAGGTGGACCTGGGCACCGAGCATGCCAACGACGAGGTCGCCGGCGAGCGTGCCCGCGTGTGCAACCTCCTGCTGCGGATGAAGCAGGGCGGCGGCGGGCCAGCCAGCCTGCCCGGCGGGGGTGTGAAGCCGGCGAATAAGAAGACGCGGCCCCGTTTGCCCAGGTCAGGGACGAGTGGTGGGCTGGCCAGCCCACCCTACGGAGAGGCCAACCGAGGCGCCAGTACCGGCGCCAGCGCAGGCGCCCCTGCGGGCCCGGCCGAGCGCGTGGAGGTCATCGTGGCGCCGGTCATGGCGCTGCTTCAGCCGGTGCCGTCGAAGGATACGCTGGCGGCCGGGCGGCTGACGCTGCGCAAGGGCCAGACGTTGGCGCTCGACTCGCTGCTGGCCTGGCTGGTGGAGGCGAAGTTCGACCACGTCGACCAGGTCGACCAGCAGGGCGAGTTCGCGCACCGCGGCGGCATCGTCGACATCTTCCCGCCGGGCGTCTCGCAGGCGGTCCGGCTGGAGTTTTTCGGCGACGAGATCGACTCCATCCGCCGCTTCGACCTCGACAGTCAGCGGAGCGTCGACGAGCTTCCGGAGTATGACCTCGCCGGCGCGCCCCAGGCGGCCGAGGACGGCGGCACGAGCTTTCTCGACTACCTGCCGGACGACGCGATTGTCTGCATGGTCGAGCCTAACGAGGTGATGGACCTCGCCCACCAGCTTTTCCAGCGGGCCCGCGAGGCGTACCTGCCGCGGACCGACGCTGACGGCCAGCCGGTCGGCGGGCTGCTGCGGTTGCTGAATCCCGACGACGTGCTCATCGGTGTGGGGCGGCTGGCCCTGCTGGAGCTTCACACCTTCGTCCCCGACGTCCACAGCGACACCTGGAACCTCGGTGTGCGGTCGCTGGAGCGGATGTCGCTCAACTCGGCCGAGGCGATCGACCAGCTCACCGAGCTTGCTGCCGCCGCCGACGTGTGGGTTTACTGCGAGAACCCGGCCGAGCAGTCGCGTTTCGCCGAAGTGCTCGCGACCGCCCACCCGCAGCTGGCTGAGCGGGCGCACCTGACGCTGGGGCACCTGCACGAGGGGTTCTACTGGCCGTCGGCGCAGCTGGTGGCGGTGGGGCACCACGAGATCTATCACCGGTACGCCAAGGTGCGGCGCATCCGCCGCGTGCGCGCGGGGCGGCCGATCGATTCGCTGCTGGACCTGCACGCCGACGACTACGTCGTGCACGTGGTGCATGGCATCGCGAAGTTCGAGGGGCTGCGATCGATCGATCGCGACGGGCGGAGCGAGGAGTTTCTCTCGCTGCGTTTCGCCGACAACGCGATTCTGCACGTCCCCGCGGCCAACATCAACCTGGTTCAGAAGTACATCGGCTCAGGGCGGCTGCGGCCCAATCTCAGCAAGCTGGGCGGCACGAGCTGGTCGAAGCAGAAGGCCCGCGTCGCCGAGGCGGTGAAGGACCTGGCGGCCGAGATGCTCCGCGTGCAGGCGATGCGCCAGGCCTCGCCGGGCCTGAGCTACCCGCTGGCCACCGACTGGCAGAGGCAGTTCACCGACGAGTTCCTGTACACCGAGACCGAAGACCAGCTCGCCTCGATGGGGCAGATCGCGCAGGACATGGTGGCCGCCCGCCCGATGGACCGCCTCCTGTGCGGCGACGTGGGCTACGGCAAGACCGAGCTGGCCATGCGGGCGGCGTTCAAGGTGGTGGAGGCCGGGCGGCAGGCGGCGGTGCTGGTGCCGACGACGGTGCTGGCCGCCCAGCACTTCCGCACCTTCACCGAGCGGTTCGCCGACTTCCCCTTCACGATCGAGATGATCAGCCGCCTGCGCAAGCCGCAGGAGCAGAAGGACATCCTCGCGCGCCTGGCGGGCGGGCAGGTGGACGTGCTGATCGGCACGCACCGCCTGCTGAGTCACGACGTGCGCTTCAAGGACCTGGGGCTGGTGGTGATCGACGAGGAGCAGCGCTTCGGCGTCGAGCACAAGGAGCGACTCAAGACGCTTCGGGCCGAGGTGGACGTGCTGACGATGACGGCGACGCCCATTCCGCGAACGCTGCACATGGCGCTGCTGGGCCTGCGCGACATCAGCTCGCTGGCCACGCCGCCCATGGACCGCCGCTCGATCCACACCGAGGTCTGCCACTACGACGACCGCCTCATCCGCTCGGTCATCCTCCGCGAACTCAACCGCAAGGGGCAGGTCTTCTTCGTGCACAACCGCGTGATGGACATCGAGATCATCGCCGCCCACCTGCGGGCCCTGGTGCCCGAGGCGCGGCTGGACATCGCGCACGGGCAGATGGGCGAGGGCGAGCTGGAGACGGCCATGCTGCGGGTCGTCAGCCAGAAGACCGACGTGCTGCTGTGCACGACGATCATCGAGAGCGGCCTGGACATTCCCACGGCCAACACGATCATCATTCACAACGCCGACCGGTTCGGCCTGGCCGAGCTGCACCAGCTGCGCGGGCGCGTGGGGCGCTACAAGCACCGCGCGTACTGCTATCTGCTGCTGCCGCAGGAGAGGCCGGTGTCGTCGGAGGCGGCCAAGCGGCTCAAGGCGATCGAGGAGTTCTCGGACCTCGGCGCGGGGTTCCAGATCGCCATGCGCGACCTGGAGATCCGCGGCGCGGGCAACATCCTGGGCAAGGAGCAGAGCGGGCACATCGCGACGGTGGGCTACGAACTGTACTGCCAGTTCCTGGAGCAGGCGGTGGCGCACCTCAAGGGCGAGGCCCCGCCGCCGCGCAGCGACGTGCACATCGAACTGGGCGTCGACTCGTTCGTGCCGCGGTCGTACGTGCCTTCCGACCGCCAGCGGATGGAGATCTACCGCCGCATGGTCAAGTGCGCCTCCCCGCAGGAGCTGACGCAGCTGGAGGCCGACCTCGTCGACGCCTACGGGGCCATCCCGCCGGCGATGCGGATGATGATCGACCTGGCCGAGGTCCGCGTGCGGGCGTCGCACTGCGGCGTCGAGAGCATCATCAAGATTGAGCCCGACCTCGTCTTCACCGTGCGCGACTTCGGCCGGGCGAGGTGCCTCTTCGACGGGGCGGTCGGTTCGGTCCGCCTGCCGGACGAGCGGACGGTTCATTGGCGCCTGCCGCCGGCATTCCGCGAGATGCCCGAGCTGGTGAATGTTCTGCTAAAGCGTTTGAGGCAGGCGTGCGCGTAGTTATAATGCCCAAAAGCTTGGCAGGCAGGCCCATGGGCGAGACGCCCGCGCTACGGCAGCGGCCGGCTTGGGATAATCTTATGCATTTATCAAAATGGATGGCTTTCTCTGTGACCGTTGCGATGGCGGCGGCCGGCTGCGAGGCCAATCCCAACTGGCAGAAGCGCCAGGTGCCGATCACCACGCCCAAAGAGCAGCTCTCCATGGACGCGCCCGCGAGCGCGCCGGCGCCCTCGGCGGCCCCTGCCGCTTCACGCGCGCCGGCCGTCACGACCGGGGCTGCGCCGACGGCGACCTCGCGTCCCGCGTCTGTCTCGGTGGCGGGCAAACCCATCGAGCGGCCCACGCGGTTGACCGACCTGGTCGGCGGCGGCAGCGCTGCCACAACTGAAGCGGTCAGCGTCCCGGTGGATTTCCAGCCGGCGGCCACGCCCGGGCCGCTGGCAGCGACGGCGACGGCTGCGACCCAGCCGGTGGCCGTCGCCAAGCCGTCCCCCTCGCCCTCGGCGGTCCCGGCGGCGCGCGGGGAGCTGGTGGCCACATACGGCCTGCAGGTCAACAATCGCTACATCACCATCGAGGAGATCCTTCGAGCCGCCGCCAGTGAACTGGCCGAGCTGCCCAAGAACCTCGAGGAAGCTGCCTTCCGCCGCCAGGCCCAGCGGGTCATTCATGACGAGACCCGCATGCAGATCAACAACGCCCTGATCTTCCCCGAGGCCGAGTGGCGGCTGAACGACGAGCAGAAGAAGTACATCGGCACTGAAATGGACAAGACGCTGCGGGCCCTGATCGCCGAGGCCGGCGGCAGCCGCAAGAAACTCGAAGAGGTCTTCGCGCAGCGTGGCACGACGCTCGACGAGGCGATGGCCGAGCAGCGCCGTAAGGTGACCGTCACGCTGTTCCTGCAGTCGAAGTTCTACCCCGCCATCGTCATCAACCGCGGGATGATGCTGGCGTATTACCGCCAGAACAAGGCCAGCAAGTACTCCACCGGCAGGAAGGTGCAGATGCAGCTGATCGCGGCGCCGCTGGCGGCGTTCCAGCCCGCCGGCGTGCGGAGCGACGAGGCGCTGGCGGCGGCGAAGGTCGAAGCGCGCAAGCAGATCGAACTGGCCCAGGCGGCGCTGGCCGCCGGCGAGGAATTCGGCGCCGTGGCCAGGAAGTTCTCCAAGGGTTCCAACGCCGATAGTGGCGGCCTCTACAGCATGATGGCCGCGGGAAACTTCAAGGACACCAAGGTCGAGGAGGCCGCCTTCGCCCTCGAAGAGGGCAAGGTCAGCGGCATCCTCGAGACCGAGCTCGGCTTCTACATCGTCAAGGCCAAGGCCGTCCAGAGCAGCGGCGAGATCAGCTTCGAACAGGCCCAGGACGAGATTGAAAAGGCGCTCCACCGCGAGCAGTACAACAAGCTTTACGAGAAATACATCAGCAGCAAGATGGAGTCCGCCACCATCACCTACTCCGACCGTCTCGAGGAAATCGCCGTCGACAAGGCCGTCGAACGGTATTGGAAGAAGTAGGTCGGTTCTTGGTCGCAGTCAGCAGGGGATTCACCCGCACCCTCACCCGGGCCTGCGGCCCGACCTCTCCCTGAAGGGAGAGGAGTGAAAGCGCGTGGCGTCTTCTTCCCAAAGCCGGCCCACTGCGTGGGTCGGTCTTCCACACTGGCGATTCTTCCGGCGTCCCGGCATCGCCCCGTGCCATGGCTGCATCCCGCGCACCCTCACCCGGGCCTTGCGGCCCGACCTCTCCCTCAAGGGAGAGGAGTCACCCTCACCCGGGCCTAGCGGCCCGACCTCTCCCTGGAGGGAGAGGAGTTACGACCTTCTTCCTACGTGAGCTTCTTTCGGAAGCGCGCGAGCGAGAGGCCCAGGATGATGAAGGTGCACACGGCTAGGCCGGTGATGTGGGGCAGGAGGTCGCGGAAGTCGGCGGCGCGGAGGACGATGCCGCGGAGGATCTCCAGGAAGTAGGTTGCGGGGATGGCGAAGGTCAGGATGTAGATCGGCCAAGGCATCTCGCTGCGCGGGAACATGAAGCCCGACAGCAGCACCGAGGGCAGCATGATGATGAACGCCGCCTGGATCGCGCCCAACTGCGTGCGGGCCAGCGTCGAGATCAACAGCCCCAGCCCCAGCGCGCACACCAGGAACAGTGCCGACAGCGACAGCAGCAGCGTGATGCTGCCGTTGATCGGCACGCCGAACAGCAGCACCATCACCAGCAGCACCACCATCATCTCGATGAAGCCCGCGATGGCGTAGGGCGCCAGCTTGCCGGCCAGCAGGCCCGCCCGGCCGACGGGCGTGACGAACAGCTGCTCCAGTGTGCCCATCTCTCGCTCGCGGACGATGGCGAAGGCGGTCAGGAAGATCGTCACCATCTGCAGGATGATGCCCACCAGCCCGGGCACGAAGAAGTGCGAGCTCTCCAGGTCGGGGTTGTACAGCAGCCGCGGGCGCACCTCCACCGGCAGCGCAAGCTTGCCCGACGGGTCGCGCGCGGGGGCGACGTGGGCGGCATCGCCCGAGGCCATCGCCATCTGGATCGACGTGTTGAGGCCGAGCATGTTCGACGCCTGCAGGGCCATGGTGGCCACCGTGGCGTCGCTGCCGTCGATGAGCACCTGCACCGTCGCCTGCTGGCTGCGGGCGATGCGGTCGGTGTAGTCCGGCGGGATGATCACGCCCACGCGGCAGCGGCCGCTGGTGAGGGCGTGGTTGAACGTGTCCTGGTCGCTCGCCCGCAGGGTGATGTCGAACACCCGCGTGTTGGTCATCGCCTCGGCGAGGTGGCGCGCCTCGGGCCGGCCGTCCAGGTCCATCAGCACCGTGGGGATGTGCTCGATCTGCACCTTGATCGCGAAGCCGAAGATCAGCGTCTGCATCAGCGGCACCAGCAGCATGAAGAAGATCGAACTGGGCTGACGCCGCAGGTGAAAGAACTCTTTCACCAGCACCGCGCCGAAACCCCAGAAGGGTTTCTTCTCGGCCGGCCTTCGCCGATGCGCCGGCGCGGGCTGCGGCGGTGAGGCAGGCTCTTGTTCATCGCCGCCCTTTGCCTCCGGCGGCCGCCGACCGGCTGCGGCGGGTCCGTCTGGAGATCGCGCCGACGCTTCCGAACTAGCCAGCGCGGCGCCGTTCTTCTGCGCCGCCGTCAGCGTCACGAACACGTCCTCCAGCATCGGTGCGATGGGGCGGACCGCCACCTCCTGCGGCGGCAGGCCCAGGTCCGCCGTCAGCGACTCGGGGGAGACGCCGGCGTCCATCAGCACGTGAATGCTCTGGCCGAACAATGTCGCGTCGCGCACCGACGGCTTGCGGCGGATCTCGCCCAGGTGGGCGGCGGCGTGCGGCAGGTCCAGCTCGTACCGCTTCGTGCCCTCGGGCGTGACGGCCGGCAGCTGCTTGAGTTCATCACCGCTGCCGCACACCAGCAGCTGGGAGTTGTAGATGTAGCCGATGTCGGTGCAGCGTTCGGCCTCGTCCATGTAGTGCGTGGTGACCAGCATCGTCACGCCCCGAGCGGACAGCTCGAACAGCAGGTCCCACAGCTCGCGCCGCGCCACGGGGTCGATGCCCGCCGTCGGCTCGTCGAGGAACAGCACCTTGGGCTCGTGGATCAGCGCGCACGCCAGGGCCAGCCGCTGCTTCCATCCGCCCGAGAGCGTCCCGGCCAGCTGGCGCGTGTCCTCCAGGCCCGTCAGTTTCAGCACCGCCTGCGACCGCTCGCGCATCCGCTGCGGCGACAGTCCATACACGCGGCCGTAGAAGTCGATGTTCTCCTGCACGGACAGGTCGCCGTAGAGGCTGAACTTCTGCGACATGTAGCCGATCTGCCGCTTGATCGTTTCGGGGTCGTGGCGGACGCTGGTGCCCAGCACCGTCGCGTCGCCGGCCGAGGGCTCCAGCACCCCGCACAGCATGCGGATGATCGTGCTCTTGCCGCTGCCGTTGGGGCCCAGCAGGCCGAAGA
>CAZTVF010000083.1:0-24463 GCA_964616985.1 uncultured Planctomycetaceae bacterium
ATCGAGGTGCTGCGGAAGCATCGCGTTTATGCATCTCGGATTTGAATCTGCGAATTCGGAATTGAAGAGCGGTGCGAGCGGGGGGACCAGCCGAATGATGGGCAAGCCTGCCCGAGCCGCCCCAGCCCAAGCCTTCGTGACGCCGCCGACATGTGGTGGCGGCCTAGGAAGGCCGCCACCCCTTGAATGACACGAGACAGAGCACTCGCTGAATGGTGGGAAAGGCGTCCAACGAGCCGCCTGCCCAACGTACGCGCCGTCAGACCAGCGTGTGCTCGGTGCGGGCGAGGATGTCATCCTTTACCGACTTGTCCAGGTAGACGAACTGCGCCGAGAAGCCCGAGACGCGGACGACCAGGCCCTCGTATTCCTGCGGGCGTTCCATCGCGGCCTTGAGCACCTCGCGGTCGGTGGTGTTGAACTGAAGCTGGATGCCGCCGAGGTCGAAGCACGTGCGGATCATCGCCGCCACGTTCGCCAGCCCCGCGTTGCCCTGCAGGCTCGAGGGGTGCAGCTTCATGTTGATCACGTTGCCGCCCGGGCACAGGTGGTAAGGCAGCTTGGCGACCGAGCGGATGACGGCCGTGGGGCCCTTGAGGTCGCGGCCGAACGTGGGCGACGCCGCGTCGGAAAGGGGCTCCAGGGCCAGGCGGCCGTCGGGCGTGGCGCCAACCTCGCGGCCGGCGTGGATATTGTTGACGTTGGCGGCCATCAGGGCCCAGTACTGCCCGCCCTGCGGCGTGCGGTACTTGAGGCACTCGGTGCCGACGGCCTCGGTGACGGCGACGGCGAGCTGGTCGACGCGGTCGTCGTTGTTGCCGTACTTGGGGCCGCCCTTGAGCAGCAGCTGCCGCTCGGCCGCGTAGCCCTCGAAGTTGGCCGACAGCATTGTGCGGAGTTCATCCAGCGTGAAACGCTTCTGCTCGTACACGAACTGTCGCACGGCCGCCAGCGCGTCGGCTGTCACGCCGATGCCCATCGCCGCGATGCCATGGTTGGCGGGGTAGCGGGCGCCGCCGTCGTTGACGTCGCGTCCCCGGTCGATGCAGTCGGCCGTCAGCGCGCTCATGTAGGGGCTGGTGTACTCGGCGGGGTTGGCCTGGCAGGCGGCCTCCATGTTGTCGATGGCCTTGGCGTGGGCGGCGACGGCGTGCGCCAGCTGCGCGTTGTAGGCGGCGAAGAATTCTTCCCACGTGGCCGGCTCGCCGGTGGCGGGGCCCAACTGCTTGCCGCTGATGCTGTCGATGCCGTTGTAGATCACGAGGTTCAGGCAACGCAGCAGGTTGAAGCGGCTGTCGGCCCAGGGGGCGTGGCGGCCGGGGATGAAGACCTCGATGCAGCCGACGAAGCAGTAGTCGCGTGCCTCAGCCAGCGGGTATCCCTGGGCGACCAGGGCGGGCACCTCGATCTCGTCGTTGAACATGGCCGGGTAGCCCACGCCGGTGCGGATCACCTCGGCGCACTTGATGAGGAACTGGTTGGGCGTGCCCTTGTGGACGCGCGCGGTGATGTTGCCGCCCGGACGGCCGATGCGCTTGCATGCCTCGAGGATCATGAAGCTCAGCTCGTTGGTGGCGTCCTCGCCGGCGGGGGTCAGGCCGCCGATGGCGATGTTCTGCACGTCCCCGCCCAGGCCCGTCAGCTTGGCGAACAGGTGGTCCAGCAGCGTCTGGGCGTCCTCCTGCGTCACGCGGCCGGCCGCGCGATCGGCCTGGTAGAACGGCCAGAGGAACTGGTCCAGCCGCCCCAGGGCCATCGCCCAACGCTCGTCGAACTGGAAGATCGTGTGCGCTATCCACGTCATCTGCACGGCTTCCCAGAACGTGCGCGGCGGCTGCGAGGCCAGGTGCTGCATCATCTCCCGCTGCAAGGCCGCCAGCGGGTCATTGTTCAGCGTGCCCAGGTAGGCCGCCCAGCGATCGAAGTGCTCCGACGCGCCATCCAGCGCCACCAGCACCGAGTGCAGGAAGGTCTCGCGGCCGACGTCGTTCTGGCGGCGGAGCGACTCGCGCGTGCGGTCCTTCAGACCACCGAGGCCATGCCGGAGCAGGCCCGCGTAGTCAGCTGCGTGGTGGTCGCTGTGCGTGCCGAAGTGCCGCCCGCCGATGGGGCCGAGGCGCTTGCGGGCGTCGTCGTAGAGCTCTTTCCAGCCGTCGCGCTGGGGGCTGAGGCGGCCGAAACTCGAACCCAGCAGCAGTTCGCCGGGGAAGTGGACGAGGTGGCAGCGGCGCAGCACGGCGTTGAGCGCTTCGGCCCGCCGCATCGTCATGGGCTTGCCGGCCGTGGCGTCGTACGACTCCGCCCGCCAGACGAGCGCCTCGTGGAAGGGACGCGTGCCGGCGTCGGCCCGCATCTTGTGAAAGACCTCCAGCGCGGACAGGTACTTGAAATCCATGGTCCAACCTTTCATCACAGAGCTTCCATATTATAACTCGGCTGGAGGCGAAAGCTCTCGGTAGTTCTACGGTGGCGGCGGGGCTTACCGAAGGATCGTCTTCACCTTCGCCAGCAGGCTGTCGATGCTGTCGAAGCTGTCGCCAGCGGTCGGGGGCCTGCCGACGACGACGACGCGGCAGTTCTCGAGGCGGGCGGCATCGAGTTTTTCCGCCGCGCCGCCGGCGGCGCCGCTGTCCTTGGTCACCAGCACGCCCGCGCCAGTGCGGCGGATGTGCTGGCGATTCTCTTCCACGGTGAAAGGCCCGCGGCCGGAGATGATGTTGCCCGCGGCCACGCCGGCGGCGCGGCAGGCGTCGAGCGACTCGGCCGCGTCCAGCACGCGGACATAGAGCGGCGTGCCCGTGGTGGCGGCCTGTGCGGTGTAAGGTCGCAGGTTTCGCGAGCCCGTCGTCAGCAGCACGGGGCGGCCGAAGGAGAACGCGAGCCTCGAGGCCTGCTCGTGGTCGGCGGCCAGGAACACGCCCTCGGCGTGCGAGGAGATTGTCGCGGGGCGGATGAAGGTGAGGTAGGGGAGCGAGAGTTCGGCGGCCGACTGGCGGGCGGTGGCGCGGACCTCGGCCGCGTAGGGGTGCGTGGCGTCGACGATCAGCCGCACGTCGTGTGTGCGACACAGTGCGATCATCGCCGCAAGGTCCAGGCGCCCGCAGCGGCGGGTGATGGCCGGGTGATTGCCGATGGCCAGCGTGGCGTCGGTTGCCGTCGATACGAGGACGCGGGCGCCGGTGCGGGCGAGACCGTCGGCGATCATCGCGGTATCGCTGGTGCCGCCAAGCAGGAGGATGGTGTATGTCTGTGTCAGGCTGTGACCTTTACTGGGTGGCGGCCGCTCTTTATTGGGTGGCGGCCTTCCCAGGCCGCCACCTTTACTCAAACGTTTGCCGCCACAACGAAGACACCCCCAAACAAGTTTGGGGGTGGCACCGGTTAGGCTAATGCCGTCCGGATGCCATGCCGAAATTTACCTGCCGGAGGCAGGTGTACTCGGGTGCCATGCCGAAATCTACCTGCCGGAGGCAGGCGCACTCGCGCCGGCATGCTCGCCCGGGTGTCGCCCACTCGCTCCGCATGGTGACTAATCCGCAGAGACCTACGCATCCGAAGACACCCCCAAACAAGTTTGGGGGTGGCACCGATTAGGCGACATATTGAATTCACCCAAGTAAGTTTGGGGGTGGCACCGGGCGGGCTAGTGTCGTCAAACCTCGTATCCTCGGGTGGTGACCATCTTGCCGCTGACGATGCGGGTCATGCTGTTGCCGATGATCACGACGCTGCGCATGCCGATGTCCTGGGCGAGGACATGGTCGAGGTCGGTGAGCACCTTCGTCTCCTCGGCCGTGCCGGCGGCGGTGACGACCCCGACGGGCGACGCCGGCCCGCGGGCGGCGCGGAACAGTTCGACGGCCTCCTGCAGCTGCGAGACCCGCTTGGCGCTGCGGGGGTTGTACAGGGCCACCACCATGTCCGCGGCGGCCAAGGCGGCCAGTCGCGCGCGGATGGTCTGCCACGGC
The DNA here is from genome assembly GCA_964616985.1 of uncultured Planctomycetaceae bacterium. Classification (GTDB taxonomy): domain Bacteria; phylum Planctomycetota; class Phycisphaerae; order SM23-33; family SM23-33; genus CAZTVF01. Next base: position 3,969 of record CAZTVF010000083.1, read on the forward strand.
ACGAGCAGGTCGCTGAGGCTGACGATGGCGAAGTCGAGCATGAGCGGGGCCCCCAACGCCGCTGCCGCCGCCACCGCGGCCGTCACTCCCGGGACGATCTCGATCTCCACGTCGAAGCCCTCGGCCGCCGCCAGCTCGATCGCCAGCCCGGCCATGCCGTAGATGCCCGCGTCGCCGCTGGAGATGAGCGCGACGGTCGCGCCGTCCTGGGCGCGTTGCAGCGCCGCGCGGCAACGGGGCACCTCCTGGCGCATGCCGGAGGCGATGAGTTCCTTGCCGGCCGTGAGGTCGGCGATGGATTCCAGATAAGGCCTGTAGCCCACGACCACGTCGGCGGCGGCGATGGCGGCCGTGGCCGCGGCCGTGCGGTGCCCGGGTGAGCCGGGCCCTATGCCAACGACGCGCAGTCTTCCCGCGCGATCGCCACCGTCACGCCCGTCATCTTTTGCCTTGGAAGTATTAATTCGGTTCTCCTTCCCGCCAGCAGCGCGCAGGGTTCTGCGACGGCCGGCAGCGAAACCTTCTGCTCGACGAATTCCGATGCCTCGAACGCCCGCGGGCAGCGGCGAATCTCCGATGAGTCGATGAACCGCAGCGGCACGCCCAGGCGGCCCGCCGCCTCGATCAGCCCCGCCTCGTCCTTCTTGATGTCGGCCGAGGCGAGCAGGCGGACCCGCTCGGGCGTCACGCCCGCCTGCGCCATGGCGGCGGTGACGGCCGCGACGATCGCATCGGCCTCGATGCCGCGTCGGCAGCCCACGCCGATGATGATGTCCTTCACCGCCTCGGTCGTCGTCGAGATCACGGGCTCGGCCCCGACGGCGTTGGCGACGGCGACGGCCAGGTCATTCGCCCCGCCCTCGTGCCCGCTGAGCAGGCTCACCGCCCAGCGGCCGCCGGCGTCCAGCGCGACCACGGCCGGGTCCGTCAGCTTGTGCTGGAGGTGCGGCGCGATCGCCCGCACGGCCACACCCGTCGGCAGGATGTAAACCAGCCCGCGGAACTTCGCGAAGATCTCGGCCGTCAGGTCGCACACGCTGTCGAACATGCGGGCGCCGCCGGCGTCGCTGACCGACGTGTGGGCGAAGATCTCGCACTCGTGCACTTCCTCCGCGATTCTGGCCGCGAGCTTGAGCCCCTGCGGGCTCAGCGTGATCAGTGCCGTGGTCATGGGCGGCGACCTCCCGCACGCTGCACGCGCACCCAGGGCGATTCCCAGCCGCGGCGAAAGCGGCTTGCCGTTTCGCGTCCGTCGGCCCATGCCTTGGGCAGCGGCCTGGTCACGGCGCTATGCAGGTCCCATGTCGCCTTGACGTAATCGACGGTCGGTGACACGGCGCGATGAAAGGGTGTGTTCATTCCGCCCGCCCCTTGCGATATTCATGCGTGAACGTCTTGTCGTACAACTTCGACGCCCGCCCGTAGGGGCGTTTGAGGGCCCACCCGACGAGGATCATCGCGGTCTTGGTGAGGCCCGCGGCGTCGGCGGCAGCGGCGATGTCCGCCAGCGTCCCGCGCAGCACCTTCTGGTCCGGCCAGGAGGCGTGGAAGACGATCGTGGCGGGGCAGTCGCTGCCGTAGTGGCCCGCCAGCGTCGCCGTCAGCTCGGCGATCTTGCCGGTGGACAGGAAGATGCACAGCGTCGCGCGCGACGCGGCCAGGCGCGCGATATCCTCGGCCGCGGGCATCGGCGTGCGGCCGGGCGTGCGGGTGAGAATCACCGTCTGGGCGATTTCCGGCGCGGTCAGCTCGGCGCAGATCGCCGCCGCGGCGGCCTGGAACGAACTGATGCCCGGCACCTGCTCATAGGCGATGCCGAGTTCGTCGAGCGCGTCCATCTGTTCGCCGATCGCGCCGTAGATGGCCGGCTCGCCCGTGTGCAGCCGCACCACGTCCACGTCGCGGTCGCGGGCGGCCTTGATCACGGCCAGGATCTCGCCGAGGTCCATGGCGGCCGAGTCGTGCTTCTCCGCCGTCGCCGGCAGCAGGGCCAGGATCTGCGGGTTCACCAGCGAGCCGGCATAGATGCAGCACTGGCAATGCGTGATCAGCCGCTGCGCCTTGACGGTGAGCAATTCGACGTCGCCGGGTCCGGCGCCTGTGAAGTAGACCTTCATTGCGCCGCCTCCTTCGTCGCCTGGATGATCATCGTGGACAGATAGCCTGTCTTCTCCGGCAGGCCGCGCAGATTGGCCAGGTTCGTCTCGATGTGCTGGTTGGGCAGGCCCGCGTGGGCCACGAACACCGCCCGCCCGGCCAGGCCGCGGGATTCGAGCTCGTCGAGCACGGCCTGCAGGCGGCTGCCCACCTTCATCAGCACCACCGTGCCGCCGGTATCGAGGGCGCGGCGGAACTGGGCGAAGTCGTCGCTGGCGGGCACGATCGTCACCGGCTGCTTGCCCGTGCCCACCGGGAAGTTGGTCAGCGCCGCCGCGGCGCTGAAGGCCGTGATGCCCGGGATGGTGACCACCGGGATGGCCGGGTCGATCCGCCGCAGCTCGCGAAGCAGGTAGATGTAGGTCGAGTAGAGCAGCGCGTCGCCCAGCGTGAGGAAGCAGCAGTCCTCGCCGCCGGCCAGGATCGCGTGCACCGCCGCGGCCGCCTGCCGCCAGCTGTCCTGCAGCACCTGCTCGTCGGCGACCATGGGGAAGGTGATCTCGTGGATCTTCGCGCCCGCCTTGATGTACGGCTGCGCGATGGCCAGGGCGACGCTGTCGGCGGCGACGCGCGCCCGTGGCACGCACACGTGCCCGCAGGCGCCCAGCACGCGGGCGGCCTTGACGGTCAGCCATTCCGAATCGCCCGGCCCGACGCCGATGCCATAGAGTGTCCCGTAGCTCATTTCAGTAGCGTCCTTCGCAGAAGGAGGATGATGCACAAGGGGTCCGCGCCGCACGCGGCCAATTCGTCCGGCGGGATCTCCCGCACGCGTTCGCCGTCGAGCGTGAGGCGCTCGCAGACGAAGACCGCGTGCGAGGCCCGCAATTCCGTCGCCACGCCCGAAGCCCACCGGAGCGACTCGCCGGTGCCGCCGAGGATCGCGATCTTGTCGCAGGCGGCCAGTTGGGCGGCCGTCGCTGCGGGCAGGCGGCCGTGGGCGCTGAGAATGCTCGCGCCGGCCCAGTCGACGCCCACGCGGGCGAAGGCGATCTGGACCGAACTGATGCCCGGGATGACGCGGCAGCGATCGCGGCCGAAACGCTCGATGAAGCCGCGGGCGCCGCTGTACAGGCCGCTGTCGCCGCTGACCAGGACGGCGACGCGCTGGCCGGCGGCAATGCACGCGGCGACCTCGGCCAGGACGGCCTCCTCGGCGTGGTAGGGGATCCGCCGCCCGGCGGCTTGCGGAAAGAGTTCCAGCAGGCGGCGCGAGCCGACCAGCACGTCGGCCCCGGCTGCAGCGGCACGGGCGGCCGGCGTGACGTAGTCCGCCGCGCCGGGCCCGCAGCCGACGATCGTGATGGGGGTGTCGTTCATCGCCATGGGCCAAGGTCTCCATCGCTGCCCAGCACATCGCCGGCCATGTTGATCAGCACGACGGCCAGGGGCGGGGCATTGTGCACTTTTGCCGCGATCGCCTCGCGGACACGAGCGGCCAGGGCGTCGCCCAGGGTTTTGACTTCGCCGGGCGGCAGGGCCGCGAAGATGCCCTCGACCGTCTCGCTGGGCGGGGGCGGCGCGGGCAGGATGCCGGCTGCCAGCTGCGCCACCGCCGTGGTCGCCGCGGAGGATCGCGAGGAATGCGTGTCCCACTCGCCGCCGGCGAGCTTCGCCAGCTTGCCCGGGTGGCCGACGATGAAAAGGGCGTCAAACCCATGAACGAGGTCCAGCGCGAAGCCCCATTCGTTGCTGACCTCGACGACCTGCTGGTCGGTGAGTGCGAAGTGGCGGCGGGCGGCCTTGGCGCCGATGTTGCCCGGGGCGAGCACTAGGTGACGGACGCCGCAGGCGGTGGCGACGTTGAGCGAGCAGCGGATCGTGTCGCGGATGGCCTGGTTCGAGAACGGCCGCACGATTCCGGTCGTGCCCAGGATCGACAGGCCGCCGACGACGCCGAGGCGCGGATTGAACGTCCGCTCGGCGAGGGCGGCCCCGCCGGGGATCGAGATCTCCACCCGCAGGGGTTGCGTCGTGATCTCGGCCACGGCCGCCAGGATCATCCGCCGCGGCACGGGGTTGATCGCTGGCTGGCCGGGCGGCACCTGCAGGCCGGGCTTGGTCACGGTGCCGACGCCCTCGCCGGCGGCGAGAGTCACGCCCTCGCCGCTGGCGAGCGACACGGCCGCGACGATCTCCAGGCCGTTGGTGACGTCCGGGTCGTCGCCCGCGTCCTTAGTCACGGCGGCGATGGCGCGGGCGCCATCGAGCCGGGCGTAAAGGATCGGCACGGTGATTCGCGCGCCGTCGGGAAGGGGGATGTCGACGGGGGTGATCGTCGAGCATGCCGGCATGGCGGCGCAGAGCAGAGCGGCGGCGGCTTTGGCGGCGGCAGCGGCGCAGGCCCCGGTGGTGATTCCGGTGCGGAGCGTCATGGCTGCCTCCCGTTGGGCGCAGCGGGGGCGGCCAGCCAGTGCAGCACCTGGCGGCGGGCCTCTTCGACGGTCAGGGGCAACTCGTTGAACTTTGCCCCGTCGCGCGAGGCGAGCTCGTGAAACAGCTGCGACACCAGCGGCAGGCGGAGGCCCAGGCGGCGGGCCGATTCCTGATCGCTGAAGATGTCGTGGGGCGTGCCCTGGCGGGCGACGCGGCCCTTGCACAGCACGTAGATGCGGTCGGCCAGCACGGGCAGCAGGTCCACCGAATGCGTGCAGAAGATGATCGTGATGCCGTGCTGGCGGTTGAGCCTCACCAGCAGCTCGGCCATGTGCGCCTCGCCCAGGGGGTCAAGGCCCGCGGTCGGTTCATCGAGGATCAGGATCGACGGCCTCATGGCCAGAACGCCCGCGAGGCACGCGCGTTTCTGCTCGCCGAAGCTGAGGTGGTGGATCGGCCGCTGCCGCAGGGCCAGTGCCTCGACCTCCTCGAGCGAGTCGGTCACGCGCTGCTGCACCTGGTCTTCGGGCAGGTCGAGGTTTCGCGGCCCGAACGCCACGTCCTGCTCGACGGTGGGGGCGAAGAGCTGGTCGGCGGGGTTCTGGAACACCATGCCCACCTGGCGATACAGCTCGGCGTCGGGCATGGCCTTGGCGTCTCGGCCGCCGACGAGCACCTGTCCGCGCGAGGGCTGCAGCAGGCGCATCAACACCTTCATCAGCGTGGTCTTGCCCGAGCCGTTGGAGCCGACGATGGCGACGAACTCGCCCGCCTGGGCGGCGAAGTGCACGTCGTCCAGCGCGACGATGCCGCCGGCGTACTCGTATCGCACGCCGCGGGCCTCGATGGCATTGTTCGTCGCCGCGGTCACAGCGGGCTCCTTTGTGCAAGGAGGAACAAGGCCACGACGGCGGCGATGCACGCGAGCATGGCAATCGTCTCCCGCCGCGACAGGCCCGCCAGCGGCGGCAGTTGCAGGGTGCCTCGGTAGCCGCGGGCGGTCATGGCCTCGTGCGTTTTGTCGGCCTGGTCGATCGATCGCAGGGCCACGATTCCGGCCAGGCTGCCGGCGGATCGCATCGCCCGCCCCGTGCCGCGGTAGCCCAGGCGGATCTTCTGGGCCCATCGGACGGACTGGGCCTGCTCGAAGAAGGTGAAGATGTAGCGATACATCATCATGGCGATCTCGACGAAACTCCGCGGCAGGCGGGCCCACTGCATGGCGGAGAAGATGCGGTAAGCGGGCGTGAACGCGCACAGCAGCACGATGATGCTCATCGAACCCAGCACGCGCGACGCGATCAACAGGCCCTCCCAGAACCCCTGGCGACTGGCGGCCAGTTGCCAAGGCCCCACGCGCGCCGACCACAGCGGCTCGCCCTCGACCAGGAAGGTTCGCAGCACCGCGACCACCGCCGCCAGCGCCAGCGGCATGATCATCCGCCGCAGCGTCGTCCCCAGGGGCGCCCCCAGCATAGCCGCGGCGATGAGGCTGGCGGCGAACGCTGCCAGCGGTAGGATCAGCTGCGTTGACAAAATCACCGCCAAGACCGCCGTCAGCGCGATGGCGAGCTTGACGCGAACGTCCAGCCGCCACAGCGGGTTGCCCTCCAGGCCCTGCGAACTGTAGAACAGGTCATGCACCGCGGCGTTCTCCGGGGTTGTCGTCTGCGGGCGCGGCGCTGCGGGCGCCCTTGCCGAACAGGCCGCGGAACGTGTAGCCCATGATGAAGCCGCCCACGGCCCCCGCGCAGAGGAACAGGAACAGCAGCAGGTCGCCCTTGTCGGTGTTGATCACCGGCTCGGTGGCGGGGCGGCCCGCCTTCTCGGCGGCCTTCTCGATAATGCTCTTGTCGATGCCCTCGTAGTTCTCACCGCGGCACGGAAGCGACGAGACGACGATCGCCGCCAGCATGAAGATGGCAGTGAGGCTGGCCCGAAGGGCCAAGCGGCGCTTAGCCGGGGTGCGGCTCATTTGTCGCCTCCTGCGGGCAGGCGGCCGACGGCGAGAAGCTCGGGCCGGCGGAGGAGGACGAAGCGGTAGGCGCCGCCGGCGACGAAGCCTTCGACGATGCCCAAGGGGATTTGCGTGGGGGCGAAGGCGATGCAGGTTCCCAGGAAGGCCACCCACATCGAGTGCCCATGATCGACGGCCAGCACCGGCGACAGCGCCAGGGCCGTGCCGGCGTACGTGCTCCAGTCCGACAGGAGGCCGGCGGCGAAGGCGGCCACCAGCAGCGGCACGCCCATCGCCCGCAGCAGGCGGTAGACGCCCACGGCGACGAAGGCGCCGATGACGCCCATGGAAACGATGTTGGCGCCCAGCGTGCTGAGCCCCCCGTGGGCCAGCAGCAGCGCCTGCAGCAGCAGGGCGATGGTCGAGACCACCACCGTGGGCCCCGGCCCGATCAGCAGGGCCCCCAGGGCCGTGCCCGTCGGGTGCGAACTGCTGCCGATGACGGGGATCGGCACGGGCATGCACGAGATCACGAAGATGGCCGCCCCGACCAGCGAGACCAGGGCCATGTACTTGGGGTCGCGCTTCTGGCGGCGTTGGATCGTCCGCAGACCCAGCACGACGAAGGGGATGGCGATGACGAACCAGAACCCCGCCCAGGACACCGGCAGGATGCCCTCGGAGATGTGCATGGCGTGGGCCTGGCGCGGCGTCACGGCGATGACGGCGGCGGCCAGCAGGAAGATGGCGGCGGCCTTACGCACCGGCACGCTCCTTGGCCAGCATGGCCAGCGCATTGACGGCCGCGGCGGCGGCGGGGCTGCCGCCGCGGGGCGTGACGTTGGTGATGTAGCACAGATCGCTGGCGGCCAGGGCGAGCTTGCTTTCCTGCGCGCCGACGAAGCCCACGGGCATGCCCACCACCAGGGCGGGGCGGATGCCCTCGGTGCGGGCGAGTTCGAGCACCTTCCACAGGGCCGTGGGGGCGTTGCCGATGGCGACGATCGCGCCGTGCAGATGGTCGGCCATCGCCTCCATCGCCGCGGCGGCGCGGGTGGTGTTGGCCTGTGCGGCGGCGCGGGCGACGGACGGGTCGTTGATCGCGCAGGCCACCTTGCCGCGCACCTTCGTCACGCCCGCGGCCAGCATGGTCACGTCGCAGAAGATGGTGTGCCCGGCGTTGAGGGCGGCGATGCCCGCGGCGACGGCCCGTTCATGGATGCGGATGCTGCGGGCGAACGACAGGTCCGCCGTCGCATGCACGATGCGGCGGACGATGGCCCGCTCGGCCGGGTCGGGCGGCAGGGCCGAGCCGATCTGCGACTCGATGATCTCGTGGCTGCGCTCCTCGATGGCCCATCCCTGCGTGGGCAGGTTCTGGGCGCCCTGCACCAGCGGGGCGAGGCGGTCGACGACGACGTCCTCGACGGCGGGTTCGTTTTCCAGCGTGTCCAGCACCTCGATGTCGAGCTTGGGGTGCTCGCGCCGGCAGGCGTCGAGCAGTTCGGGAATGTCGTGCCTCACGTGCTGGCCGGTGTAGAGGAAGTAGGGCATCAGCAGGATCCGCGTGATGCCGCGGCTGACCAGCTCGGCCACCTGGTCGGGGATGTTGGGGCGGGCGATGGAGAAGAACGTCGGCAGCACCGGCGCGCCGCCCAGACGTTTGGCGATGGGACCGAGCAGTGCGACAAGGCGGCGATGGGCCTCGGCACGGGGGCTGCCATGGCCGACGATCAGGATGCCGACCTTTTTCATGAATGCTCCTTGCAGCGCTGCACGAACGCCCCCGCGATGTGCGGGTGCGACGCAAAGTGAAGATGAACGTAACTGGCGATGACGTTGCCGCGGAGGAAACCTTCCTGCTGCGGGCCCCCGCCTCGGCGGCGGGTGAGGGAGTAGAGCGGCTGGAAGCCGCCGGCGGCCGAGTCGTCGCGCGTGATCTCCGAATAATGGAACTCGTGGCCGCGGACCTTGACGCCCGTGGGGCCGATGGCGGCGTCGGCGGCCAGGGCGGCTTCGACGTAGCCCAGGGTCTTGAGCCGCGGCAGCATGGCCGTGTCGATCGGCAGCACGCCGGCCAGGGGGAAGGTCTCGCCGCCGATCGTGCGGACGCAGCGGCCCAGGTACATCAGGCCCCCGCACTCGGCGTAGACGCAGCGGCCGGAGGCGGCGAAGCGGGCGACGGCGTCGCGCATGGGGGCGTTGGCGGCCAGGGCCGCGGCGTGAATCTCGGGGTACCCGCCGCCGAGGTAGATGCCGCTCAGTCCTTGGGGCAACTCGCGGTCACGCAGCGGGGAAAACGGCACCAGTTCGGCCCCGGCGACTTCGAGCGCCTCGAGGTTGTCGGGATAATAGAAATGGAACGCCTCGTCGCGCGCGATCCCGATGCGGACGGGGGCTCCGCCACGTCCGGGTGCCATGCCCAGGTGCTTCGGCGCCATGCCGAAGCGTTTGGGTGCCATGCCGAAGCTCTGCGTTGTTTGCAGAGCGCCGGCATGCGCGTCACCGACCTTCGATGTCGCCCCCGCCAGTGCGAGGATCGCGTCGATATCCAGATGCGTCTCGCACGCGGCGGCCAGGGCGTCCAGCGTGGCCGCGGGCAGCGTGGCGGCGTCGGCGGTGGTCAGGCCCAGGTGGCGGCTTTGAAGCGTAGGCAGGGCGTTGCGCGGCACGGCCCCGACCAGCGGCGGCAGCGAGGCGGCGGCCAGCGACTCGCTCAGCGTCGTGCGGTGGCGGTCGCTGCCGCAGTGGTTGGCGATCACGCCCGCGACGTGGATGCCGGGCTCGAACGTGGCAAAGCCCTTGACGGTGGCGGCCAGGCTGCGGGCGGCCCCGTGGGCGTTCACCACCAGCAGCACCGGCGCGTCCAGCAGGCGGGCGATCTCGGCGGTGCTGCCGTCCAGGGTGGTGGCCGAGGCCCCGTCGAACAGGCCCATCACGCCTTCGATGACGGCGATGTCCGCCTCGCCCGTCGCGCGGGCGAAGAGGTCGGCCACGTACGGGCCGCTGGTCATCCAGCTGTCGATGTTGTAGCACGCCTTGCCGGCGGCCAGCGTGAGGTAGGAAGGGTCGAGGAAGTCGGGCCCGACCTTGAAGGTCTGCACCGTCAGGCCTCGTGCGGCCAGCGCGCGGGTCAGGCCCAGGGCGAGCGACGTCTTTCCGACGCCGCTGCCGGTGGCTGCGATAACGAGTCTGGGGCAGCGGTGGGTCATCTGGGTTTGAGCCCCATGATGCGGTAGAAGCGTTGCATGTCGAGTCCTTCGCGGACGACGGCGGCCAGGCGGTCCAGGGCGGGCTCGATGTCGTATCGGCCTTGGACAGCGCCCACGGCCGGCAGGCCTTTGCGGAGGCGGAGCTGGTCGATGAACCAGCGGCGGAACTCGTCGGCGTCGAACACGCCGTGCAGGTACGTGCCCCACACGCGCCCCGCCGGCGCGGCGACGCCCACGGCCTCACCGTCGGAGCGGACAAACAGCGGCGTCAGTTCGCCCGTGGGCGTCTGGCCGTGGTGGATCTCGTAGCCGTGCACGCCCAGTCCCGAGGGCGTGTGGCGGGCGGTGGCGCGGGTGAGCGTCTTCTCGGCCGCCATCGTCGTGTCGACGGCCAGGAGGCCCAGGCCCATGTCCCTGCCGTCGGGGCTTTCGATGCACTGGGGGTCGCGGATCTCGCGGCCGAGCATCTGGAACCCGCCGCAGATGCCGACGATGTCGGCGGCGCCCGCGGCGGCGAGGCGTGCGATCTTCTCGGCCAGGCCCGACCGCTTGAGGTAGGCGAGGTCGGCCAGCGTGTTCTTGCTGCCGGGCAGGACGACGGCGTCGGGGCGGCCCAGTTCGTCGCCGCGGCGGACGATCCGCACGCGGACGTCCTGCTCGACGGAGAAGGCGTCGAAGTCGGTGAAGTTCGAGATGTGCGGCAGGTCGATGACGGCGATCTCGACGGCGGCGGCCGCGGCGGCGGCGTCCAGCGAGCCGCTCTTGAACTCGACGGAGTCTTCCTGCGGCAGGTTGAGTCGGGCGAGGTAGGGCACCACGCCCAGGACGGGCTTGCCCGTGTGGGCGAGCGTGTAGTCGAACGCGGGGGAAAGCAGGCTCGCGTCGCCGCGGAAGCGGTTGACGACCCACCCGGCCACCAGGGCTCGCTCCCAGGCCTCCAGCACTTCCATCGTGCCGACGAACGAGGCGAACACGCCGCCGCGGTCGATGTCGCCCACGATCAGGACCGGGGCCTGGGCGTACTGGGCCATTCGCATGTTGACGATGTCGTGGCTCTTGAGGTTCACTTCGCCGGGGCTGCCGGCGCCCTCGAGGACGATGGCTTCGTACTCGGCCGCCAGCGAATCGTAACACTGCTTGGCCGCCTCGAACGCGACGGACTTGTAGGCGACGTATTCAGCGACGCGCATATTTCCGACCGGCTTGCCGCGGACGATGACCTGGCTGCCGGTGTCGGAGTTGGGCTTCAGCAGCACGGGGTTCATGCGCACGTCGGGATCGAGGCGGCAGGCCTGGGCCTGCACCACCTGCGCCCGCCCCATCTCGCCGCCGTCGGCCGTGACGTACGAGTTCAGCGACATGTTCTGCGACTTGAACGGCGCCACGCGGACGCCGTCCTGCAGCAGGATGCGGCACAGGGCGGCCGTCAGGATGCTCTTGCCCGCGTTGGAACTGGTGCCCTGGAACATGACTGCCGGCGTGCGGGGCCTGGCGGGGCGGGCGGCGCGGGGCGAACCCAGCGCGGCGGCGAGCGAATCGACCAGCCGCTGGTTCTCCGGAGCGGTGCGGACGGCGATGCGGAAGTAGTGCCCGTCGAGGTGCTGCGAGGCGTCGAAGGTGCGGATGGCGATGCCGTCGGCGAGCAGCCTGGCCGCGATGGCATACGCGTCGGTGTCGGCCCGGTTGATGCGGACGAGGAGGAAGTTGGCCGCCCCCTCGTACACGTGCAGGCCGTCGATTGCCGCCAGCGACGCGTGCAGCTCGCGGCGGCGCTCGGCCACGAACTGGCGGGTGCGGGTGGCGTAGTCGGCGTCGGCCAGTGCCGACTCGCCGGCCAGCTGCGCCAGCGTGTTGACCGACCAGTTGGGCATCTGGCGGCGGATGCTGGAGGCGAGGGGCTCGCGGGCGGCGGCAAAACCCAGCCGCAGGCCGGGGATCGCGTAGAACTTCGTCAGCGAGCACAGCACGATGACGTTGGCCGGCAGGTCGGCGGCGAGCGTGCGGTAACCCTCGACGAAATCGGCGAAGGCCTCGTCGATGATGAAGAGCTTGTCGCCGTGCTCGCCGATGAACCGCCGCAAGGCGAGGGGGTCGATCATCAGGCCGGTGGGGTTGTTCGGCTGGCCCAGGAAGATGACGTCGCCCGGAACGATGGCGGCCGCGAGGGCCGGCAGATTCACCGCCAGGCCGTCGGCCCCGGCCAGGGGCAGCGTCTGCACGTCCAGCCCCGCCACGCGTGCGGCCGAGGCGTAGTCTATATAAGAAGGAACCGGCACGACGACGCGCCGCGACCGGCCGGGGGCGCCGGGGGTATCCGCCGCCAGTGCCCGCGTCAGTGCGAACAGGATCTCGGTCGACCCGTTGCCGACGATGATCTGCTCGGCCGGCACGGCGTAGCGTTTGGCGATGGCGGCGACCAGGCCGGGGGCGAGGGGGTCGGGGTAGTGCACGAGCTGGTCGATGCCGCGGCTGATGACCGCCCGCAGCCCCGGCGGGGGGCCCAGCGGGTTGATGTTGGCGCTGAAGTCGAGGATGTCCTCGGCCTGCCTGCCGGCCGCCGCGGCCAGTGCACGAAGGTTTCCGCCATGTCCGGTCGCCATGATGACCTCAACAAAAAAGGCCCGCCTTCGAAAGCGGGCCAAGCGCGCATGGCGATTCTTGGACCTTCCCTCGAAGGCACCCCGAAGGGTGTTCGGTATCCTGACTCCCGGATCGTCCTGCAGCCGCGCCTTCCCACCCGCAAGGGCAGTGGCAGATGCGGCTTCGTACCCGGTCACAGTGGCGGGGCCGTGCTGGATTCTCACCAGCTTCCCGTTGGACGAACGTAAAGTAACACGCGCGGCGCGGGAGGGTCAAGGGATTTCAAAGAAGGTCGTAGGTCGCAGGCGTCTGCGTGGCATGGTCACTTCAGTGACCCATGAAGTTACGATGTCTCACGTAGTCTAGGCGGCGTCAGTTTCCTTCGTACCCTTCAGAGATGCTCGGACCCAGCATTAACCAACCGCTCCGCGGTTGCCCAACCCAGGGGGCCCGCCTTTCCCCGGGTAGGTCGCTTCGCGACCAACCCGAGGCTATCGTATTTCAGCCGCTCCGCGGCTGTTTCAGGCGTTCCGTGGCTGTGACTTAGAAGAACGCCGCAACCGTGAGCACGACCCAGATAACTACGCCGATGGCGATCTTGCCGAGCTTGCCCACGAAGCCGCCCACGCCGGCGCCAATGCCAGCGCGGAGCGACTCACGCGGCGTTCTGCCGCCGCGAAGCTCGAACCAGAATGCCCCCGCGCACGCGCCGCCGCAGGCCCCCAGCAGCGAACCGATGATGGGAACCGGGATGATGACCGTGCCCGCGATGGCCCCGGCGATGCCGCCCAGCAGGGCCCCCCATGCCCCGCCTCGCTTGGCCCCGCCGCGCTTGGCCCCGATCATCGACGCCAGCAACTCGACCAGCTCGCCCACCAAGGCCAGCACGATGGCCGCCACCAGTGTCCAGACGCTGAGCATGTCGTGATCGGCCATGATCGCGGCCACCACCGCCGCCGAGGCCACCATCAGCCAGTTGCCCGGCAGCGAGAAGACGTTGAGCCCCAGCCAGACCAGGTTCATCAGCGACAATGCGATAGCCCACAAGATCATCATCATGAGATCAGCCGAACGAGCAGACGTACTCGGCCAGGCCGTGCTCGACGGAAATCTCGAACGAGCTCTTGCCCGGCACATTGAAGAACGTGCCCGCCGCGTAGGCGGTCCAGTCATGCTGTCCAGCCTGCTTGATGCGGCAGGAGCCGGCGATGATGTCCATCCGCTCCGGGGCGTCGGTGTTGAACTGGTACGTGCCGGGGAAGATGATGCCCAGGGTCTTCTTGCCCTGGGGCGTCATGACGGTGTGGCTGATGACGTCGCCGTCGAAGTACACGTTGGCCTTGCACACGACGGTGACATTCTCAAACTGCACGGGCTGGGACATAGCATCTCCTTAATCTTGACCCGATGTTATACCCGCTCGCCCGCCTGGATTCACGCAGTTCTACTTCCGCGTCAGCTCTTTGAGCGTGGCCTCCAGGCGTTCGATGAACTTGGCATCAGGGCTGGCGGCCGCCTTTTCCGCGGCCAGTGCGGCCTCGACGGCGGGAATCGTCCTTGCATCGCGCAGGCGGGGCAGATAACTGGATGCCTGCATGCGGAGATCCTTGTTGGCCAGCGTTCGCAGCAGCGCATCGAACGCCGTGGCATCCTTCCGTTCCGCCTTCTCAGCCACCAGCCGCAGCGCCAGCCCGCGGAGGTTGATGTTGAAGTCCTTGTTCTCCATCACCTCGATGACCGTCTGGATGGCCTGGGGATTGCCGATGGCCGCCAGCCCCTGCAAGGCCGCCGCCGCCGTCTTAGACGGCTTCTGCAGCGACTCGACCAGCGGCGCGACGGCGGAAGGGCCGATGGCGGCGAAGGCCTGCACGCCGATGGCGTCGATGTTCGCGTTGGGGTCCGACATCAACGCCAGCAGCCTCGCCGTCACGTTGGCGTCGCCGTACTGCCCCAGGGCCACGACGGCGTTCTTGCGGACCAGCCAGTCCGCGTCGGCCGTCAGGGAGAGCACCTTCTCATATGCCGCCGCCGTCCTCACCTTGCCCAACGCTTGCGAGGCGAAGAAACGCGTCCTGGCGTCGTTGCCGTCGATGAGGGCCATCAAAGCGTTGGCGTCACCCGTGCGGCAGGCCTCGGGGGCCGGGACATCGAGATAGCCCGCCTCGCGCCGTGCATTGGCGACGGTGCGGATGTTCAGCTCGCCGCCGTCGAAAAGGATTACATCGCCCGACCGCCACATGTTCACCAGCGTGTTCCACTGCTTCTGCGGGGGGTTGTCGATCGTGACGCACTTGAACGCGCCCGGCCAGGTCTGCTTCACGATCGGCGGGCTGATCGCGCAGCCCATGTCCATCTGGTCGTATCCCGCCGACGACGTGTAGTAGCGGATGTACGAGTGCTCGGGCACCAGCAGCACGCCGGGGTTGCGGCGGCAGATCTCGTCCCACTGGTCGGCGCTCATCAGGGCGCCGGTGGTCTTGTCCGAAGAGCCCCGCTTGCGGTAGACGCTGTTGGTGTCGATGTAGAAGATCGTGCAGCCCCAGCGTTTCTTCGCGTAGGCGATCTTGCCGGAGATGACCTCGACGGGGTTCTCGTTGGCGTCGTGCGTGTGGGTGAAGAAGGGCTTGCCCTCGGGCGTCTTGTGCACGTCGATGTGGCTGGGCCGCAGGCACAGGCCCGTCCGCAGGCCCGCGTCGAGGAACTTCTTGAAATAATCGTCGGCCACCGCGTTCATCTCGGGGCACAGGATCTCCACCATGTGCGGGTCGCCCACGTACTTGATGCTGCCGGGCCCGCCCTCGATGTTCCACACGATCATGCCCTGTGCGTCGGCCGCCTTCATCGTGGCGATCAGGCCGTCGGCCACCTTGAGCATCTTCTGGCGGAACTCGTCCGTCGCCGCCGCGGGCGGCACGGCCATGCTGGGCTCGTCCTTGCGCTGCGGCAGCCCGTCGCCGATGAAGCTGCGGATGATCGGGCGGCGGTCCGCCCACTTCAGCCGCAGCGGGTGGGCGGCCGCGTACGCCTTGCAGCAGTCATCGGCGGCGGCGACGGGGCTGGCGGCTACGTCGGCGAATCGCAGCGAGACGGTGAAGCTGTCGGACGCCCCCGCCGCCAGCGGCCGGGTGTCGTAGACATCGTCATACAGCAGCTTGTCACCGCCCGCCTGCACGGTGAGGCTGCAGAGCGTTTCTTTGCCTTTGCCGCCGGAGTTCAGCGACAGCGTCAGCGGCCTGGCCGTTTCCGGCGAGCAGCCGATTAACCAGAACTGCCCGGTGCCCCCGGCCACCACCAGCGGCGCGGCGAGGTTGTTGGCGCTGCGGGCTACGGTGGGCTGGCCGAAATAGAGGGCCTCGGAGATCCGCGGCCAGTTCGGTTCTTCGGGCAGTTGCAGTTCCAGCAGCGACAGCGTCCACTGGTCGAGGATGTCGGCCGTCTTGTTCTCGATCGTCATCTTCATGTCCAGCGACGAGGCCCCGGGCTTGTACTCCACCGTCACGATGCCCCACGCGTAGGTGGCGGTGAGCCTTCGGGCGGCTTCGTCAAACGCTCTGACCGGCGGGGTCTTGAGGTCGCCGCTGAAGAGGATTTCCTTGGCCGCCGCCGCGCGGTCGGCCAGCGGCGTCTTGTCGTCGGCCTTGCGGAAATTGGCGACGTATACTCGCGGCAGGGGGTTTGCCAGCACGTTCGTGCCGCCCACCTTCAAGGCCGACAGGCCGTTGCCATCGAAGGCGGCCTCCAGCTTGGGGGCCGCCGTGTCCGCCCGAGCGGTCGAGGCGAAGACCAGGGCCGCGAGCGCAGCGCAGGCGGCGGGGAATAGAGGCATCCGTTTCATGATCGCTCCTTTGAGATCACTTGCCCTTGGGCGTGAGCTCCTTGATGAAGGCCGTCAACTGCTCAATGTATTTTGTGTTGGGCTTTTCGGCTGCCTGCTCCTTGGCCAGCGCCTCCTGCAGAAGCTTGAGCACCTTGGCGCCCTTGATGCGGCCGGTGAGGTGGCTGGCGGCGGAGGCCCGCAGGTCCTTGTCCTCCAGGGCCCGCACGAGCGCGTCAAACAGGCTCGCGTCGTTCTTGTCCCGCTCCGCCTTCTCGCCGATCAATCGAAGCGCCGTTCCCCGCACGGGGACAGCCAGCGATTTGTTGTCGGCCGTCTCGATCAACTGCTTCACGGCCGCGGGATCCTTGATGGCGCCCAGGCCCTCGACGGCCGTCGTGCCAATCTTGCCTGGCTTGGCCGTCGCCTCGGTGAGCGTCGGCCGCCAGTGGCGGGGGCATCTTCTGCCCCTGGGCCCGCGCCGGGGCCAGTGCAAAACCGAACACCACGACGAACGCCAACGCAACCGCCGGTGAAATCTGCCGCAAGGGGATGCTCCTTTGGTGCTCGTCACATCTCGTTTGGGGCGGGCCTTCCTGCCTCCGGCAGGCAGGCCCGGACCGCGCCCACCGCAGCACGAGTGCCAGAGCACTACTGCTATGTCTGAGAGTATAACGCCGCCGGCCTGCCTCCGCATGGGTCGTTGTGAAGGCTCGTCTGAAGGTGTTCAAATACTCATCAGCCCCGGCCCGTCACTGCTTTCGACCTCCACGCCGGGCGGTGCTCTGTCCTTCGATGAGCTCGCAGGGTAGTTGCGTCAGTTCGGGCACAGCCAACCCCTCGGCCAATCGGCGGGCATATTCGCCGGCCAGCCGCCCGATCTGTCGCAGGGGCAAGGCCACGTGCGTTGGCGTCATGCCCCACCAGCGGGCCACTTCGGCCTCCTGATCGTACACGACGACCGAAAGCTTTTGTGGAACGTCGATCTTGCCGTCGCGGATCAGGCAGCCGAGCGGCTCGGCGGTGTTGTAGTTGCTGCACAGCATCGCCGTGGGTTTCTGACGGCGGAGGTAGTGCCACATTGCCGCCGCCCGCTGCTCCAGCGGCAGGGCCAGGTCCACCCAGTGGATCAGGCTTTCGTCGGCTTCAGTGCCCAAGGCGGTGAGGGCCTCAAGGTAGCCGCGGCGGCGTTCATGGATGAACGAGCAGGTCGGCTCGTCCACCACCAGCAAGGCCATTCCGATGCGGCGGTGTCCAAGGGCGGCCAGGTGATTCGTCGCCAGGCGGATGCCTTGGACCGCGTCTTCCCGCACGACCGGCACGCCCAGCCCGGTTCGCGAAGACACCGTCGACAGCAAGGGGATCCCCAGGTTCATCGCCACCCCGAGGATGCAGTGCACCGCGCGGTTGGTCATGATGCTGATCAGGGCATCGGGTCGGCCCTGCTGGATGCGCCGCTGGAGATTGAGTATGTCGTTGCCGTGGCCGGTGAGCAGTTCCACGCTGTATCGCTGCTCCACGGCGGCGTCTTCCACGCCGTCGAGGACCGCGCGGTGCAGCCACCAACTCGGGCCCGAGGTGCCTTCGGAGGTCATGACGGCGACGCGGGTGTGCGAGCGGCGGCGATCATGGATTGCGGTCTGCGAGATGACGGGCATGCCGACGCGCGAGCCGACGAAGGTGCCGCTGCCGACCCTGCGATCGAGCCAGCCCTGCCGGTGCAGGTGCTGCAAGGCCCTGCGAACGGTGTTGTAGCTCAAACCCGACTGCCGGGCGATCTGGGCGTCGGTGAGAAAACGGCTGCCGACGGGCGGATCCGCCTGCACCAGGAATGCGATGATCCGCTCACGCAGCGTTTGTCCGGCCTTGCGCGAAGGATAGGGTCCCCCGATGGCAGGGGCATCCGCGGCGTCATTCATCTGGGCGATAGTCCGCATAGTATTACCCCTCATTAGTGTATGTTATTAAGTTCAGTGGAGATGGTCAAGCTGTTATAAGAGGGATCGCCCATATAGCCGAAGAATCAACCCTTCGCGACGACTTTTGACGTTGTCGCCCCGACGGCGGCGTGTCTAGAATCATGTCAGCGTGAGATGAGTTGCACCTGAAGGACGGCAGCAGGCATGTTCCATTTCCCACCGCCCTCGATACGTGTGTCCCGTCAGGCCCCGACGGCCGTCCTCTGTTGTCGTGAGCGGAGGAAGTCCGCCTCGCGCGCTTTTACGATGGTGGAACTGCTAGTCGTTATCGCGCTGGTGATCGTGCTGCTGCTGATCCTGGTGCCCACCCTTGGCAGGGCGCGAATGCTGGCGAAGATGGCCAGTTGCGCGTCCAACATGCGGGCTGTCTATATCGCCACCTGCGTCTACGCCGGGTCGAACCGCGGTTTCATCCCCGCCGCGGGCGCCTACGTCCGGGGCGGGGCCGTCTCGCATGGGACCGGCCACGGGTGGATCGGCGACTACAAGACCTTCTTTTTTGGATCGCTGGCGAAGGAACGAGCGTTCGATAACCCCGGCATTCTCGTATGTCCCGGCACCGAGGGCTATGGCAGTTCGGACATCCACCGCAGCGGGCTGTACGCGCGAGCCACCGGCGGGGCGGGGTACGCATTTCGGGAGATGTCCGAATGGTACGACCATCCCGCGGCGAACCCCAACGTCTGGTGCAACTACGGCCTGCGATGGAGCGGGTGGTGGCACAAGACCTACCCCTCGAGCCGGCTGATGATGGCCGAGACGCTGGGGTGTTTCGAGGAGCCCCGGTTCACAGAGGTGCAGGTCCACGGGGGGAGATTCGACGGGGAGGCCCACAACATCGGACTGTCCATCGGGCAGATCGGTGAGGTGAGCATCAACATCCTCGGGTCCGACGGCAGGATCATCCGCCTGATGAACTATGGCGACCCCAAGCAGTGGGACATGGTCCCGGTCGAGCAGAGCATCTCCGTCACGAGCCCCGAGGGCGATACGTTTCAAATGTCCTGGTATTATCCCACCAATGATCGCAGCGGCGACGGGTTCCTCATTGGCTGGTGGGGGCATGGTGATCCGATCTACCCGGATGACCCTCCGTACCCCCACTGCATGAGCGATGGCCCGTGGGCCTTCTGGACCAACTTCGACCGCAAGTACTTCGATGGCTTCCTCTGGCCTTGGGGCGACGACTATTGGTGGCCGGCCACGTGGCAGAACCCGTGACAATCCAGACTGTCCTGAAGGCCTGCCGGCCTTCTCCTACGAAAGGGTATTCAATGAAACGATTGATCGCATCGGCAACAATGATCCTGCTTGTGAGTTCGATCTGGGCGGCAGACAGTTCCACGGCCCCGGCCGCGAAATCTGCCAGCGGGCCCGCCTCGTCGCCAGCCACCCAAGGGGTCCGGTACCAGATCCCCAACATCGCCGCGGGGCCCAATTCGCTGGTGGGCCTCAAGGCCGACGGCACGTTGCTTGTCCAGGGCGGAAAGGAGCTCGGTCTCGAGGACGGCAACGCGGTCGATTGGACCGACGTGGTGCAGATTGCGCCGGGGTGGCATCACCTGGTGGCGCTAAGGAAGGACCGGACCGTGCTGGCCGTCGGAGACAAGAGGAGCGAGGCCGACAAGGCAGCGGCATGGACCGACATCGTCAGCGTCGCGGCGGGATACGCCCAGATTCTGGGGCTCAAGTCTGATGGCACGGTGCTGGCCGTGGGCGGCGGCTGGGCCGGGCAGTGTAACGTCGCTGCCTGGCGGGACATCGTCGCCATTGCCGCCGGCGGGGTACACTCGATCGGAGCAAAGAAGGATGGCACCGCCGTCGCCACCGGGGACAACAAGTACGGCCAGTGCAATGTCGCTGACTGGAGGAGCATCGTCGCGGTCGCCGCCGGCGATGCGCACGTCGTTGGCCTGCGTTCGGATGGCACGGTAGTGGCCGCGGGGCGGAACAACATGGGCCAGTGCAATGTCGAGACCTGGACCGGCGTGGTCGACATCCGGTCGCTTTCATGGCAGACCATCGCGCTATGTGCCGACGGCACCGTCCTGACCACCGGCGAGGACAACTGGCAGCAGCAGGCCATGAACCGGAGCGTCAAGGATGCGGTGGCCGTCACGGCGGGGGAGCATTTCTTTGTGGTCCTCAGGCCCGACGGAACGATTCACTGCATCGGTGAGACATCGAAGACTCGCAATACGATGGGTTGGGATCTAGGCCGCACAACTCCGGCGGCCTGGCAGGTTCGCCACCGCCTGCTGGCGCCGCTGGCGGCCACTCGTCCTGCAACATCGCCGTCGGCCCCGGCGGCGGGCGGGTAAGCCGGCCGCAGGTCGGTTGTGCCGCGATAGGCGCATAAAAAAAGGCGTGGCAACAGCTTAAGCCACGCCTAATGACTACCCCCAAGGGGAATCGAACCC
>CAZTVF010000084.1:0-24396 GCA_964616985.1 uncultured Planctomycetaceae bacterium
CTGGTCACCCGCAAGATCAAGGGCGGCCTGCTGGTGGACATCGGCGTGCCCGTGTTCCTGCCGGCCAGCCAGGTCGACGTCCGCCGTCCCGGCGACATCGGCGAATTCATCGGCCAGCGGATCGACGCCAAGATCCTCAAGATCGACCAGGAGCGCCGGAACATCGTCGTCTCGCGCCGCAAGCTCATTGAAGAGCGCCGCGCCGAGGCCAAGACCAAGCTGCTGGCCGACATCATCGAAGGCCAGACGCGCAAGGGCGTGGTCAAGAACATCGCCGACTTCGGCGCGTTCGTCGACCTCGGCGGCCTCGACGGTCTTCTGCACATCACCGACATCAGCTGGGGCCGCATCGGCCACCCGTCGGAGATCCTGCAGCTGGGCCAGGAAATCGAGTGCGTGGTGCTCAGCGTCGATCGCGAGAAAGAGAAGATCGCCCTGGGCTTCAAGCAGCGCAGCGCCAACCCCTGGGACCAGGTGGAGGCGAAGTTCCCCGTCGGCACCCGCGTCAAGGGCAAGGTGGTCAACATCATGTCGTACGGCGCGTTCGTGCAGCTCACCGAGGGCCTCGAGGGTCTGGTGCACATCAGCGAGATGAGCTGGACCCGCCGCATCAATCACCCCTCCGAGATCGTCAACGTCAACGACGAGATCGAAGTGGTCGTGCTGGAAGTCGACCGCGAAAAGCAGGAGATCTCGCTGGGCATGAAGCAGGCCGAGGTCAACCCCTGGACGCTGGTCAAGGAAAAGTACCCGCCGGGCACCGTGATCACCGGCACCGTCCGCAACATGACCAACTACGGCGCGTTCGTCGAGATCGAAGAAGGCATCGACGGCCTGCTGCACGTGTCGGACCTGTCGTGGACCCGCAAGGTCGGGCACCCCTCCGAAGTCCTCAAGAAGGGCCAGCAGCTGCAGTGCGTGGTCCTGGCGGTGGACGAAGAGAAGATGCGCGTCGCCTTGGGTCTCAAGCAGTTGTCCGAGGACCCCTGGCTGCGGAGCATCCCCGAGCACTACCTGCCCGGCCAGATCGTCCGCGGCAAGGTCACCAAGATTACGAACTTCGGCGTTTTCGTCGAGCTCGAAGAAGAGCTCGAGGGCCTGCTGCACGTCAGCGAGCTGGCCGACCACAAGGTCGAGAACCCCAAGGACGTGGTCAAGGTGGGCGACGAGATCGAAGTCAAGATCCTCCGCGTCGATGCCGACGATCGCAAGATCGGCCTGAGCCTCAAGCGTGCCCAGTGGGCGGCTGAGGATGTCACCGGCGGCGGCGATGCCGGCGGCAGCAAGCGTCGCGGCGGCCTGGAGTCCGAAGGCGGCCTGCTCGGCGCCGAGTACGACAACATCATCCAGACCGTGCGCGACCAGCAGGGCGGCGCGGCCCCGCGTCCCAAGCGCGATGCCAAGGAGATCGACCCGGCCGCGGCCGACGAGATCGCCATGGACGCCCTGAAGGACGAGAACGAGACCAAGTAAATAGCATCCGCCCCGGGCGGATGTCGCAGAACCGACGAGCGTGGTGGAGCAATCCATCACGCTCGTTGCATTGGGGGCCAGGGACTAGGGATCAAGGGACCGGGGACCAGGGCCAAGGGACCTTCTGACCCCTGCCCCCTGGCCCCTGGTCCCTTGCCGTTAATCAAGTGCCCCCTCCGGCTGGTCGAAATGATTACCAGTGAGCCGTACCCAAGAGAGGACTGGAGGAGGCAACATGGCCGTATTCGCACCGCGCGCTGGATTGGGCTGGTATATCGACCGAATCAAGGCGACGCCCCTTTTGACCGCCGAGCAGGAACAGCAGCTTTCCCGCCGGGTCCGCGAGCACAGCGACCCCATCGCCCGCGAACAGCTCATCGCGGCGAACCTGCGGCTGGTGGTCAAGATCGCCAAGCAATACTCCAACCCGGGTATGACCCTCAACGACCTGGTGGCCGAGGGCAACCTGGGCCTGATGCGGGCCGTGGAAGATTTCAACCCCGACGCCGGCGTGCGGTTCAGCACGTACGCGTCGTGGTGGATCAAGCAGGCCATCAAGCGGGCCATGATCAACGCCGGCCAACCGATTCATATTCCTGCATATCTGGCCAAGCTGATCACCAAGTGGCGCCGCGCCAACAAGAAGCTCGAAGGCGAGATGGGCCGCCCGCCCACGCTGGCGGAGATGGCCAAGGAGCTCGGCATCTCGGTCAAGAAGGCGGGCATGATCCGCTTCGGCCTCAAGGCCGTCAGCGCGCCCAGCCAGATGGGCAGCGACGATTCGCACGCGATCGCCGAGATGGTGGCCGACGATGGCGATCGGCCGGAACAGTCGCTGCTGAAGGCCTCGGACTCGCCCGCACTGCAGAAGCTGCTGACGCAGCTGGAGCCGCGCGAGCGGAAGATCCTCGAACTGCGATTCGGCCTCGACGGCTACGACGGGCCGCCGCGGACTTACAGGGAAATCGGACAGAAGATCGGGCTGACACGGGAGAGGGTGAGGCAGCTCGAGAACAAGGCCCTGCAGCAACTGCGAGGGCTGGGGGAGGGGCTGATCTAGCACCCGCCAAGCAGCGCCAAATCGAACGGTTTCGGGTCAAGACCCGGGGCGGCCGCGGCATACGCTGTGGCCGCCCCGGCGTTTTTCTTGGCGGCCGGAGCTCGCCCCGTTTCGCGGCAGGAGACAGCGGGATATCACGGATTACCGGATTGCACGGAAACGCAGAACCTCGATCATCGCTCCAAGAGAGCTCCAGTTCGGCGTACGCGATCGCGTTCGACCCAGTGCATTCCGAGATCCGAAATCCGAATTCCGAAATAGACGGCCGCCCCGGCCGCAGGTACACTCGAATGCCGGAAATCCAAGGAGACCCCTGTGGCCAAGATCCAACTGGAAAAGTTCATCCGCGACGTGCCCGACTTCCCGATCAAGGGCATCATCTTCAAGGACATCACGCCGCTGCTGGGCAACTACGCGGCCACGCGCCAGGCCATCACCCGCCTGGCCACCGCGTACAAGGACGAGGGCATCGATTACGTGATCGGCATCGAGAGCCGCGGCTTCGTGTTCGGCTCCCTGCTGGCCGACCGCCTCAAGGCCGGCTTCGTCCCGGTCCGCAAGCCCAACAAACTGCCCTACAAGACCATCAGCAAGAGCTACAAGCTCGAGTATGGCACCAACACCATCGAGATGCACATCGACGCCTTCCCACGCGGGGCCAAGGTGCTGATGGTGGACGATCTCCTGGCCACCGGCGGCACGATGGCGGCGGCGTGCGAACTCGTTCGTGAGATGGGCGGCGACATCGTCGCCGCCGCGTTCATCGTCGAACTCGACTTCCTCCACGGCCGAGATCGCCTGGGCTGCGAAGTGCAGTCCCTGATTCATTACGGAGCGGAATAGCGATGAAGAATTACGTGATTCGCAAGGCCGTCGGCGCCGTCCCGCTGGTGGGCACCAAGACCGGCCCCTGGGCCGCCGCCAACGAGCTGCACGTGGCCGAGTTCCCCTGGTTCAAGGGCGGCAGCAAGCAGGCCACCACCGCCCGCATGCTGTATGACGACAAGGCCCTGTACCTGCAGTTCGCCTGCGAGGACAAGAACATCTGGTCCGAGGCCCGGCCGCTCAACGGCACGGTCTGCGTGGACAGCTGCGTGGAGTTCTTCGCCTCGCCCGCCCCGGCCAAGGGCCCGCACTACTTCAACTTCGAGGCCAATTGCTGCGGCCAGATCCACCTGGGCTTCGGCCCCGGGCGCGGCGATCGCAAGCTGATCGACGCCAACCTCGCCCGCGGCATTCGCGTGGCCACCTCCGTGCCGGGCCCGTCCAAAGACGAGTCGCCCGCGGACTCGGCCTGGTGGTTGGCGGCGGCGCTGCCGTACGACGCGTTGTCGGCCTTTACCGGCATGACCATCCGCCCGGACTCCGGTGGGACGTGGCGCGGGAACTTCTACCGCTGCGGCGGCAAGAACAACCAGCAGTTTGCCTGCTGGAATCCCGTCGGCACGCCCGGCCCCGACTTCCACCGGCCGGAGTACTTCGGCGAGATTCGGTTTGAATGAGAAGAAGGTCGTAGGTCATAGGCAATAGGTCGTAGGGTAAGAGCTTCGTGGATGATGATGTTTGATGCCCGCGGCCGCTGGCGTGACTAACCTTCGGCCCCCGATAGAAACAGCGCCGAACGGCAAGCCGCCGCTAAGGCTTCCTCTGTAGTACCCACGTTGAGACACGAGATGACTGTGGAAATCGACCGGCTCCGAGCGCTGATCGCCGAGGTCCTGCCCCAGGTTCGCGACCTGCGGCGCGACCTGCATGCGCACCCGGAGATCGCGATGAAGGAGCACGGCACGCGCCAGCGCATCGCCGAGGCGCTGGCCGGCCTGCCGCTGAGCGTCTGGCCGCCGCTGCTGGGCACCGACTTCATCGCCGAACTCCCCGGCCGCTCGGCCAGGACGATCGTCCTGCGGGCGGACATGGATGCGCTGCCCATCGCCGAAGAGGGCAAGGCCCCATGGCGTTCACAGCACAGCGGCATGATGCACGCGTGCGGGCACGACGGGCACTCGGCCATCCTGGCCGGGGCCGCGATGGTGCTCGCGCGTCTACGCGGCGAACTCGGGTGCACGGTGCGTTTCGTGTTCCAACCGGGCGAGGAAGTGCAGGCCACCGGCAGGGACCTGGTGGCGGCCGGCTGCTGCCGTGACGCTGCCGCTGCGTACGCCTTGCACGGCAGCCCGGGCCTGGCCGTCGGGCAGGTCAAGTGCCGCGAGGGCGTGTT
This sequence comes from uncultured Planctomycetaceae bacterium, assembly GCA_964616985.1. Lineage (GTDB taxonomy): Bacteria > Planctomycetota > Phycisphaerae > SM23-33 > SM23-33 > CAZTVF01. Next base: position 4,752 of record CAZTVF010000084.1, read on the forward strand.
CCTGGCCGCCGCCGATTTCTTCCGGGCCGAGCTCATCGGCAAGGGCTGCCACGGGGCCACGCCCCACAAGGGCATCAACCCCATCCCCATCTGCAGCGACGCCGTGGGCCGGCTGCTGGACCTGCACCGGCGAGTCAACGAGCGAGACGGCTGCGTGGTCACGGTGTGTTCGTTCCACGCGGGCGAGAGTTCCAACACCGTCCCCGACACCGCCGCCATCGAGGGCACCGTGCGCTATTTCAGCAAGGCGCAGGGCGACGAGCTGGAGGCCGCCATCACGGGCGCCGTTGAAGCGGCGGCGGCACGGGGCGGCGCACGGGTGAAGTTCACGTACGAGCGCAAGTATGCCCTGCCGGTGGTGAATTCGCCGCGGTCCGTGGGGATGCTTCGAGAACTGGTGGGCCGCTGCCTGTCGCTGGCCGCCTGGGTCCAGGCGGAGAAGCCGCTGATGGTCTCGGAGGATTTCGCCTTCTACCTCGACGGCCGCCAAGGGGCACTGTTCTTCCTCGGCATCGGCGAGGACCGCCCGCCGCTGCACACCAGTTGCTTCGACTTCAATGACGACGCATTGGAGTCGGGCATCCTCCTGATGTGCATGATTGCATTGGAAGAAGGGGCCGGGGAGTAGTGCCCTGTCACCCTTCGATATTCGGAGTTCCTTTTGCTGTTCTGCGGCCTGCCTGCCGGTAGGCAGGTTCGCTTCTTCTGAGTCTCGGTCGGTCACAAGCCTTGGCTCGATCTCACCCCCAAGCTTCGCTTTGCTCGCTTGAGGGTGGAACCACTCGTTCCTCCCTTGGTGCCTTCTGTCACTTCCCCTTGGCCTTGTTCAGGGCGTGGCCGAGGAGGGACATCCACTTGGGGTCGAGCTTCTCGACCGTCTTGTCGGCGAGCTTCGCCTTTTCCCGCTCGATCAGCGCCTCAATCGCCTTGACGGCGCGGGGGCCGGTGACATTGCCGTAGGTGACGGCCGTGACGGCCGCGCGGACGAGCGTGGCGTCGCTGGCGGTTTCCAGCGTCGAAATCACCTTCTCATCGGCGACGTCGTTTCCGATCAGTCCCAGCGCCTGAATGGCCTTGGCGCGGACGCCGAGGTTGGCCTTGGCGCTGTCGGCCAGCCGACACATCGGGGTGGCCGCCTCCGGCAGCGCCAGCCCGCCGATGGCGCTGACGGCCGCCAGCGCGATCTTCGTATCCATGTTGGTGGCCGCATCGAGCAGCGCCGGCAGCGCGGGCTTGCCGATCTGCCGCAGCGCGTGCGCCGCGAATGTCTGCATGTCCGATCCGCTCTGGCGGAGGATGTCGGTCAGCGGCCCGATGGCCTTGGGGTCGCCGATCTCGCCCAAGGCCGCCACCGCGGCGCGCTGCAGAACCCAGTCCTTCTCGCCCAGGCACGCCTGCAGGGCCGGCAGCACCTTGGGATTGTTGCTCTCGCCGAGTTCGACGATGGCGAAGTACCGCGTCAGCGGGTCCTTGCTCTTGAGCAGGCCGATCTTCTTCTCGAGGTTCGCCCCCGTGAAGTCCTTGGGCGGGCCTTGCATGACGAACGCCGCTTCGGCCCGAGCGTGGTTCACTGGCGTGTTGATGTTGTTCGCGAACCACATCAGCGTCTCGCGACGCGAGAGCATCTTGACCATCGCATCGTAGAGATCGTAACCATCGATGGGAGTCGTGCACTGCGAACAGTCCGGCCAGATCGCCTTGATCAGTGCGGGCGTGCCGCGGTTGCCCATGTCCATCTGACCGTAGGGGAAGGAGTAGGCGTACAGGTCGGCGTAGCCCAGTTCAGGGATCAGCAGGATGTTGGGGAAGCGGTCGAGCAGCGCCTTCATATCGGCGGCCGACAGCAGCACGCCCTCGCCGCCTTCGTAGACGACGTTGGTGTCGATGTAGAACATCGTGCAGCCCCAGCGTTTCATCGCGTACTGGATCTTGGCCGCCAGCTGCGCGACGGGGTCGCCGGCGTCGGTGTGGGTGTAGACCTTGACGCCGTTCTTCTCCACGACGCCGATCTGCGTGGGGCGGATGCACACGCCGGTGGGGAGGTTGGCGTCGCGGAACTTCTTGAAGAACTCGTCGGCCACGGAATCCATCTCCGGCTGAAGCACCTCCACCAGCCGCGGGTCGCCCACGTACGTAATCTGGGGGTACTGGTCGCCCTCGATATCCCACAGCACCACGCCCTGGAGGTTGTCGGCCTTGCAGCTCTTGATGATGCGGTCGGCGTTCTCCAGGATGGTCTGGCGGAAGGCGGGGTCGGCCTTGGTTTTGGCCGGGGCGTCCATCGAAGGCTCGGCCGTGCGACGGGGCAGCAGATTGCCGATAAAGTCACGCCCGATGGGCCGGCGGTCGGGCCAATTCAACTGCATCGGGTGGCGGGCGGCGTATGCCTTGCAGATGTCGTCGGCCAGTTCCAGGCCGTTGGCGCTGCCCGGGGGGCCGAACCGCAGCGAGACGTTGTAGGTGGCGAAGTTGTTGGCCACGATCAGCACCTGCCCGGAATCGTTGCGGAACTCGGCCTTGCGCTCGCCTCCGACAGCCAGCTTGGCCAGGGCCTGTCCGCCGGGGCGGGTGTTCCATTCCAGCGACATGCGGTCTTCGAATTCGCTGCTGCACAGCACGGCCCAGCCGGTGCCGAAGTTCGCGGGCAGCACGATGGGCGAGCCGCCGTTGCCGAGGCTCTTGAGGCTGAAGTTCGTCCACATCACGCCGCGGTGAATTCGGGGGAAGTTGGGCTCGTTCGGCAGCTTCAGTTCCGCCACATCCACCTCCAAGCCCGTGATCGAGATGTTGCTGGTGTTGAGGATGCGGAAGTTGAAGTCGAGACGATTGTCTTTGATCTCGTAGACGCAGGTGACCTTGGCGAAGGGGTAGACCCACGTCTTGGTGCGGGTGGCCTTGTCGAACGTGATCCTGGCGCCGCTCATGTCGGGGGCGAACTTCCCGCCCTGGTAGATCTTCTTGATGTTCATCTCGCCGCTTTGCAGCAACTCCTGCTGGCCGAACATCAGCGACGAGATCCCGCGGTCGTCGAACTCGACCTTCAGTTGGGGCGATTCGGCGGCAGCGGTGGGGCGGGCGGGAAGGGCAAAGAACGCGACCAGGGTCAAAACCAGTGCAGAGAATCTCCAGGCATGATGGTACGACATCGTTACAGCTCCTTACTACCGTTGCGGATACAGACGGACGAGGTTGCCAGCTCTAAAGCCGGATAGAAAGAGGGCGGGCTCTACAGGTCTGGCAATCAGGCGGGCCGGAAGAAGACCGTATCACGAATTCATCTTCGCCGGCTGGGAACCCCAAACCGATCCTCACGAAAGAGTTCGCATCAGACTTCGACACTTTCGGCAGGATCGGGCGGGCCGTTGGCGTGTTGGAATAACGTCAATAAATAATAACGGTCTGCGCTTCGGGCCGGTTATCCGTTTGTCCTGCCGACAACGGCTTGTCATAATAGACGATCAAAGGCGAAATATGATCCCAAAATCTGTGATTTTCCTGGTGGTTCTGGCCGCTGCCTCCGCGGCGGCGGCGCAGGACAAGGTGACGCTGCGACAGGATTTTGCCCCCGGGCGATACGAAGTCCAGGCGTCGACGGCATCGACGATGACGACCGTGCAGAAGGAAACCGTCCGCCAACGGTCGGACCTCGACCTCCTGTTCGACCTGGAGATCAAGCCTGCCGACGCCAACGGCGTCAAGGCCGTCAGCATGACCTTCAAGCGCATCCAGCAGAAGGTCTCGACGAACGATCGTATCCGCTACCAGTTCGACAGCAACGAGCCCCCCGACTCCAAGAACACCCTTGCGGTAGCGTTGCATGCGATCCGGGCGGCCAAGATCAGCTTCGACATCTCGCGCGACGGCAAGTTGTCCCGCATGACGGGACTGACGGAAGCCCTGGACCCGCTGGTGAAGGCCAATTCGAAATTCGCCCCCGCCATGGAGGAAATGAAGAGGCAGTTCGGCCTGTCCTTGGTCGAGAAGACGCTGACGGACGCCGCCAAGTCCTTTCCGCAGACGCCCGTGGCGGTGGGGGACGCCTGGAAGAACTCCAGCCGCAACGAAACGCCCATGATCGGCGAAATGAAGCTGAACCAGGACTGCAAGCTGTCGGCGTTGGCGGACGGGCCCATGGGCGCCTGTGCCGTGGTGGAGTACACCTCCATCGGCGCCATCGACCAGCCCAAGACCAGCAAGGTCGGCTCGTCGCACATGACGGTGGACAAGGCCGAGGTGAAGCAGCAGGTGTCGATGAAGATTGACACCCGCACGGGCCTGCCGCTGGCGCTGAAGGGGACGGCCACCACCCTCATGGATGCCAAGATGACCGACGCAACCGGCAGCCTTTCCACGGCCACCATCACGCAGGAAATGACGACCGAGTTCACCATCACTCCGCAACGCGCCACCGCCAGCCAGCCGGCGAAGTAGCCGCAACTTCAGTGGCAAGAGGATATACGATGACTTCCAAGCGTTCGCTTCGCGGGGGCCTCGTCCTGATCGCGCTGCTGTCGTTCGCGGCCGTAGCGCTGGGCGGCAAGGGCCCGTCGTACAAGTACGGCGTGGCGTGGTGGCAGGAGTACACCGACGACAAGGACACCGGCCTGCTCGTGCACTTCGGCGTGCCCCAGGTGAGTGAGCAGCAGAAGCTCCGCGAGCACCTCAAGAAGGAAAAGCAGTTCGACTCCGAGAATATCCTCAAGGAGGATGACGACTCGCTGCCGGCCGGCATCGAACGCCTCAAGCCCGGCGAGGACGGCCTGCCCCCGGTGGATGAGACCAAGGCCCCCGCGGGCTACGTGCTGGATTACAGCCACGCCCGCAAACAGCTCAAGATCGCCGACGGCTTCAAGGTCATCGAGGACGGCCGCTTCGGCAAGGCCATGTCCTGCGACGGCAAAGGCGGAATGAGGGTCACCATTCCCGCTGCCCGCTCCGTCGAGTGCTGGGTCAAGATCGCGGCCTATCCCGCGGCGGAGAGCTGCATCTTCTCGGTGGCCGGCGGGGAATCGCAGCTGCTGCTGCGGCCGGACGGCAGGCTGGAGTTCCGCCTCCGCAAGCCGCACGGCAACGTGGACGAGAAGCGGCTGTCGCCTGAACTGGTGAAGACGATCCTGGCCAAGGACGCGAACATCATCTCGCCGAACCCGCTGCCGCTGAACGAGTGGACGCACGTGGCCATCTGGGACAAGCCCCATCCCGCCCCGGGCAACACGTCGCCCTTCGACGCGAGGCTCAAGGTCAACGGCTTCGACGTGGCGTGGTACATCTCCGAGGGCGGCAACAACTACAACTATCTCGGCCAGGGCGCCAAGTGCGAGATGGTCATCGCCAATTCCGCCGAGGGCAAGGCCGGCTTCGCCGGCATCATCGACGAGGTCCGCGCCTCCACCGGCGACCGCGACTTCTACGAGCGGCCGCTGCTGCCGTGGCGCGAGGCGGGCCCGGCCCGCCCGCTGCAGTTCGACAAGCCCTTCTTCCGCAACGACGGGGCGGTGCTGCACGCGTCGCTGGACAAGGGCTTCGAGCCCGATATCGACAGGAACGCCGCCGGCAAGATCGACCTCGACCTCCGCGGCAAGAAAGCGAACAGCCTCACCATCGACGGCGTCCGCGGCAAGGGCTGGCTGCTCGATCCGGCGATCGGCTTCCCCCGCGTGCCGGTCAAGGGCTTTACGGGCAAGGAGGGTTCACTGGAGTTCTGGCTGCGGCCGGTGAACTGGGACGACTCGACGGGCTACTGGCAGCACTCCCCGCCGGACAAGATGCACCTGTCGGTCGCCCGCCTGTACGGCCGCTCGGGCGGGGCGAAGAACCCCCCGCTGCTGCTGAGCCTCACGCTGCCGCGGGCGCACGACCTGGAGCGCACGCGAATCCCGCTCGACGGCGGCCACTGGATGCACTGCGTCCTGACGTGGAACGCCGACGGCAAGGGGCGCGCGAGCTTGTTCATCGACGGCAAGTACCACAGCCGCGTCCGCATGGATCCCGAAATCATGGGCAAGGCCGAAGTGGCGTACGTGGAGTTCGGCGTGACCGATGACGTGCAGGTGATTGGCAACGCGGCGCCGCTCGTTGAGATCGACGAGATCGTCGCCTACAACTACCCCATCGACGGCGACGAGGTGAAGCAGGCCCACGCCCGCTGGAAGGGCCCGCTGGAGCCGATCAAGCTTTACCGCGACAGCTTCGCGTTCAAGTACTCGCTGCAAAAGCTCGAGTACACCATCGAGCCGCTGCTGCCGCGCGATGTCACGCCCCAGGCCGCCACGGTGAACGTGGTCGATACCGCCTCCGGCAAGACGGTGTTGACCAAGACGGTGGCGGCCCCGGAGGCGGGCAAGTACCACTTCGTGCTTTCGCAGGGCGACAAGCTGGCGGAGGCGAAGTACCGGTTCGATTACAGGGTGCAGGACGCGGCCGCCAAGACGGTCATCGAGGGCTCCCGCGAGTGGAACTACCAGATCGAACCGTGGCGCGGCTGCAAGGCGGGCATTCTGGACAAGGTGCCGCCGCCGTGGACGCCCATCACCGTCGAGGGAAGGACGCTGCAGACGCGGATGACGCGGTACGTCCTGGCCGAAAGCGGCCTGCCGGCGGAGATCTACGCCGACGGCGTGAACATCCTCGCCGGGGCCATGGAGCTTCGCGAGGGCGGTGCCGCCATGACCGCATCGCCCGCCCCGCTTGGCGCGGGCAAGGGAACCGAACTGGAATGGACCATCCGCTTCGCGGGCAAGACCGCCGACGTCGAGATGCTCTGCCGCCTCGAATACGACGGCATGATCCGCTACGAACTGGCCATCAAGCCCAAGGGTGGGCCGGTCGCGCCGATCGCGCTGTCGATCCCCATCAAGCCCGAATTCGCCAAGCGGTACATGTACACCTCCGTCAACCAGGGCCACTGCCAGACGGCCGCCCTCGATGCCAACGACCCGATGGTGTTCGAGTCGCGCACGCTGCAGGGCGCGGGCGAGGCGTGGCGAGAGTATCAGAAGGAAAAGGCCAAGAACCCCAAGCTGGAATGGGACGCCTTCTGGCGGCCTCGACGCGAGAAGGCCGAGGCGTATGACTTTGTCGCACAACTGGACGTGAACGACATGAACCGCGGCCTGCTGTGGTTCTGCGACAACGCGGCCGGGTGGTGGCAGTCGAAGAAGGTCTCGGCGGCCCGCCTGGCGGCCAAGGCCGATCGCGTGGAGATGGTATTCAACCTCGTGGCCGAGGAGACGGAGTACAAGCCCGCGCGGCCGATCGTGTTCGCGATCCTGCCGCACCCGGCCAAGCCGATCCATCCCAAATACCGGCTGTTCGAACGGGTGGACTCCAAGGTCGACCCCGTCGCATGCAGCATTTACGATGCGTTCCTCCCCTGGCCGATCGACCCGCGAGAGCACTCGATGCACATGTTCCCCGCGGCCGACCCCAAGAACAAAGCCGCCGGGGCGTCATGGGAATACGCCCAGAGCTGCATCCCCACGATGAAGTCGGCCAAGCCCGTCGGCACGCGGACGATGTACCTGTCGCGGTTCTGGCTGGGCTGCCGCGCGGGCGCTTACGACAACTGGGAGTGGCGCACGGGCGAAACGATGCAGGCGTCGCTGACGCCCAGCTTTGTCGACTATCTCTGCTGGGAAATGGACGAGTGGATCCGCCGGGGCATCTTCGACGCGGTCTACTTCGACGAGTGCTACGAGAACCCCGTCCGCTGCCTCGAGGCCGGGCTGTCGGTGCAGCTGCCCGACGGCACCGAGCAGGCGGGCATCATGAACTTCGGCTTCCGCGAACTGATGAAGCGGTGGCGCGGCATCTTCATTCAGCGCGGGGTCGAGCCGATCATCATGGCCCATCACACGAAGTCGTGGCAGTACGGCGGCTTCGTGTTCTGCGACTCCACGCTCGACGGCGAGAACACGCCCATCGTCTCGCTTCGCAGCCGCGACTGGATGGACTCCACCTCGCTCGCCCGCCAGGAGTGCATCCAGAACGCCCGCCTGTGGGGCATCTCGACCTTCTACATGCCGTTCATTGCTGAAGGCGGTTTCGACAAGAAGACGCTCTCGCAGTTCACGCGGTGGCAGTGGCGGATGGGCCGCCAGGCCCAGGCACAGTTTGCCCATTACGAGACGGCCACCGTCTACGAGGCGCAGGGCAAAGAGGTCTACCAGGGCTTCTGGAAGGATCTGCTGGGCTGGGGCGCGGGCGACGCGAACGTGCCCTTCTTCCCGTACTGGGACAACGCGAAGTTCCTGAAGGTCGAGGGGCAGGGCAGCGCGGCGCTGGTGTCGTTCTACAAGCGGCCGGGCAGCGTGTTCCTGATCGCCACCAACCGCCGCAAGCAGGAGGCGACGCTGGAGATCAAGCTCGATCTTGCCGCGATGGGGCTCAAGGCCCCCACGATCCGCACGCTCGACTCCACGTTCGAGCCGGCGGCCGGCGAGGATTTCACCGGCGGCGATTCCTACGACAAGGCCGCACAGGACGAGGTCAAGAGCTCGCTGAACCCGCTGGGCGAGGATGACGGCACGGCCGAGGGCGACAAGATCGAAAAGATGTTCGTCGACACCAAGGCGCAGAAGGCCTCCGCCGACGCCAAGCTGGAGCCGAAGCTTGATGGCGACAAGCTCACCGTGCCCGTGCGCGCCAGGGATTACCGGGTGATTGTCATCGAGAGCAAGTGACCATTGTCCAATATCCAATGACTAATGACGGAGCGACCATCTGGCATTGGTCATTGGACATTGGTCATTCGCCGCAGGCGGCGTTACTGAAGCTTCAAACAGGCGTCGATCCGCGCGAGGGTTGGTTCGCGGCCCAGCAGCCACAGCGTCTGCCCGATGGGGGGACTGACGGTGGAACCGGTGACGGCGACGCGGAGGGGCTGGGCGACCTTGCCCATGTTGAGGTTGTGCGAGAGGCAGTACTGCTCGACAACTTTCTCCAGCGACTCGTTCGTCCACTCCGCGGCCGTTTGCAGCAGCGGGCGCAGGGCGGCCAACTCCTTGAAACCCGCGTTCTCGCCCTTGCGCAGCACCTTCTCGACGGCCTTGGGGTCGTACTCGATGGGGGTGATCTTGTCGAACAGCACCTTCGTCTTGGCCACAATGTCGGCGTACGTGCGGAAGTTGCGGTTGCCGATGATGAGATGCCGCAGGAGGTCGTCGTCGTGGGGGATCAGCGTCTCGTTGAGCGAGAGGTAGTCCTTGAAACCCGCCAGCAGGCGGTCTTCAGGGGCCGACGCGACAGTGTCGGTGTTGAAGGCGAGCAGTTTCTCGCGGTCGAACTTCGCGTTGGTCTTGCCGATGCGTTCGACGCTGAACAGCTCGATCATCTCGGCCAGCGTGAATCGCTCGCGGTCGGCGCCGGGGCCCCAGCCCAATAGCGCGATGAAGTTCAGCAGAGTCTCGGGCAGGTAGCCCGCGCGGCGGAAGCTCATCACGTCCACGTCGCCGTCACGCTTGGAGAGCTTGCGGCCCTGCATGTCCATGATCAGTGGCAGGTGGCAGTAGCCGGGCTCGGGGAAGCCCAAGGCCTGCCGCAGCAGCACCTGCCGCCACGTCTGGCCGAGGAATTCCTGTCCGCGCATCACGTACGTCACGCCCATCAGGGCATCGTCGGCGACGTTGGCGAGGTAGAAGGTCGGGTAGCCGTCATCCTTCTGGATGATGAAGTCTTCCATTTCGGTGGACGGCCAGGTGACGTCGCCAAAGGCGTCGTCGTGGATGTGCACGTCCTGCGAAGGGCAGGCGAAGCGGACCACGACGGGCCTGCCGGCCGCACGCGCAGCCTTGGCGTCGGCCTCGGTGGGGAAGCTCGCCGGGCGCGTGTAGCGGAAGGACTTCTTGGCGGCCTCGGCGGCCTTGCGGGCGACGTCGAGTTCCTCGGAGGTCTCGAAGGCGTAGTAGGCCTTGCCGTCGTCAAGCAGGCGGCGGAGGAAACCGTTGTAGATCTCCAGGCGTTCGCTCTGGCGGTAGGGGCCGTTGGGGCCGCCGACCTCGATTCCCTCGTCCCACTCCAGCCCCAGCCAGTGGAGGTCTTCGACGATCTTGGCGACCGCATCCTCCTGATGCCGCTCGCGGTCGGTGTCCTCGATGCGGACGAGGAATGTGCCGCCCTTCTGCCGGGCCAGCAGGTACGCAAACAGCGCCGTCCTCGCCCCGCCCACATGCAGCGAACCCGTGGGGGAGGGGGCGAACCGAGTTTTGATCTTCATTGTCATAATGTTCTCAGCACAAGGGTCGGGGGATCAGGGACCAGGGATCGCGTTGCATATGCTTCGCTCTTCGATCCGTAATCTGCCTGCCGGCAGGCAGGTCCGAAATCCGAAATCCGCAATTGTTACGCCTTGCCCTTCTTCTGTTCCTTCGCCCAAGTATCCTTCAGCGTGACGGTGCGGTTGAAGACGAGCTTGCCGGCGGCGGAGTCCTTGTCGATGCAGAAGTACCCGAGCCGCTCGAACTGATAGCGCTTGCCGACGGGCGCGCCGGCCACGCTGGGCTCAACGCGGGCGCCAAGGGCCTTCTGAAGCGAGGCGGGGTTGATGTTGCTCCGCCAGTCCTTGCCCTCGGGGGCGTCGTCGGGGTCGGGCTTGGTGAACAGGTGATCGTACAGCCTCACCTCGGCCGGCAGGCTCTTGGCGGCCGAGACCCAGTGCAGCGTCGCCTTGGGCTTGCGGCCGTCGGGCGTGTTGCCGCCGCGGGTGGCGGGGTCGTACGTGCAGCGAAGCTCCACCACCTCGCCCTTGTCGTCCTTCACCACCTCGTTGCAGGTGACGAAGTACGCGTAGCGCAGGCGAACCTCGCGGCCGGGAGCGAGGCGGAAGAAGCCCTTGGGCGGGATCTCCATGAAGTCCTCGCGCTCGATGTAAAACTCTTTGGTGAACGGCACCTTTCGCGTGCCGGCCGCGGGATCTTCGGGATTGTTGACCGCGTCTATCTCCTCGACCTGGCCGTCGGGGTAGTTGGTGATGGTCACCTTCAGCGGGTTCAGCACGGCCATCACGCGGGGGGCCCGCTTGTTGAGGTCCTCGCGCAGGCAGTGCTCCAGCAGGGCGATGTCCACGGTGCTGTCGTACTTGTTGATGCCGATCCGCTTGCAGAAGTCCTTGATGGCCTCGGGCGTGTAGCCGCGCCGCCGCAACCCCGCCAGCGTCGACAGCCGCGGGTCGTCGAAGCCGCTCACCACGCCCTCTTTGACCAGTTCGATGAATCGCCGCTTGCTCATCATCGTGTAGGTGAGGTTCAGCCGCGCGAACTCGATCTGCCGCGGGTGGTGGATCTTCTTGCCCCACGGGCCGCTGCCATCGTCGGTGCGGCCCTGGTTGACGGCGTCGATGAACCAGTCATATAGCGGGCGGTGGTTCTCGTATTCCAGCGAGCACAGCGAATGCGTGATGCCCTCGATGGAGTCCTCAAAGCCGTGCGCCCAGTCGTACATCGGATAGATGCACCACTTGTCGCCCTGGCGATGGTGCTCCATGTGCAGGATGCGGTACATCACCGGGTCGCGCATGTTGAAGTTCGGGCTGGCCATGTCGATCTTGGCCCGCAGGGTCTTGGCGCCGTCGGGGAACTCACCCGCGCGCATGCGGGTAAACAGGTCGAGGTTCTCCTCGACGCTTCGGTTGCGGTAGGGGCTCTCGGCGCCCTTGTCCGTCAGCGTGCCGCGCGTGCGGCTGACCTCGTCGGCCGGCAGGTCGCAGACGTAGGCCAGGCCCTTGCGGATCAGCTCCTGGGCCCACTGGTACATGTTCTCGAAGTAGTCGCTGGCGTAGAAGAGGCGGTCGCCCCAGTCGGCGCCAACCCAGTGCACGTCCTCGATGATCGCGTCGACGTATTCCTGCTCTTCCTTGGCCGGGTTGGTGTCGTCGAACCGCAGGTTGAACAGGCCGCCGAAGTCCACCGCGATGCCGTAGTCGATCCACAGCGCCTTGGCGTGGCCGATGTGCAGGTAGGCGTTGGGCTCGGGGGGGAAGCGCGTATGCACCCGCCCGCCGAAGCGGCCTGACTTGTTGTCGCTGACCACCGCCTCGCGGATGAAGTCCATGGGCGCCGCCTCGGGCGCGCCTTCGGGCCTGGGATTCACGTTGTCGGACATAACCTTACCTCAAATCTCTCGAGAGACCCTTTTCCCACGGTCTCATTGTATTTACGAACGGAGAGAATAGTCGGTTACGGCGGGGGAGTAAAGGGGCGGCCCGTTGCGCGCAGGGCAATCGCGTTCTCGGCTTTTTGTGGCATGGGCGTCCCGCCCATGAGTCGCAGGGGCGTCTCGCCCCTGCAGTGTTTCTCGAATATCCACGGGCGGGACGCCCGTGGGACGCACGGGCAAGATGCCCGTGCCGCGAGAATGCGAATGCCCTGCCGCTGCGCGGGAATGACCAATGACCAATGACGCAATTGGTCGCAGCTGCCTCAGGCGCATACGCTCATACGTGCACCAGAGGCTCGTGTTTGAGTTGGCGGCGGATATCGGCGAGGGTGGGGATGCCGGTGGCGCGGATGATCTCGCTGATGATGCAGAGCTTCTGGTCTTCCTTGCACCCGGCCGCGGCCAGGACCCCGCCCTTCTTGAGGTAGTAGGCGATGAACTGGCGGCTGCTCACGTCGCCGTCGTAGACGATCTCGTCCCAATCCTGCGCAAAGCCCACGTAGCGGGTGTTGACCTTGTACTGGTTGGTCCAGAAGAACGGCACGTCGCGGTACTGCACGTCGCGGCCGGCCATGTGCTGGGCGGCGTAGCGACCCAGCTGCTGGGCGAGTCGCCAGTGCTCGATGCGGATCGGCAGGCCCGTCCGCCAGTCGACGAAGCGTGCGATGTCGCCGGCGGCGTAGATGTCGTCGGTGACCTGCAGGTGGCGGTTGACGTTCACGCTGCCGTCCTCGTTGATGTGCACGCCCTTGAGGTAGTTGGTGATCGGCCGCACGCCGATGCCGATGACGACCATGTCGGTCTCGATCCGCTGCCCGTCTTCCAGCACGGCCGCCTGGACCTTGCCCTGGCCCTCGAAGCGGGCGACCTTGTAGCCGAGGTGGAACTTCGTTCCATTCTGCTCGTGCAGGAGGCGGTACATGTTGCCGATCTCGCTGCCGAAGGTGGATTCGAACGGCGTCTGCTCGGGCGCCACCACCGTCACCGCCACGCCGCGGCCGCCGATGGACGCCGCCACCTCCATGCCGATGAAACTCGCCCCGACCACCAGGCACCGCTTGGCCGCGGTCACCTGGGCGCGGATGCGTTCGCAGTCGTCGTACCGCCTCAGCAGGAATACGTTAGCCAGGTCCGCGCCCGGCACGTTCAGCGGGATCGGGTCGCTGCCGGTGGCGAGCAGTAGCTTGTCGAAGCGGATGCCCTGGCCGTGATCGCAGGTGATCGTCCTGGCGGCGGCGTCCACCTCGCGGACCTCCACGCCGGTCTTCAGTTCGATGCCATGGCGTTCGTAAAAGCCCTCGTCGCGAACGAAGGGCTTGCGGGCGTCGGCCTTGGCCAGGTATCGCTTGGACAACTCCGTGCGATCGTACGGCAGACAGTCCTCGCGGCTGACCATGAGCAGCCTGCCGGCGAAGCCTTCCTGCCGCAGCGTCTGGGCGGCCAGCATGCTGGCGGCGCCGGTGCCCAGGACGACATAGGTGCGGGCGTCGGCGGGGTCGCGGGAAACCATCGGCGGTTCGCACGAATCAGGCAGCTTGTCGGGAAGCGTAGCGATGACGTTGCCATCGAGGAGCTTCACGTCGTAGCGCGGCAGGCCGTCCAGCGTGGGCGGCTCGTCCAGGCCGCCGGTCTCGACGTCGAAGACGCTCTGGTGCCACGGGCAGCGGAGGCGCCCGTCGTGAAGGATGCCCTCGGCCAGCGGCGCGCCCTGGTGCGGGCAATATGCCCCGAACACGCGGTACGTGCCATTCACCCGGACCACCAGCACCGCCTGGTCCCCGATGGGGACCTCTTTCATCTGGCCGTCGGCCAGCTCATTGACCCGGGCTACGATGTGCTCGCTCATGGGCGTCTCCTTGTTCGTGCGGTCGAAGCATTGTAGCGCCGGCGTGGGCGTGAAGGCCGGCGGCGACGCCGACGGGCTGATGTGCAGAGCGAGAGTCTCCGCTGCAAGACACGCGCCTGAGCCGAAGATCGCGGCGGCGTATAATGGAACGAGGGGGAGGGAACAATGGCCATTATTGACAGGGACGAATTCCTGGCCCTGGCAAACCACCAGGAGCCTTTCAGTGTTTCGATCTTCATGCCGGAGAATCTTGATGGGAGGGAGATCCGACAGGACCCGATCCGGCTGAAGAACCTGCTGCTGGACGCCGAAGAGATGATGGTCGACGCGGGGATGCGGTCCAGCGAGGCGCGCGACCGGCTCGACATCGCCCGTCGGAACTTGCTGGACAACGCCGAGTTCTGGCGGCATGTGAAGGGCGGGTTGGCGGTCTTTATCGACGCCAGCGGGGCCCAGTGGTATCGCGTGCCGTTTCCCATGCGCGATCTGGTGATCGTCAACGAGCGGTTCCATCTCAAGCCCTTGGTCTGCCTCATCAGCGATGAGATGCGGTTCTACATGCTGGCGATGAGCCAGGAGGCCGTGCGGCTGTTCCGCTGCGGACGATATGACTTCGATGAAGTCCCGCTTCATGGCCTGCCGAAGGATTTCGGGGAATTCCTGAACGTGTTCGAATCGTCCAAGCAGGTTCAGTCCCATGCCGGCGGCGGCACCAGAGAGTCGGGCATCTTCCATGGTCAGGGAACGACCAACGACAAGGCCGTGCAGAAGAAGCGGCTGTTCGAGTACTGCCAGATGATCGATGGTGCGGTGCAGCGGAGGCTGGCCCGAGAGCGGGCGCCGCTGGTGCTGGCGGCGGCCGAGCCGATGGTGGGCGTGTACCGCCAGGCGAGCCGATATTCGGGCCTGCATCGTGCCGTGGTCGAGGGCAACCCGGACCTCGTGCCGCTGGCCGACCTGCATGGCGGGGCGGTGGCGGCGCTGGCCGAGGCATTTGCGTCAGAACGCCAGGGGGCAGTCAACGCGCTGATGGAGGTCTACGGCGGGCCGCGGGCCTCGGACGATCTCGAACGCGTTGTGCTGGCCGCCGACGAGGGGCAGGTGGAGACGATCTTCGTCTCGGCCGATCGCCAATGCTGGGGAGAATACGACCGCCAGGAACGTCGCGTGAATCGGCACGAGAAGTGCCAGGCAGGGGACATGGACCTGCTGGATTTCGCCGCCTGCCGCACGCTGTGCAACGGCGGCAAGGCCTACGTTCTGCCGGTAGATCAGATGCCGGTTGGCTCCGACATCGCGGCCATCTTCCGCTATGCCCCCGTGACGTCGCGGTAGACGCGGCGGTGCTAAGATAGGTGGTGGCCGGTGAGGTGGCGACCTGGGAAGGCCCCCACCCAGAACCAAGACAGCCGCGGCGAACAGGACAGTGGCGAGAAAGGAGTCCCCATGGTGTTTGATTTCTTGCGGCGCATTCCCGAAAAGTCGCTTGAGCCCGGGGTCGGGCCCGATGCAAAGTCGATGGCGATGGAACATGATCGCACCCGCAATGCGGCAGCGAGGCAGTTCGCCTCCCTAGCCGCCAGCCCGCGCGCGTCAATGGACGTCAAGACAATCGTGGCGGCTGCGGCGCGGGGGCAGGTGGAGTTGCTGTTCATCTCGGTGGACGACGCGTGCTGGGGCAGATTCAGCCCTGCCGCCGGCGGGGCCCGAGTGCACGTGATGCAGCATCCCGGCGACGAGGATTTGCTTCGCGTGGCGGCCCGCCTGGCATCGCAGTCGGGAGCAACCGTGTATGCTGTTGCCCGCGAGCTGATGCCCGTCAACGCCCCGATCTGTGCGACGATCAAGACGACCGCGGCGGCGTGACAACGAACTCCGCGCAAAAAGAAAGGGCCACCGGATGGTGGCCCTTTTTATTGGCTGCTCAGGGGGGATTAGAAGCGACGATTGCCGCCGCCGCTGCGCCCGCCGCCGAAGCCGCCCTTGCCGCCGCCGCCACCGCCACCGCCGCCGCGGGGACCGCGGTCTTCACGGGGCTTGGCTTCGTTCACGGTCAGGGGGCGACCACTGTAGTCCTTGCCGTTCAGCGCTTCGATGGCCGTGGCAGCTTCGCTGTCGCTGCCCATCTCGACGAATCCGAAGCCCTTGCTCCGGCCCGTCATCTTGTCAATGATTACCTGCGCGCTCTCGACGGTCCCGTGCTGAGAGAACAGCTGGTTCAGGTCAGCATCGTTGACGTCATAGGGGAGGTTCCCAACATACAGCTTCTTGCCCATCTTCAGTCTCCTGTGTCATAAGGGCATTTTCGACCCGCTTTTTCTCTTTCCGGGTCTGGTGCGAAAGTGGCCGCGCATCGGCCTGATTCTGGGGACGCACGCGAGAGATGCGATTCGAACCTATCGAGGCGCTATTTCTTCCCGTCGGACATTCCCGAACGAAAACAAGTTTAACCCGCCGCTGCAACAAAAGAAAGCAAATATGCCAAGATTTTACCTACCCCAAACCCGGGGTCAAAAAGCTTCTCGGCGGGCATTTTCCCCCTTTGGCGGCGTGCCGATCGTCCTATGTTGGATTAGGAGCATGTCCCGCAAGCCGGACCCACCGGGGCCTGGCGGAAGGACCAACGGATCCCGCCGACCCAGTCGGGGGGAGGAGGAACTGTTTATGAGGACACTGATGATTCTCAGTTTGGGGGCTTTCGTCGTCGCGATCTCCGCTCAATCGGTACGTGCGTGCCCTGTCGGCACGGCGGATGGCAATAGCGAGGAAACTGCCATCGTGAACGACCAGACGACCGCTACCCTCGTGCCACTCAGCTACCGTGACGATTTCCGGCGACTCTGGGGGCGGGTCGAGGATGACACCAAGGACTTCCTCGGCGATCTTCGCGACGAACTCGCCGATGACGCCGCAAAGGCCGACGCCGCCACGGCCGCCCCGGTGGTCAAGGAGTACGGCGAGAGAGGCCGCATGTTCGGCGACTATCGCTATGGGGAGTTCAGGGACTATCGCCACGAGTTCGGCGAAGGTCTTGAGGAGAAGGATCTCAAGGACGGGACGAACGACGATCTGGACGCCAACGCCATTGACGCCAATGTGATCGCCCCGGTCATTACGCCCATCGATCGCAAGGAGTACAAGGAGTACCGCCACGAATTCGGCGAAGGGCTCAAAGGCGAGGATTGCAAGGACGGCTTGGATGATGGCCTGGACGCCAACGTCATTGACGCCAATGTGATCGCCCCGGTCGTGATGCCCATCGATCGCAAGGAGTACAAGGAGTTCGGGCGAGATCTGGGCGATGGGCTCAAGGACGAGATGGATGACGGCATGGGGTGCGACGCGGTGGACGCCAATGCTGTCGTGCCGACGCCCGCCCCGGTGAGCCTCAAGAAGTTCGGCCGCCACGAGGGCAGGGACGAGGAATTGGGCGAGAGACGCGAGGATGACTTCGGCATCGACGACGGCGCCGAGCACCTCGCGCCGGTCCCGGCGCCAGTGCCAACGCCAGAGCCAACTCCGGTGCCTGTGCCGGAGCCGACTCCGGTCCCGCTGCCCGTTCCGGAACCTACACCCGCACCCACCACGCCGGAGATTGGCGTGTAGCGGATGACGGCAGACGCAGCCACGACGGCTGCACCTCGGCCGCAAGAACAGCAATGGAAGGCGGATGGCGGAATGGGCTGCCATCCGCCTTTCCATGGCGCCAGGCCTGGAGTCTCGCGGCTATGCTTTGACAGGGAGGCAGACGGAGGACATGAACATGTCACGACTATCGCTGATCACATTCACGTGCATTGTTGCCGTGGGCGCTTTCTCGTGGGCGGCATCGCCAGGCGACGACGGCTGCATCGATCGCGGCTATGGAGAACCGACGTATTGTCCGCCGCGACCGACGGCTGCGACTTCCCCCGCCGCCGACGCGGGCGCTTGCGTTGAGGGCGGCATGGGTGAGGCCGCGGCCAGCTACTGCCCGTTGCCTTCAGCGCCGGCAGCGCCCGCACCCGCGCCGGAGTCCCGCTGCATCGATGGCGGCTATGGCGACTCGACCTACTGCAGCGTGCGGTAGAGGCGGCGGGCTGGCCACCTCATTTCCCGGGGGCGAAGAACGCGGTCGCCTTCTCACTACAATGGCGCATGGACCTCCCGAAGGACATCTATCGCCCGTCGCTGGCGCTGTTGACCGACCTGTACCAGTTGACCATGGCCCAGGGTTACTGGAAGCTCAACCGCGCGCACGAGGAGGCAGTCTTCCACCTGGTCTTCCGCGAGCATCCCTTCGGCGGCGGGTACACGATCGCGGCGGGGCTGGAGTATGCGATCGGCTTTGTCCGCGATTTCCATTTCGACCGCGACGATCTGGATTATCTCTCCGGCCTGGAGGGCCCCGGCGGCGGGCGGCTGTTCGAGCCGGGCTTCCTTGACTATCTCGCCCCGCTGCGGCTGGATTGCGACATCGACGCGGTTCCCGAGGGCACGCCCGTCTTCCCGCAGGAGCCGCTCATCCGCGTGCAGGGTCCGGTGCTGGCGGCGCAGCTGCTGGAGACGCCGCTGCTGAACATCATCAACTATCAGACGCTGAGCGCCACCAAGGCCGCCCGCGCCTGCCAGGCTGCAGGCGACGACCCCGTGGTGGAATTCGGCCTGCGGCGGGCGCATGGCATCGACGGCGCCCTGGCCGCCAGCCGGGCCGCGTACATCGGCGGCTGCGTCGCCACCAGCAACGTCCTCGCCGGCAAGGTGTTCGGCATTCCCGTCCGCGGCACGCACGCCCACAGCTGGGTCATGCTGTTCGACGACGAGCGGGCCGCCTTCGACGCCTACGCCGATGCCATGCCGAACAATTGCATCTTCCTGGTCGACACGTATGACACGCTGGAAGGCATTCGCAACGCCATTCGCACCGGCCGGCGGCTGCGGCAGGGCGGGCACGAGTTGCTGGGCATCCGTCTGGACAGCGGCGACCTCGCCTATCTCAACGGCGAAGCGAGGCGGCTGCTGGACGAAGCAGGCTTTCCACACGCGGCCATCGTGGCCACCAATGATCTCGACGAGCACATCATCGCCAGCCTTAAGCAGCAGGGGGCACGCATCTCCGCCTGGGGCGTCGGCACGCGCCTGGTCACCGCCTACGACCAGCCGGCCCTGGGCGGCGTACAAGCTCGCGGCCGTGCGACGCGCGGGCGGGCCCTGGGAGCACAAGGTGAAGCTTTCGGAGCAGGCCGTGAAGACGTCAACGCCGGGGCGGCTGCAGGTGAGGCGGTTCTGCGGCGGGGAGTACTTCCTCGCCGACATGATCTACGACGAACTCGCCGGCCCGCCGACGGAGGCGGTGATCATCAACCCCGCCGACCTGACGCGTCGCAAGGCGATCCCGCCGCGGACGGCGTACGAGGAACTGCTCGTGCCGGTGTTTCGCCAGGGGCGGTGCGTGTACCCGACGCCGCCGCTGGGCGATATCCGCGCCCGCACGCAGCAGCAGCTGGGGCGGCTGCACCCGGGCATCCGCCGGTTGCTGAATCCGCACGAGTACCCCGCCGGGCTGGAGCGCGGGCTGTTCGACCTCAAGACGAAGCTCACGTTGGAAGCGAGAAGAATTGCGGATTCGCAGATTCAAATCCGAGATGCATAAACGCGATGCTTCCGCAG
>CAZTVF010000085.1:0-24052 GCA_964616985.1 uncultured Planctomycetaceae bacterium
CGCGCTGGACGTGAAGCAGTAGAACACCTGCCCGTTGTAGGTGGCGCTCCAACTGTCGCTCTTGCCGGGCCGGCGCCAGTGTTCGTTGTCGCCGGACCTCGCTCTTGTCCAGCCGTGTTTGACCAGCAGGTCGCGGATATCGCCGCGCTGGTTGAAGTCATCCCCCGGCCGGTCGCCGGGTGATGACGACACGATGGGAACGGGCGCCATCTCCATGCGCTCGTTGAACGATCGGGCGCAGCGGAGCAGGATGTCCCTCTGGGCCGCCGTGATTACCGGCAGGTCCTCAAACCGGCCCTGCTCCAGGACGTACCCCGGCGACGGCGCGCACAGGAAGATGCTGCCCTCGCCCCGCGTCTCCACCAGCGTGGGATAGAACTCGTAGTGCTCCTGGATCTTCACGGCGTTGTACTTCTTGCCCCTGTAGATGGCGGCGTCCAGGTCGGCCGCCACGCACACCTTCTCCGCCAGCTTCATGCTGCCGGGCACGGCGCCCTCGAACCTGTACACGACATGTTTTCCGATGGACTGGGATTGCTCGATCACCAGCCGCCCGACCAGGCCAGGTACCTCGGCCTCAACCAGTTCACACCACGCATCAAAAGCCTCGGCCTGGCTGTCGAAGTCGATCATCTCCAGATTGCCCGACACGACACCGGCGATGATGCACATGGCCGTGTTCGCAGGGGGCTGGGCGAACCAGACATCCAACTGTGCCTGAGATGGCAGGCACCGCTGATAGGTCTTCCAACTGCCGATGGAGGGGCGTTTTTCATCCAGCCGCGCGGGCAGGATGCACAGGCCCGCGGCAAGATAGGACTTCGCTGCCGCGGCAAGTTCCGAAATGTCCGTCAACGTGACCATCCCTACTCCGTTCGGTTCGAGCCAACATGATGTCGACAAAGCCCCACGACCTGACTGTACTCACGAATATTCATTGCTGACCCCCAAGACCGGTATGGCCGACGAGCGCGGCCCGCATCGTCTGCCGCAGGGCCGCCAGCTGGGCGGCATCTTGTTTTTCTTGGGCCTTCTCCGCGTTGAACGCCTCCATGTCGATCACCTTCTCGATGGCTTCGTGAAGCACGAGTTGGAGATCTTCCGGCTTGAGAGCCTCCAATTCGTAAACGTTGGCCCCGTGCTTCGAAGTGAACTTGCTGTAGTTGGCGGACGACTCCTTGGCCTCCATCGCCGGCGGAAGGTTGAACCGCTGCACCTGCTGAGCATCGAGGGCGACCTTGATCGGCAACACGTTGGTGATCCCGAAGTCGTCGCGCATCGACATCGCCAGCGAGTGCGCGATCTCCTCTCCGTCGGGATCGAAGTCGCTGGCGATGAGCAGCACGAGCCGGTCTTTTCCGCTGCGCTGAAACCGCTCGGCAATGTGGTACCTGGGCGGCAGCGAACAGAAGCCCCTCATGATCGTCATCGGGATCGTGTAATACGACGACACCGGATTGATGATGGACGCGATCGTGTTCTTCTCGCCGACGATCTCGATGTGGTGGGGCTGGGATTGCATCAGGTCCCGCCAGTATCCCTTCAGGAACGAGTCGAACTCGCGGCGGAGATAACCTTGGACGTCCCGATGAACATCCCAGACGATCTCGGGGCGGGTTTCATCGGCGATCACGTCCATTGAGATGAAGCCCGCCACGCGCGCCCGGGTCAGGAGGTCCACAAGCGACTTGTAGCTGGCGGGCGTGTTGTTGTACTGCGAATCGGACTTGCTCGCATGCCGAAGCGGCGGGTTGTTCAGCAGTGCGTAGTGGATCTGCCGGTCCGACAGGGGCCAGAAGGCCTTGCGGTCGGCAATGACCGCCTTCACTGCCTTGAGGAACGGCTCCTTCGCGTCGCTGATGACGGACCTGGACTTGCTGCCCGCAATGGTCATGACCTGGTCGGACCTCACGGCGGACTTCGCGCAGCGATGGGCGACCAGCTCGTCGTAGGCCTCCTCCGGGTTGGCCGAGATTAGCTCCTCCCGAGCCTTTTCGTCGAACGTCTTGACCCGCTGGAGATTGCACTCCCGCAGTAACCGGAGGAAGTAGTCCTTGTCATCATCCTTATATATGGGGGCGACGCGGCACGGGAGGGTATCGAGCCCCGCCAACTCTGCGGCGGCATATCGCCGATGGCCGGAGATGATCCAGCCATCCATCGTGACCAGCAGCGGCTCCTGGAGCCCGTTCTTTTCGATGCTCTTGGCCAGCGCGATGATCTCAGGATCCGTTTCGTCGATCGGGCGATACAGCTCGTCGTTTTCCGGCGACGGCCTGATGTCATCTATTGCCCTCATCGAAATCGGGACTAGTCCCAATTCGCCCGCTTCGGGCACGGTGGTGACGCCCCCATCCATCGCTGCAGCAAGGTCAGTCATGGCCAACCCCCTGAGATGTAGCCGCGCGCCGGACAAGCTCCGCCTCGACGGCTTGAGGATCTACAAGGATCGCTGTGCCGGCCCGCAGACAGGGAATCCGTCCGGCCACGGCTTCCTGCTTGAGCCACTTGGCCGGCACGCGGAGGCGCGCCGCCATGCTTCGGATTGTGATGAGTCTTCGTGTTTCCATGGCATCCAGCGTATCGCGCATGGAAAAACGCTGACGGGCTCTAAGGGGTAATCAACGGGGAATCAGTCGCGGGTGCTGCTCAACAGACCCAGCCCGGCGGGAGTGATCGTATAACCGGACCGCTCACCACACGGCCGGGAGACCAGGCCCGCGGCCTCGAGGCGTTTGAGATGCTCGCGAGCGGTCTTGATATCGCGCTCGGCGGCAGCAGCGATGTCCGCCTGCGGCAGGGTGGTTCCCGCGTCGGCAAGGGCTTGCAGAATCGCCCTGTCGTCGGATGTCAAGGCCGGGGCGGCTTGGGCGATGTCCATCACCATGGCCAACCGGATGAACACTGCTTCGCCGGCACGAAGGGCCTCTTGCTGGCCGACAGGCAGAGAGTGCCTCGCTGCGCCCATGCACTCCGGCCAGTTGTCGTAGATTACCCCGGTTTGCCTTCGACACCACTCGGGGGCGGCGAGATAGATTTCCTGGACGACGCGGCTGCATTCGTACAGGGCGTGCGGGTCCATGCCTCGCCGCGTGGCTTCCCCCATCAACACGCGCGTGGCCGCGCTATGGACGTGGTTCAGGGCGTAGTAGGCCAAGACCGTCTCCTGATGGGCTGACCAGTCGCGGCCGAAGCCGATCCATTCCAGGAACAAGGGATACCCCGTCCAGTAACCGAAAACGGCCGCGAGATCAGGGCTCTCGCCCTGGAACTTGATGGCATCAGCCTCGAACGCCTGCCGCAACGATGCGGCCTGATCCTTCATCGAGGCGCTGGGATCAAGGTCGGAAGGCGCAACTTTCCCGGCCTTGGGGTCTTTGGGTCTCTTGCTGTTGTGTTTGCCGCCCGCCATGTCGTTGCCTCTGTCGCTCCGTGGCTATCGTCCGCATTCTAAGCGGGAATCGTGTGGAATTCGAGGGCGATCAGTACGGGGGACGGCTCTTTCGGCCGGGCCGGGCAAGACGGAGAGCGCCCCGGCCGCTGCGACCGAGGCGCTGTATAAGGTGATGGTGATGGTGTCACTTCGCCGCGAACGCCTGCCGGATGGCATCGACCTGGGCCTTTCCCGCGGCGGTCAACTCCCACAGGCCGCGATCGGTCTTGCGGAACCGCGCCTTGTCGCCGTCGTCGCGAGCCTCGCGCAACATGCTGGAATAGAGCGTGGCCCACGGCGTCTTGCCCTTACCCGGTTCATACCAGCCTGCGGCAACGGCGGCGTCCACGATGGCCTTAGCGTTCATGGGCTCCTTGGCGTCGGCCAGTACCAGGATCGCGGCGTTGGCCAGGCTCTTTCGTGGGGCGGCGGGCTCTCGCTCCTTGGCCGGTTTGTCGGCCTTGCCGGCCTTCTTCGAACCTGCGCCAACGTCGGCGGCCGTGGGCGCGGCCGGTTCGCCCGCCTTCCGGTCGGCCTCGTGCTCGGCCAGCGACATGATCTTCTTCCGCTTGGCCTGGCGCTGCTCGGTGCTCTTGCTCGTCTGCTTCTTGCTGCTCTTCTTCGTCGTCATGGCTGCATCCTTTCTATATGGGCCCGGCATCACGCCGGGCGGTTTGGTGTCGTTAGGCGCTGCGCGCCGTCATGTGCGTTCCCAGCGCGTCCCCGAAGGCGAACCGCGTGCGGTAGTGGGCCTTGGGCTTGGGAGGCGCGGCGGGCAGCCACCGCGTGATCTGGCCTTGCGCCGCGATCTGCTCGGCGTAGAACGCCATGCGACGATCCGCCTCTTCCGATGTGAAGGTGCTCTGCTCCCTCATGCCGTTGGCGTTCAGCCACCGGCGGGCGCCGGCCAGCGCGGTCATGTCTTGCTTGTCGTAATCCGTGAACCGCTTGCCGCGGATGGTCCTTGTCTGATCCCCGTCTTTCTTCATGGCTTCTCCTTCATCGTGCACCATGCACGCATGCACAGTGAGCCATGAAACCGGCGGGATGCTAAGGGGCATTCCCCGAATGCTGGCAGAATATTCGCTGCCACCTGCTTCGATGGAGGCGAGAGATATGTCGCATGGTGCGGAATCTTCGATGATTCCGTGCAGCGTGTCGCGAATTCCGGCCCAACCCCCGACGCCCCAGACCCTGGCGCGGCTCCTGGGCGCCGCCGGCAACAAGGCGGTCACGATCGACATAGTCTAGGCGGCCAGCAATGCCGCCGCACCAGTGGGAATCGGCGGGCGAACCAACCTGGTGAAATCCATGGATTGGCTGGAACGGGAGGTTACACAGACGTGAGCATTGACTTGGGACAATTTCGGCCCGGCATGCTGGCGGGCCTGCTGAACTCCACAGGGATGGGAGAGGTCACGTCAGAATCCCGCGTTCGCCTAATGCGCATCACCACGCCTCCGCCTTGTTCGCGGGGCCGGAATGTTACGTCGAAGGCATGGCTCCGGGCAATTCCCGCTGAATTAACGCGGCCGGAGTATTCGGGAGGGACAGGGGCCGCAAATCGGCCTCCCCGTTGCTGCCTGACGGCGATCATCAAGAATCGGGCTTTTTCAACGGGCTGATATGGATCGAGCCGGATCTCGCCCGGGCCATCGTATATTGGCTGCGATCCCTAGCGGAGGATCTATTGAATTCCACTGCGGCTGTAGCTAGAGTCTCGCTCTTGGCGCCAGAATATATCATTCGGGCCCAAAGGAGACCGGACATGGCGCGTCCCTTATTGGCGGAAACCCGATCATCATTGGAGGAGGCCTTTTTCCGCGAGCGTGATGCCGAGTTGATCGCTGAGATGCGCCAAAGAGAGCAGGCTCAGACGCGCAAGAGGGCCATGTCGGAAGTCTCGGGGATTACCGATGACGGAGTCCTCGACCAGCTCACAGCTCACGACATCCACGTTGAGACGTTGGCGGCATTCGCCATCGTGCCCCTCGTCGAGATTGCCTGGGCTGACGGCGTGATTCAGCCCGGAGAATACAAGATCCTGCTGCATGCGATAGAAGAGGCCGGAATCCCCAAGGACGGCGTCTCCTTCCGACTCATGGAGGAGTGGCTAACGACGCGTCCCAAACCTGATCTAATGCGGCTGTGGCAGAACTATACACGCGCACTCATAGCTGAGCTTCCGCCGGAAGTCGGCGAACGCATCAAGACAACCGTGCTGGCGCACGCCCATGCCGTTGCCGAAGCAGCCGGAGGATTCCTCGGGTTCAGCCGCAGTTCAACCCAGGAAAAGAAGATCCTGAAGACCCTAGAAGAAGCCTTCGAAAGCTCGGGAAACTAGCGCCTGGGTCAGGGCGCAGTCTGGGCAAGATTCGGGCCGGCGACCGGCGGTCATGTCGGGGATCCGGTGGCAACCTTTCGTAAGTCGTTCTGCCACGGCCGGGACGGAATTATTCGGGGGACACCCTTGCTGCCATACGCGAGGAAGACAGGCATCGACGGTATCGAGGCCATCACGCCCCGCCCCCAAAACGATGTAACACTGGAGCAGGCAAAGGCCGGCCTCGGTGATGAGATGTTCCTGCTGGACGGCATCCCGGCCGGCCACTTCGACGACTATTAGCCGCTGCAAACGCTGCTGGACTGCGCCCGCCACGACGGGGTTCACTCCCGCCGAGCGATGATTGGCGCACTACATTCTCACGCCCTCCTTGCCCTTCTTCTGGGCACCGGACGCCGGAGGATAGTAAGGCGTTGTTTGACCGCATGAATACAGGCGGGTATCTACGCCGGGAAGGACGAGCAGGAGGCTGTTGCGACGATTACGAAGGTGGGGTTGACCTGCAATCGACGTCTATAAACACACAGGCCGCTGCCTCGCTCGTGACGAGGCAGCAGCCTGTGTTGCACAGCCGCTCTGCACGTCTTGTCCCGGTCGCTAGAAGCCGATCGAGAAACGGAAGGTCGGCCGGCTGTTGTAGGTCCGGTAGTACGGCCGCCCGGTGTAGCACGGGCGATCGTAACTCACGGATGGACGATGGTAATAGCTGGGCTGGGACACGTACATCCGCTGGTTGTAGTTGGGCTTGTAGTCATTACTGCGGTAGCTATCGCGATCGCCGCCGTAGTTGCCATGGTTGCCGCTATAGCTGTTACCGCCGCGATATCCATCGTGTCCGCCAGGCGTCCAAGCGAACGAGTCGCTGGCCGAGAACCCGATCACGGCCACCACGCCGAGCAGCAGGATCCACTTGTTCATCCGCAGTTTCATGTTGTTCTCCTTGTTGAGGCTGCGTAGTTTACTGAACGTCATTCATTCGATAGATAAGACCCCCTCATATCGCCAAGGTTAGCGAGATCATCGCACATTGGCCAACCAGGAGGCAGCGCAGGACGCCGGCGGCCAGGATGGCGGCGACCTCATGCCGCCGCCGGGCGGGGGAGATTTCACGAGAAGCGTCGTCTTCGCACATCGATATTGTCTCCAACGCACGCCGAATAGGGCGTGTGCTGGGTTATGTATGCCGGGCGAGAGGGAAGTGCCCGCCGAGCGTGTTTCCTTGTTCAGGCTACTTGCTCCTTGCGGTCGTTCGCTAAGGCGTACAGTACGGGCAGGATAATCAGCGTCAAAGCCAGCGAACTGACCATGCCGCCGAAGATCACCGCCACCAGCGGGCGCTGGATTTCGCTGCCCGACCCGCTGGAAAGAAGCATCGGGATCAGTCCCAGCAGCACCGCCAGCGAGGTCATCATCAGCGGCCGAACACGCAGGCGGCACGCCTCGAATACGGCATCCTTCACGTCCTTGCCGTCGGCACGAAGCTGGTCGAAGAAGCTCACCAGGATCAGGCCGTTGGACACGGCCACGCCGAAGAGCGCGATGAACCCGATGGAGGCCGACACGCTCATGTTGATGTCCAGGATGAAGATGGCCAGGATGCCGCCGACCAAGGCGAATGGCAGGTTGATCAACACCAGCAAGGCACTCTTGATCGAACCCAGCGACATGAACAGCAGCAGGAAGATCAGCCCAATGGCCACGGGCACGACGATCTTCAGCCTCGCCATCGCCCGCTGCTGATTCTCGAATTGCCCTCCCCAGGCCATGCGATAGCCGGTGGGCATCTCTTTTTCCAGCGAGGTCAGCTTCTCCTTGGCCTCGGCAACGAAAGAGCCCATATCTCGGCCGCGGACGTTGCATTCGACCAGCAACCGCCGCGTCGAATCTTCGCGGCTGATCTGGGCGGGAACCTGTGTCTCGACAATCTCCGCAAGGTCGGACAGTGGCACGTTGTACCCGCCCGGAGATGTGATCATCAGCGAGCCGATCCTGTCGGGCGTGTCGCGTTTATCCTCGGGGAAGCGGACCACTACGTCGAATCGCCGTTGCCCCTCGAAGACCGCGGTGGCCACCTTGCCGCCGACGGCGGTCTCGATCAGGGAGTTGATGTCCTCGGCGTTGATCTTGTGTCGTGCCATCGCGTCTCGCTTGTGCCGTATCTCCAACTGGTTGAAGCCCGAGACCTGCTCGATCTTCACATCCTCGGCCCCTTCGGTAGATGCCAGGATGGGGGCAATCTTCTCGCCGGTCTCGCGGAGACGCTCCATGTCGTCGCCGATGACCTTGATGGCCACGTCGGACTTGATGCCGCTGAGAAGCTCGTTGACCCGAAGCGCGATCGGCTGCGAGAACGCAGGGCGAATGCCGGGAATGGCCGCCAGTTCCACGCCGATTGCCCTGACGAGCTTCTCTTTGGTCAGGCCCTTGGCCCATTGCTCCTTGGGCTTGAGCATGATCAGCAGGTCGCTCTGCTCTGGACCCATTGGGTCCTCGGATATCTCAGCCCGGCCGGTCTTGGATATGACGGAGGTCACCTCTGGGAACTTCGCCAGAAGCCGCTTCTCGATCTCGGTGGATTGGGTGGCCGAACCCTCGACGCTGGCGGTCGGCAGACGCACGACGTTGATGGCAATCGCACCTTCATCCAGCGGCGGCAGGAACTCCGTGCCGATCATCGGCAAGACCGCGAAAGCAACGGCCATGACAGCCACGGCGATCCCAATTGAAATCCACCGGCCCTTCATTGCCAGCGACAGGACGGGCATGTACCCCCGCAGGATCGCGCGGATCAGCGGATTGCCGTGCTCGCCCTCGGGCTTGCGTTTCACCAGCAGGGCGCACAATGCCGGGATGACCGTCAACGTCACCACCAGCGAACCGATCAGGGCAAAGATCATCGTCAGGGCCAACGGCTTGAACCACTTGCCTTCGGTCGATCCCAGCGAGAACAGCGGCATAAACACGATGACGATAATCAGGAACGAGAAGGCCACGGGACGCACGACTTCCTTGGCAGCTTCGTAGGCGATCTCCATCCGGGACTGGCCGGAGTTGGCCTTCTCTCGCATGTGTCGCGAGATGTTCTCGGTGATGACGATCGCGCCATCCACGATCATGCCCAGCGCGATGGCCAGGCCGCCCAAGCTCATCAGGTTGGCGGTCAAGCCCTGCCATCCCATGAGGATAAACGCAGCAGCCGCTGTCATCGGCAGCAGCACGGCCACAATCAGGGCCGCCCGGATGTCCCAAAGGATCAGGAATAGGATCAGCACGATCAGGACCACGCCCTCGGCGATGGACTTGGATACAGTCTTGATGCACGCCTGGATAAGGTCCGTTCGGTCATAGAATGGCGTCAGCTTGACCCCCGGAGGCAGGGACTTCTGAATCTCCGGGACCGTTGCCTTTACTCGGTCTACAACCTCCTTGGAGTTCGCCCCTTTGAGCATGATGGCCATGCCCAGCACCGCCTCGCCCCGGCCGTCCTTTGTGACGACGCCGTTACGGGTCTGTTTGCCGATCTTCACCTCGGCCACATCCTTGAGGTACACCGGCGAGCCATCCTGAGCCTTCAGGACGATCCCCTCGATGTCCCGCATATCGCGGATCAGACCCTTGGAGACGACGTTCATCTGCTCCCAGTCCTGCACGAGGAAGCCGCCGCTGGCATTGGCGTTGTTCTTCTGAAGTGCCTCCAGGATCTCGGCGGCGGTGATCTTGTACTTCAGCAGCAGGTCCGGGTTGGGCACCACGTGGAACTGCTTGACGAAGCCGCCAAAGCTATTGACCTCGTTGACGCCCTCCAGCCGCCGAAGCTGCGGCGTCACCAACCAGGTCTGGAGCGTCCGCAGTCCGATCAGGTCATACTCGCTCTTGGCCAGCGATTGCCCGTCCTGGTCGCACTTTCCCTCGGTCCGCGACCAGACGGATGTGTGCGTGGGGCAGTAGTAGCCGGACTCCAGCGAGTACTGATAGATCTCGCCAAGCCCCGTCGAGATTGGCCCCATCTCCGGCTCGATGCCCTCGGGCAACTTCTCCTTGGCCGCCGCCAGTCGTTCAAAGACAACCTGCCGCGTGAAGTACGTGTCGGCATCATCGTCAAAGACGATGATGACCTGCGACAGGCCCGCCTTCGACGAACTGCGGACCTGTTTGACCTTCGGCAGCCCACCCATCTCGATCTCGATGGGTGCCGTGATAAGCCGCTCCACCTCGCTGGGTGCCAGACCTGGCGCTTCGGCCAGGATCATCACTTGCACGTTCGTTACGTCTGGGAAAGCGTCGATGGGCAGCTTCTGCCATGCGAATACGCCGCCGCCAATTAGAACGACCGCCGCCAGAATCATGAGCATCTTCTGCTTCAAGGCGAAACGCAGTATATGGTCAAGCATTCATGTCTCCTGCCACTGTGGGCCGGTTGGTTGTCCGTTGGGAAAGCAAGCTCAGTCCGCGCAGCCCGCACCCATCTTGGCTCGCAGGATGTCGCTCTTGAACAGGAACCCGCCGCCGGCAACGACTTGGTCCCCAACCGAAAGTCCGCTGAGGATCTCCACCATGTCGCCTTGGGGTCTGCCAACATTCACATCGCGCCGCAACCACAGGTCGTCCTTCCAGTGGACGAAGGCAAACGTCTGCCCCTCGTCGCTCAACACGGCGTGTCGCGGGACCAGCGAGACCTTCTTGCCCTCGGTCAGCGGGATGTCCACGGCGGCAAACATGCCCGGCCGCAACTTGCCCTGTTCGTTCTTGACCTGCACGCGCACCTTGACGGTTCGGGTTGTCTCGTTGACCGCGCTGTCCAACAGGTCGACAGCGCCGGGGAAGAAGTCGGCGAAAGCAGTCACCTTGACGCTGGCCTGGGGCTTGTCACCCTTGGCCAGGCGTTCGTGCAACGGGCCAAGATCACGCTCGTACAGGTCGCACCAGACCCAGAGGTTGGATGTGTCGGCAATCGTGTACAGGCTTTGGGAAGATTCGACGAACTTGCCTTCTGTGACATTCAGAGCAGTGACGACGCCCGCTCGTGGAGCCTTGACCTCCAACTGCGCGGACCGACCATTATCTTTCATCTGCGGGACGCTCTTGATCGCCTCTTCATCCATGCCGAACAGGTGCAGCCGTTGCTCGGCGGCGTTCAGTTTGGCGTCCGCCAACTTGGCGGCGTTCTCCGCCTTCAACCGGTCGAGCTTGACGTTGAGCTGAATCTCCTCGAAAAGGGCGATGTGGTCCGCCTGCGCCGTCTGCATCTCGCGTTCGGCCGTCTCCAACTCCGCCTTGCTGGATGCCTGCTTGGCGACCAGGGACTTCTCTCGCTCCAGGACGGTCTTGGCTTGGCGCAGCCGGGCAACAGCACCCACGAGCTTGGACTTCCATTCGCCCAGCGTTTCGGCGGGGATAGGCGACTACATCGACCCCGACGATCTCGTCTACTGGCGCGAGATCATCGCCGGCTACAAGACGCTGATCTGGATCGCCGCCCCCGCCGAGTGGTGCGACATCCTCGCCCATGAAGGCAACTGCTTCTACAACGCCACGTGGGCCGGAGCGAAAGCCGCGGCCGAAGCCGACTGGAGCGCCGGAGGCGAGGCGAGTGAGACCTTTGGGCCCCACGCCCTGGCATCGGGCACCTGCTGGGGCGGTAACGACTACCACTCCCACCTGGATCGCCGTTCGGCCAGGATCGGCGCCAACGTCTCCCGAAAGCTCGCCTGCCAGGTGCAGGCCTACGCCAAGGTCAAGCGGATGGAAGGCTCGATGAACCCCATCTTCGATGGCAACGGCCTGTACAACGGCTACGAGAACAAGATCAAGAAGCTCGGCGGTGCCGTGAGCCTCGCCGCCACCGAGGACGGCGACCCCGAGTATTACTCCACCGCCCGCGATAGCGACGAAACCGTGAAGCCCAACTGGTGCCCCATTCCAACGCCGGCCGGGGACTTCTGGCAGGGCTACTACCTCGACGCGCCGACGCTGATCGTGGTGCCGGCCTTCGCCTGGAAGTAGTCACTCGACGGCAGGCCCCCGCCACTTCCCCTCGTGCTTCACGGCATGCTCCGCATGCGCCCGCCAGTTCGCCACGTACTTCTCAGCCAGGTTCTTGCTGTGGATGATGATTCCTCATGAAGGATCTCTTGCGTCGCTTGTGACGAGATGGCCATCGCTGGTACAATGTATAGACTGGTTCGGTTGAGGCTATGGGTGAGGGACCTAAGTGGCTGCGCAAGGAAAGACGCTTTCAACGATGGCTGTCGCCAAGATGCTTGGCGTGGCGGTGTCGTCGGTATCCAGGTGGATTGATGAGCGCAAACTGGTCGCCGGGCGAACGCCGGGGGGGCATAGGCGGATCGAGCGTGAGGATCTGGTTCGTTTCCTGCAACAGCAAGGGTTGCGGGTTCCGACTGAACTTAAGCCGTTTCGCCCAAGAATCCTGATTGTGGACGACGAGAAAGCGTTCGCCGAACTGCTTTCCGAGGAGATTCAGGAGCGGTTCCCCGACTGCGAGCTGCTCATCGCCAACGATGGCTACAGCGCCGGGGAGATCATTGGGCTTTCCAAACCGGCGGCAGTCATACTTGACCTCCACCTGCCAGGGATCGACGGCTTCGAGGTCTGCCGCCGGATCAAGTCCAATCCACTCCTGAAGAGCACCTGCGTGATAGCCGTTACGGCTGACACTTCCGCGGAGGCCCGCGCCCGCATGCTGCGGCTGGGGGCAACCGCATGCATGAGCAAGCCCCTGGATTTTGCTATTCTGTGCAGCGCACTTTCCAAGTCGCTTGTCGGCACCGCGCAGACAATCTCGCCAGGGTGAAGTCAGCCCCTCCTTGCTTTCTCGAAGACATCCCCACCTCTTGATAGCGGCCTAGAGTAGCTAACGCATTTTTCAATAGACGTTTATATCGATCACTCCACACCAACTCAAGAATAACTAAAATCAGCAAACTAATCATATTGACTACGGAGGCCAATCTGCCGATGATCTTAACAGAGTCTGTGGCTCTGGGAGAATGACGGAACATCTCCCAAGCGCATCTCCGTCGTTCGGACAGGAGTCAGCCATGGAAAACGAACACCTTCGGACGAGTCGAATGAGCGATCAATGGGGTGGCTGTGCCGCAATCGTAGATGACGACCCTGTCTACGTGGCTGCGCTCGAGGAGGCATTCGGGCGGCAAGGCATGCGCACGATCAGCTTCGCGGACGGCGTTGAGGCTCATTATGAAATCCTTGTGTGCCCTGACGTCCTCATGGTCATAGCCAACTAGGGTTCGACGGCATCAGCACCCTCGCGATGTAGTGAAAAACACAACACAAACCCAACGAGCAGGCACGAGACGGTCGCACCGATAAGACCCGACCCTAACCCAGGGGCCACCGTCAGGTTGGAAACTCCTTCCGACCCGTGCCTGCTCGTATTTCTTCTCCACGTCGCTTTCGTGGCAAACGCTTCCGATGCCCCCTGTCATTATCGTCGACTCCGCGTTCAACTTTAGGCCAGTATGGGCATAGCCGCGAGTTTGTTGTTGGAAATCATACCCGATTTGCCGCTTTACTAAAGCCCTCATCGATCATGGACGATGATGTCGGTGGGTGAAGGTCGGTTGGAAGCAGTTGGGCATGGCCATCTTGTGGCCGGGCATCTTGCGCGCGATCGGGGCATGTCGTCTGCGTTCGAGGGCTGTGGTATCAAAGACACGGCCCGAGGGCGAATCAGCGATCTCCCATGTGGAACACCGGGAAGGCGCTCTTCGCAAGACCGCTCGCCTCGTTCGCCCCCTCATTCTGACGATTGCCGCCGGTCTGGCCTTTGCGGCCCTTCTTCGATTCCACCACGCCAAGTTCGAAGACAGCATGGTCCGCAATTTCCAGAGACAGCAACTGGACGTCGCTCGGAGCTGGGCCGAGGCCGTGGAGGCCCAGATCGTCGGCATCCGCGGCGTGCTCGCTTCGATGGCGAGCCGTCCAGAGGTTTGCCGATTGGCCCCAGGGATGAAGGAGGTCCTCTCGTCTTGTCTGGCCAAAGAAGGCGCTGCCGCGGAAGGTCTGGAGGTTCTGGACGCTGACGGGGCAACGCTGTGGAGCAATCTGCCCACAGAGCCCCGGAATGGTAATAATCCAGGGAAGGCCGCGACTACTCGCCTGGCGTCGCATCACGGCCTAAGCATTCACCTGCCCATCGAACTCGATGGCAAACAGGTGGGAACGCTCCGGGCCAGCGTGAACATTGCGGCAGTCGCCATCAAGTGCCAACCCAAGGCCAACGCCACCTACCGCAGCCTTTGCTGTATGCTCTCCGACACGGGCGAGATCATCTACGGGGGCGACACTATCGCCGGGCATCGACAGGTCATTCATTCCCTTCAGAATGCCGATGCTCCGGAGGAAAGGGTCCGCAACGTGGACCTGCTTCCGTACGTGGCGGGGCGATGCATCATGGCTGGCGGCTCCGGGTTGGCAGAGGCCGTTTGCGAGGAAAGTCACGTCGAAGAGCTGATTGCCTTCGCCCCGGTGAACCTGGAAGGTCGCAGGTTCGGCTTGGTTATGGGCTCACCCAGAGCGGACGTCTCCGTGCCGATCGCCTCGCACGAACGAATCACCTACGCCCTGATTGTGGCCCTGGCGCTCCTGTACTTCGCCACGGGATACGCTGCCCATCGCAGCGAGTTGGCCCATACGCAGCTCGAGGAGCACCGGCGACGCGCGGCCGAAGAGGCCAGCAAGGCCAAAGGGAACTTCCTGGCCAAGATGAGCCACGAACTTCGCACGCCCATGAACGGCATCATCAGCATGACGGAGTTGGCGCGGGGCGCCGATAGTGCGGCCGACCGGCAGAGATACCTGGGCGTGGTCACGGAATGCGCCGATTCGCTGCTGTCCGTGGTCAATGACATCCTGGACATGTCCAAGGTCGAGGCGGGCAAACTCGAACTGTGCCACGTACCTTTCAATGTGCCAGAGTGCGTAGCCAACACGCTCGCATCCCTGGCCATGCTGGCAAAGGACAAGGGCTCATCGCTTCGCTGGGAGATCGCGCCGGGCGTGCCATCGGTCGTCTCCGGCGATCCCGGCCGGCTGCGGCAGGTGCTCAATAACCTCGTCGGCAACGCCATCAAATTCGCCGGCGGCGGGGAAGTGCTCGTTCGGGTCGCTCCCCAGGCAATCAGTTCCGACCGGGCTGCGCTGCGGTTCGAGATCCGCGACACGGGACCTGGCATGTCGGCGGACGACCTGAAACGGTTATTCAACCCCTACTATCAGTGCTCTGGCCCTGACTCGCAGCGGAAGGACAGCACAGGTCTGGGCCTGGCCATCGCCAAGCAACTCGTCGAACTCATGGACGGGAAGATCTCGGTTGCCAGCGAGGCCGGCAAGGGAACGGTGTTCACGTTCGTCGCCAAGTTCGATTTGGCGACTGGCGACGTCTTGGACACTGAGAAGACGACGCTGCCATCGCTAAGGAACGTCCGGGCACTTGTGATCTCAGGCGTTCCCGCCAACTTGCGTCGGTTCTCGGGGCTTATCGGAGGCTGGGCTGCCAAGGCCGACTGCGTTGCGGACGCGGAATGCGGCCTGAAGACGATGAAAGAGGCCCAGGACCGAGGAGAACCCTTTGGCCTGATCCTTTTCGACAGCAGCGAGCCATCAATGGATGCCTTTGCCTTTGCTGAGCTGGCGTCCACGCTGAAAGGGTATGAGGAGGTTGCGGTGGCGGCAATCTGCCCAGCCGGACTGCGCGGAGACGCCGTTCGCTGCCTTCGGACAGGCATTGACGCCTATCTTGGGATCCCGGTTGAAGACAGTCAGTTCCACATCGCCCTTCGCCTAGCCGTACAACATGCCGAGCACCAGAAAGGCCGGTCTGTGATCACTAAGTACTCATCCCCGGGTGCCCCCAGGCTCCGAGTCCTTCTGGTGGAGGACAACCCCGTCAACCAGCAGGCAGCGTCACTTCTGTTGGGCCAGTGGGGGCACAACGTTCACACCGTAGGATCGGGCGAAGAGGCAATTTCGGCCATGGCAGGTCAGGAATTCGATCTTGTTCTGATGGACCTTGAGATGCCAGGGATCAACGGGATCGAGGCGACGGCACAGATTCGACAGCAAGAAATGGATAGCGGAAGGCGGACGCCCATCATCGCCATGACAGCCCATGCCCTGGATACCGATCGAGGGCGGTGCCTGGCGGCCGGCATGGACGATTACATCTCCAAGCCTTTTTGGCCTGATCAGCTTCGTCGCGTGGTTGAGGCCGCTTCCCGCGGTGTTGTTGTTGGCGAGACGGTATCGACTCCGCCGCCTGCCAGCGCCCCGAAACCTCCTCCACAGGAACTGGCGTGGGATCCCTCAGAAGCTTTGCGGCTTGCGGATGGGAACCGCAAGGCCGTCGGCATCATCATCACGACGTTCCTCGAAGACCTCCGCGTGACACTGCCGGCGGCCCAAAGTGCCGCACTGGCACGTAACGAAACACTCCTTGCTGGAATGGCACACCGGTGGAAGGGCTCGCTGGGCCTGCTTGGCGCCAAGCGGGCCTTGGCGTGTGCCGTCAGGCTTGAAGAAGCCTGCCGGCTCGGGGAGACGGAGCGTCTGCTGGAGATCTTCCAGCAACTGCACAAAGCACTGCTCGAACTTGAGAGAACCTTGTCCGCTGCAAACCAGGAGAGTACGCCATGCGAATCCTCGTAGCCGACGATGACCCCGTGTATCGCAACCTCCTGCAAGGCCTGCTTGAGGAAACGCATTTCGAAGTCGTTTTGGCCGCCAACGGCGCGGAGGCATGGGCGCTTCTTCAACGGCCTGATGCGCCGACGCTCGCCATTTTGGACTGGATGATGCCGGAGATGGATGGGGACGAGGTCTGCCGGAAGATCCGTCAGACGAAGGGCAACTCCATCCCATACATCCTGCTGATGACCAGTAACAACAGACGTGAGGAACTACTCAGGGTTCTGGTTGCGGGTGCGGATGACTACATTCTCAAGCCGTTTGAGCCCCTGGACCTGAAGATTCGTCTTCGCACCGGCATTCGAATCCTGAACTTTGAAGAGCAACTGACGTCAGCAAACACGAAATGAGATGACCTCGCCCTGCGACAGCCGAGAGGCTGCGCGGGGCAAGATACAAAGGAGCAGTCCGATGAAGTCGAAACCTGGACACATCCTGATCGTGGATGACGAACCCGCGATGGCCGAGTTGATCAAGGACGAGCTTGCCGAGCACGGCTTTCTGTGTTCGACGACAACGGATTCGGCGCTCGCTGTGCAACTCATCGACAGCAGTGCGGGGACGACTCAGCCCTTCGATTTGCTGATTACGGATATTCAAATGCCACGGCTTGGGGGGTTGGAACTGCTGGCCCACGTCAGGAAGCATTCTCCGGCGTGCAAGGTGGTGCTGATAACAGGGCATTCAAAGAGGGAGCACCTATCGCAAGCACTCTTGCTCGGCGCCTATGACTATGTGGAAAAGCCGTTCAGGAATGGCGAACTGGTGGAAGTGGTTAGAAGGGCTCTCGGCGGGGAAGCCGAGGGTCCGCTCTTGCACGACCGGGCGGCAGCGGCGATGGAACTGAGTTCACAAGCCAAACGGGCCTCTCTGGACAGCGTCAAGGCCCTGGTTCGCGCGGTTGAGGCCAAGGATCCATACACGCGTCGGCACAGCGAACAGGTGGCTCACTACGCCGTGAACATTGCCGCGGCCATGGGTTTGTCGAGCTCGGCCCTGGAATCCGCGCGTGTCGCTTCCCTTCTCCACGACATTGGTAAGATCGGGGTACCCGACCACATCCTCACCAAGGCCGGTGCGCTCATGGACGAGGAATTCGAATTCATCCGGCGTCACCCGGCCCTCGGCTCCGACATCCTGGCCAGTATCACGCTATTCGGCAATGAGGCAAAGTTGGTCCGACATCACCATGAGAGATGGGATGGCAAGGGATACCCGGATGGCCTGACCGGAGAGGAGAGTCCGCTGGTCTCCCGGATCATCCAGGTTGCGGACTGCATCGACGCGATGCTGATGGAGCGAACGTACAAGAAAGGCTACCCCGTCGAAAAGATGCTCTTTGAGTTGTCCCGCTGCGCCGGAAAGCAGTTCGATCCGAAGATCGCAGCCGCTGCGATGGCATGGTGCCAGTCACATCGTGAGGCGTTGTTCCTGCCGGGCAAGACCGCGCCGGCTATCCAGGAGGTCGCATGAAGCCACGCATACCCGGGAATTCTGAATCTGAACCTCCGCGCCTAAGGATTTGCAGGTATACGCTCCTGGTTGCGGGAGTCTGGACTGCCACTTTGGTGGGACTAGCTGCCTGGAACATCTCCGAGCAGAAGAAGTCGTCGATGGCGCTGGCTGGTGCTCAAACCGACGCAGTTGCAGGAAGAGATCGTTTCTATCGCCAATGGAACGCCGATCTCGGCGGAGTATATGCGGCGGTAACGGAACAGACGCCGCCCAATCCCTATCTGGCGACCATCCCCGAACGCGACATCAGCACGCCATCGGGGCGCAAGCTTACGCTCATGAACCCCGCCTACATGACCCGGCTCGTCAACGAGCTCGCGACGCAGCACGGTCAGCCTCCTGGTCACCTCACCAGTCTGAATCCAAGACGGCCAGAGAATGGCCCAGACGCATGGGAGGCCGGTGCATTGCGAAGCCTCAATGAAGATCGGACACTGAAGCGGATAGTTGCCGTGGACGACACAGGCGACAAGCCCCGCA
This sequence comes from uncultured Planctomycetaceae bacterium, assembly GCA_964616985.1. Taxonomy (GTDB): domain Bacteria; phylum Planctomycetota; class Phycisphaerae; order SM23-33; family SM23-33; genus CAZTVF01. Next base: position 18,498 of record CAZTVF010000085.1, read on the forward strand.
TGCGGACGATGTTGCCGTTCCCCGTTGAGCAGAGCTGCCTCAAGTGTCACGCCGATCAAGGCTACAAGATCGGTGACCTCCGAGGCGGTATAGCCGTGTCAGTCCCACTCGAACCATTCCGTGCGACTGCAGCCGGCGGGATGCTCGTAACGGCTGTGAGCTACGGAACCGCATTGCTCTTGGGGCTTGGAGGGCTCTTGGCTGGATCCCGCAAGATCGCGAGACATGTTCTCCGTCAGAATGAGGCAATAGTCCTGGCAGAGACGGCCCAAGCGGATCTGGCTGGGGCAAATCATCGCCTGCAAGAGGAGATGACGGTTCGCCGGAGATCCGAGCAAGCCCTTAGAGAGCGGGAGGAGGACTTGTCGATCACCCTTCACTCCATCGGAGATGCGGTCATCGCCACGGACACCGACGGCCGGGTGGTTCGGATGAACCCTGTTGCGGAGCAGTTGACGGGCTGGCCGCTGGCGGAAGCCGCTGACAAACCTTTGGCCGAAATCTTCCGCATCGTCAACGCCCGGACCCGCGAACCAGTCCCCGACCCTCTGGCCAAGGCGCTGGTAACCGGCGAAGTTGTCGCCTTGGCCAATGACACAGTCCTGATCGCCCGAGACGGTGCCGAGCGTCAGATCGCCGACAGCGCCGCCCCGATCCGCGACGCCCAAGGCCGAATCCGCGGCGCGGTGCTGGTCTTCCACGACGTGACGGCCGAATACAAGGTCAAGACGGTCCTGCGGGAGCGCGTGAGGGAACTGACGTGTTTGCAGCATGTGCGTGACGGCCTGCAACCCGGTCTCTCTGTGGAGCAACTGTGCCAACACACGGTCGAAGAACTGATCCCAGGGATGGGATACCCCCAAAGCGCGGCGGCTCTCATCACGCTTGGGGACCAGCGGTTCACTTCCGGAAGATCGGTGGAGGGGCTGACGCGTGGTCTTCACGCAGATATTGTGGTGGCCGGGAACGCCTGCGGGCGATTATCAGTCTTCTACATCGAAGACAAGCCCTTCTGTCTACCCGAAGAGCAGAACTTGGTCGATGCAGTCGCCAAAATTCTCAGTCATTGGCTGGAGCGTCTCAAGGCCGAAGAAGCTCTGCAGGAAAGCAACAAACGATTCATGGACATCTTGTACGCCTCCAACGACGCCATTCTCATAATCGATGGCGATAAGTTCGTCGACTGCAACGAGGCCACGGCGCGAATGCTTGGGTACTCCAGCCGAGACAGGCTCCTGATGACGCACCCCTCGCAACTGTCTCCGTCAATACAACCTGATGGACGTGACTCATTTGAGAAGGCCAACGAGATGATGCAGACGGCCTTCAAGCAAGGGTTTCATCGCTTTGAGTGGTCGCATCGTCGCGCAAACGGAGAGGACTTCCCCGTGGAGGTTTCCCTGACCCCGATCAACTACCAAGGCAAGACTGTTCTACATTGCCTGTGGCGCGACATTAGTGAACAGAAGAAAGTGAATGAGATGCTGGTTCGAGAGCGCCAGAACCTGAAGATAATCTTTGACTCGTCTCCGATGGGCCTGCTGCTCATCGACGAGAATACGGCCGTCAACGGGCCGCCCATCAACTCAAGGGCGCCGGCGGAAGCTACGGCTACGCCTGCCTGACCGATGCGGCTCGCGAACTCGAATCACACGCAAAGCAGCAGGACACCGAGGGGGCCATGCTGATGTTGAGCAAGGTGGCGAATCTGTGCGAGAGGATTCAGGCGGGACACGCGATGAAACCGGTGCCCCAGAATGCGAGGAAGAAATGAAGATACTCATCATCGATGACAGCCCCGACGCTTTGGCTGTGGCCAAGACCCGACTGGCCCACGAAGGCCACGAGATCCTCTGTGCCGGAGGCGGCAAGGACGGGCTGGCGGCGGCCGGGCGCGAGAGTCCGGACCTGATCCTGCTGGACGTAGATATGCCGGACCTGAACGGCTTTGACGTTTGCCGACGACTGAAGGCGGATGCCAGCTTGTGCATGGTCCCCGTCATCTTCCTCGCCGGCTCCGGCGGGCCGTAGGAGAAGGTCAAGGGGCTGAACATCGGCGCGGTGGACTTCGTGACCAAGCCGTTCGACGCCTTTGAGCTTCGGGCGAGGGTCAACGCCGCCTTGCGCACCAAGCAGATGCAAGACCTGTTGATCACGCACGCCAAGATCGATCCGTTGACGGGCCTGCCCAACCGGCGGGCGTTGGACGAGCGCCTTCAACAGGAGTGGGCCAGGCACGTGCGGCATGGCGGGCACCTGTCCGTCATCATGGCGGACATCGATCATTTCAAGAACGTCAACGACCGGTTCGGGCACCCCTCTGGCGACGAGGTGCTGCGCCAGGTGGCCCGTCTGCTGGCCGCGGGTTGCCGCGAGTCCGACATGGCGGCCCGTTACGGGGGAGAGGAGTTCGTCGTCGTCGCTCCGGAAACCACCGCCCAGGCGGCCGTTGACTTCGCCGAGAGACTGCGGACGAGCATCTGTTCACAGCCTCTGGAAGTCCGCGGCAAGGCCGTGGATGTCACCGTCAGCTTCGGCGTCACAGGTCATGACGGGCTTAAGTCGCCCGAGGAGATGATCCAGACCGCCGATGAGGCTCTATACCGCGCCAAGTCCGCCGGCCGGAACTGCGTCAAGGCTTGCCAGGAAGGTCTGAGCGAATCGAGAGTCCCGCAGGCAACACCCTGATGCGCGGCCGGAAGTCCTGCGCCGGTTGGCCCAAGCCCCCGGCCACGGCGAAGCCGACCGATCGAGCCGAACCATGGCCGAGCGGCCTTCGCTCAGCGGCGGAGTGCCGCCTCCAACTCCGCCAGCAGCACGTCGGAGCTTAGCGGCTTTTCGAGGCAGACCCGCGCCCCGCATTTCAGGATTTCGCTCTTCACCTTGGGCGAGTAATATGCCGTGATCGCTATTACGTCCGTATTCCTGGTGTCGTCCCTGGCCTTAATTCGGCTGCACACCTCCAAGCCATCCATCCCGGGCATGCGGAGATCCAGGATGACTACGTCGGGTTTCCAGGTGCCGACCAGTTCGCCGGCCGAGAAACCGTCCTTGGCCTCCTTGACCTCATAGTCGGGATGCCTTTCCTTGATTTCGTCGCGAATCCACTCCCGGACGGCGGGCTCGTCATCGACCACGAGCACCTTGGGCGCCGAAGGCGTCAATTCCGGCGGGATTGGAAGGTTATGACGGCGAAGGAACTCGATCAGATCTTCTACGGTGACGCGCCGGTGGCCTCCGGGCGTCCGTCCCGCCTTAAGTTGCCCCTGGTTGATCCAGTTCACAACCGAGATCACGCCCGCGCCGATCAGCCGCGCCACCTTGGATGTCGATAGTGCCTTCGCCATTGCTCTATGCCTGCGCTCCACGCTCGTCGGTGCCTTGCGATCCTGCCACGAGGAGTCTAAGTGCTACCCTGCGATGAAACAAGATAGTTTTGAAGAATATGTAGTATTTGTAGCTTTCTTCCTTGCTCTGGCAACCCCGGTCCAGTACAATACCACGCCTCAAGAAGAACGGCGGCACGGAGGCAGAAAGCCAAGACGATTACCAGGCCGTTGGAGCGACCGTTGGTTGGAGTCGTGTCAGTTCTGAACTGGCAAGGAGTCCACCAATGGTCGATGAAGACGCCTGCTACCGTGCCGCCGCGCAACTCCCCCGAGAGAACCTGCCTGTCTCCGACGATCCCTCTCCCGGGCTGACGGATGCCCTGAACGCCAGGGACTTCTTTCGTTCGGCCCTGCGGCGCCTGGCCGCCCAAGACAGGCAACTCCTGCTGATGTACTACGCCGACGGCCTGACGCTGCGTGAGATCGGATGCGTCCTGGGCATATCCGAATCTGCCGCTTGTCTGCGACAGAAGGCACTGAGTGCCGAATTGCGTCGAACGGTGAGAACGAATCTGACCGACCAAGAGGCAAGAAGGAGATCAGTCATGGTGACCCAAACCGAAGTTCTCAAAGGCCTGCAAATCCTCGTGGTGGATGACAGCCCCAACATCACATCACTCGTGGGCGAGATCCTGGTTGACCAGGGCGCGTCCGTAGTGCCGGCCAACAGCGGCACGGCCGCGATCTCCCTTATACTGTTGATGAAGTTCGATCTGGTGATCCTCGACCTGGGAATGCCGCAACCGGACGGCCTGAAGGTGATCGAGTTCCTCCGGGCGATCGCTCCCGGCCTGCTCCGGCGCACGCTTGTCCTCACGGGCATGAAGTTCGACCGGGCGGCGATGGCCCTGCTGGAGAGGCTGCGTATTCCTCGCCTCCTCAAGCCATTCCAGATCGAGGAACTGATCCATGCGGCGTCGGCCATGGCATTGCCGGGATCGGCCACGCGGCCGGCCGCGTGATGGCATATGCGTATTGGCTCGACGTTTGCGGCGGCGCCCCGCAAATGATTGTCGTGCCTTCTGCCCACCGTAAGCGTAGAATCGAACTCGCGCAGGAAAGGCAACGGCACTTCTGATGTGGCTACGCACATCCGGCAGAACTAAAGAGCCCACTTGCTGGGGCCGACAATCTGCCGCCGCGACGAAACGCCGGGACGCCTGGCGCAGGAGTCGTGACCATGACGAAGCAAAGGAAGCCTCGGCCCGCCCGCGCCAAATCGGCCAAGCCCGGCCCCCAGAAAACGCCGCCGCACGAGAAGGCCTCCTCCTTCCCCATCATCGGCATCGGCGCTTCAGCCGGAGGGCTTGAAGCCCTGGAGCGGTTCCTGAAAAACGTGCCCGAAGGCAGCGGCATGGCCTTTGTCATTGTGCAGCACCTGGACCCGACGCACAAGGGCATCATGGCCGAACTGCTGCAGCGCACCACTCCCATGCAGGTAACCCAGGTCAAGGACCGCACCAAGGTCCAGCCTAACTGCGTTTACGTGATCCCACCCAACAAGGACATGGCGATCCTGCACGGAATCCTGCACTTGCTGGCCCCGGCGACTCCACGAGGACTGCGGCTTCCCATTGACTTCTTTCTCCGTTCGCTGGCCGATGACCAGCAGGAGCGGAGCGTCGGGGTCATCCTCTCGGGCATGGGCAGCGACGGCACGCTGGGCCTCAAGGCCATCAAGGAGAAGGCGGGGGTCGTGTTCGTTCAGGACCCGGCATCGGCCAAGTTCGACAGCATGCCCCGAAGCACCATCGACGCCGGCCTGGCCGATGTCGTCGCCCCCGTGGAAGAACTACCCGCCAAGATCATCACGGTCCTCCGTCACCTTCCGCGGATCGCCAAGCCTGGCCCGACGCTGGAGAGCAAGACCCTCAGCGCCATCGAGAAGATCTGCATTCTGCTGCGGGCTCAGACCGGTCAGGACTTCTCCCTGTACAAGAGCAACACCATCCACCGCAGGATCGAGCGGCGGATGGGCGCTCACCAGATCGGCAAGATCGCTGACTACGTCCGGTTCCTCCAGGAGAACCCCCAGGAGTTGGAGCTGCTCTTCAAGGAGCTGCTCATCGGCGTGACCAGCTTCTTCCGAGATCCCGCCGCCTGGGAGCAGCTTAAGACCGAAGCGATCCCGGCGCTCCTGGCGGGCCAGGCTCCCGAGCAGGCGTT
>CAZTVF010000086.1:0-23547 GCA_964616985.1 uncultured Planctomycetaceae bacterium
GGGGTCCTTGGCCGTCGGGATGGCGACGACGCACTTGCGGTCACGCAGCATTGGCCAGTAGTCCTTGACGAAGGCCTCGATCTGCGGCGCCGACGACGAGGGGATGTAAACGACCAGCGGCAGGCCCTGCCCGGCCTTGGCGTCGGGGGCTGCCAGCACCTGGTAGGTGCGGTCGCCCACGGGCATGCTGGTGGGCTGTTCCGCCGTCGCCGGGCCCGCGGGCAGCAGCATCGCACACAGCCCCAAGAGGATGATCGCACGTCGCAGGAGGTTGGCGTTCATGGGAACCTTTCTTTAACGTTACATTAGCTCGTACGTCGGCCCGACGCAATGCGTCCGACCCACCGGCCTAGGTTGAACCCCCGCCGCCGCCTCCCCGGGCCGCTCTTTCGCACTTGGCGAACCTGGGGTGGCGGCCTTCCTGCCTGCGGCAGGCAGGCCCAGCCCGCCACCACTCGCCGGTAAATCGAACCCGGCGCCCTCCGAGCCCACGCGAGCCGGGCCGGTGCCACCCCCAAACTCGTTTTGGGGGTGCGAAAGCGGCACCGACTTCCATTCACCTCTTGGCAAAACGAACCCGACGCCCCCGCCGTGCCCATACGAGCCCGGCCGGTGCCACCCCCAAACTTGTTTGGGGGTGCGAAAGCGGCACCGACCCTCCATTCGCCTCTTGGCAAATCGAACCCGGCGCCGGCCATGCCATAGGAGCCCAACCGGTGTCACCCCCAAACTCGTTTTGGGGGTTCGAAGGGCGACCCGGGCCCGCCTGAAAAACGAACCCGGCGCTTACCCCCTCATTGCTCTCCCGGCACATCCTGCAAAAGGAACCCGGCGTCTTCCTCACATCCGGCGCACATTTTGGCAGTCGAAGGGTGGCTCGTCCATGATGGTGCAAATGGCATGCCTGCCGGCCATTTTCGGGATCACCGCGGCGGGTAGATGCACACGGCCCCGTCGCTGAGGGCCCAGTGGACGCGGGCCATGCGACAGAGGTGGTTGAGGACCTGCTCGCCGGTGAGGTCGCGGGCTTCCAAAGTCAGCGGCGGGGTCTTGGCGGCGGCGATGACGGGGTCGATGACGATGTTCAGGCCCGTGTGCTGACGCATCACCTTGACGGCGTCGGCCAGCGTCACCGCGTTCATATCAATCTTCGGGATCGACTGGCGAAGCTTCGCCCGCATCTGCGGCCAGTCAGGCTCGCCCATTTCCGCCAGCAGCTTGGCAATGGCCCTGTGGTTGGCGGAGATCTGCGTGACGATCAACTTCGTGCCCACCGAACGGATGGAGCCGATGTCGCCGCCGGCGTCACCGCGCCAGCTGGTGGGGTCCACCGTCGATGTGATCATTGCCGTGAGCAACCTGGCCGCCTGGTCAAAATCAGGTTCAGCCGGCGCGAGGGCCGGTTCAAAGGGCTCGGTGGTTGGCTGCGGCTCGGGGGCCGCCGCGCCGATGCCCCCGCTCATGCTTACCAGTAGATCGCGGACGTCGTAGATCTTGGTGGTTCGGTATCGAACGGTGGCCAAATCCTCCTTCGTCGAGATCAGCAAGCTGCCCCGGTCGTAGATGAAGGTCGGGCTCGTCGTGGACCCTCCGACGGCCTCCAGCAGAATGTCCAAGGCCTGGGCCGCGGTGCAGTTCTCCGGCAGCTGGCACTTGACCGTGGTCTCATCCGTGATCGGGGGGCTGCAGGTTTCCAGCACGCTCCACTTCACTCTCAGCGGGACCTGCGTTTGGGCCTGCAGCCACGTGATGACCTCACCGAAGGCGAAGCCATCGAACGAGGTCTTCCCGAGGCGCATGCCGTTCAGCTTCGCCAGGATCGCGGCCTCGGCGTCGGCGTCGCTCATCGCGGTGGTCGGGATGGTTGTGGCCACAGAAACGGGCCTCGACGCCGCGCCCTGCCCCCACGACGCACTCCCGGCCACCAGCAACAGGCCCGCGAACACCGCTGAGCCCACGATCATCTTTGACAACGATTTCATCGGCCTCTCCTCTGGAACCGATTGGTGGTCCCGCACGGTTCATCTGGTCTCGAAAGGTGGACGGCGGCTTGTGCGTCGGGCGCTGTTTGTCATCGTGGACAAGATCGACAGCGCCGAACGGACAAGCCGGCGTCCGACTCATTTACGCACATCAGCTCTATCTACTGTTCGCCGGCTGGCTGAGCGCGGCGTCCTTCTTTTCCTTAACCTCGTTCGGCCGCACGACCTTGCCCATAAACAATATCTCACCCGTGGCGTTGTGGCGGATAAGGAACAGGAAGGGATGATCCGCGCGGAAGATTCGGTTAGGTTGCTTCTCGGCCAGGTTGGTGACCCCAAAGAAGCTCGTGACGGTCGCGGCGGCGGCCTCGGTGCCGGACTCGTCCACGGCGACGAAGGCTTGATGATCCACACCCCCAACATGCGAACGCGGGTCGTCCAAGGCCCCGCTCAAGTTCGCCTTGCCCTCGATGAACGCGTCGGTGACGCCCATGGCCCCCAGCGTCTTGACCAGGTTGAAACGGCTGGTGAACTCAAAACCAGGCAGGATCACCTCAATGTTCGTTCGCTGCAGGGCGGCCGTCCAGGAGGCGAGCGTCTCGCTGGTGAGATCCTTCTCCAACGCGGCCAATCCGTATCGCGCCATGGGCAGTATCACGACCATCGACATCTGCTGGCCCTTGTACGGCAGTTCCGCGACCTGCACTGCCTTAGTCGCCTTGTAGCGATAGACGGCCGTCTCGTGCATCATCACGACGGATAGGTTCTCTGAGGGCGAAACATAGAACTTCTCGGTCTGGGTGGTGGAGAATTCTTGGTCCCAGGCAGCCTTGAAGTAGATGGCGTTGGCCAGCACGATCGCCGTGTCGCGCGTGAACGCCGCCGGGGTGATGATGTCCTTGATGCGGTCGTGGGTCTTGAGGGCGACCCAGTCGTTGATGGACTTGGCCGCGCCGGGGCCATCGGTGAAGTCGGCCATCTTTATCTCGGCCGCAAAGCCTCGCTTGAGCCCGGCCATGTAGGCGGGCTTGCACACGATGCCCTTGCCCACCCACAGGCCGTTGGCAGCGGACAGTTCGTAGGGCACGCTCTGCCGGTTGGGGGTACGCGGGCGGAGGGCTTCGATGAGTTGAGCATAATCGGAAGCAGTCTTTTCGGGCGCCTGCGGAAGGTGCAGGACCTCGCCAAGTTGCGCGGCAGTCTTGCCGCGGGCCCCGCTGTGCACTGCCGCCAGGCACATGTGGATGCTGGCGGGCGACAAGAAGACGTTCTCCGCCATCGCGGCGTTGGCATCTTTGCCGGCGATGCGGTGGTAGAGATCGACGGCGAAGGCGTTGTTGGCCGCGGCGACGGCTGCAACGATGTTGGGGTCGGCGGTGACGGCGGCCGGTTGGCTCGTCTGGCCGCCGCACAAGGCCGCTTGCATCACCATCGCCGCCGGCAACGCGTAGCACCACGCATGAAGTTTCATGACGATCTCCCCGCATCGACCACCGCTCGTGCCGCCGCGGCCGCCGAAGGTATTTACATATTCCCGCGCGGGGGCGGAGGAGTCCAAGAAAATCGTCCCCCTGCGCTTGTTGAACCGCGCGGCGGCCGTCGCTATCATGCTGGGCACGGGTAGTAGTCATTTGGAAAACGCACCCGCCCCAGCGGCGGGATTAAGGAGTTTTCGTATGGCGACGTACACGTATGATCAGCTGAAGGATCTGACGGTGGCCGATCTCCGCGAGATCGCCAAGGGGATCGAGAACCCCGAACTCGAAGGCTTCAGCGTGATGCACAAGGACCACCTGTTGCCGCTGCTGTGCAAGGTCCTGAACATCCCCATGCATCACATCGCCTCCGGCGGCGACAAGGCGAAGCTCAAGGCCGTCATCCGCAAGATCAAGCCCCGCGCCACCACCGGCCCCGAGACGCAGCGGGCCGCGACGCGGAGGCAGATCCACGACCTCAAGCGACGCCTCCGCCGCCTGGCCGCCGCCGCGAAGTAGCGGCTGACGCCATCTCTGTCACACCCGCCCCCGCCCAGCGACTGCGGCCGCTGGGCTGCGGTGTCTTCATGCGCGGGCGGAGTGCGGCAGGCCAGGGTCGGGAGAAGAAAGAGAGCGGGATTGAGGAGGATTCAGAGGATTAAAGGGATTCAAGAAGGGAAAGAAGAAATCTCTCTGAATCCTCTGAATCCTATAATCCCGCCTGCATTTCGGTTTTCTTTTGAAGGCGAACTGGCCGAAATGAAACACCCCCAGGCGAGGCCGCCCGGGGGTGATGAAATCGGATCGGAAAGATGTCTGCGATTACCAGCCGAACGTGAGCGACAGGCCGCCGTAGAACTCGTCGTTCATGATCGTGTCGCGCAGGCCTTGGGTCAGCGGCTGGCTGAAGTTCATGAAGCCCGCGATGCCGTACGTGCCGTATTTCTCGGGGATGCTCAACGCGCTGCCCAGGTCGTAGGCGACGGTGAGGCTGTAGACGATGTTGCCCAGGCGGGTGGCCCGGCCCAGGATGCTCTCGCCTTCGTCGTTCTCCGCGCTGTAGTAGCGATGGTCGATGCCCAGGACCCCCGCCGGCGTGATCGTGATGTCCTTGAAGAACGGCGTATCCTTGCAGCCGAGCTTCGAGAGGGCGAAGTCGTGGCTGATCCCCATGTCGATCCAGCTTCCCTGGATATCATCGACATCCTGGAAATAGGCGATGTATGGGTTGAGGATGTTATCCTCGGTGCCGAACAGCTTGCCGTCGTCGAGGCTGAGCTTGACGTAATATTCCTGCGTCAGGTAGGCGTCGCCCTTGACCTGGTTGAAGGTGTAGAAGATCCAGCCCAGTTCCACCGTCAGCGGAATCTTCTCGTTCAGCTTCGACAGGTCGTACTTGTAGTAGACCGTGTAATCGTTTTCCTGGTTGTTGTTGTGCGACGTGGGGCTGAAGTTCTGGTTCTCCTGGTAGGCGTAGAACTCGAACCAGGCCGTGAAGCCGAACGCCCCGCCCTTGTCGAGGTCCAGTTCCGTCCCGGCCGTCAGCTGGTGGTTGAGGCCCTCATGCTTCTCGCCCTTGAACTCGCTGTAGTTCACGCCGCGGCTGATGTAGTCGCTCACCATCGTGTAGCCGACGTTGAAGCTCAGCGGGATGGGCTTGGTCCATTCCGGCGGGGCCTCTTCGCCCTTGGCGATCGTGGTCTCGCTCTTGGTCTGCGTCCCGGCGGCGTTGGCGTCGGCGGACTTCTTCACGTCGTCGGCGAACGCCATCCAGTTCTTCGTGTCCTCGGCCCGGGCCGTGACAGCCAGACTGGCCATGGTGAACATCCCTGTCACCAGCATCATTGTGCAGCGTCTCATGTGGTCTCCTTTTGAGCCGCGTCAGCGGCGTCTGCGCCGGCCCGGCCGGCCTGAAATAATGCAGTCTGCTCACCACGATGCGATATGGCGGCCCCGACGAACTTCGTCTTCTGGACGCGCTGCCGTGAACGACGTGGCGGCTGCCGTCTCCAATATCGGCATAGTGAAATGGATTCCGAGACATAAAACAAGCCCCGGGCGCGGAATTGCCCGGGGCTCGTAAGGAACCTGCGTTCCAGCGGCCGTTACCAGCCGAACGTCAGCGACAGGCCGCCGTAAAACTCGTCATCCATGACGGTCTCGCGCAGGCCGTCGGCCAGCGGCTGGCTGTAGTTCACGAATCCCGCGACGCCGTACTTGCCGTACTTGGCCGGGATGTTCAGGGCGCTGCCCAGGTCATACTTCACGGCCAGGCCGTACACGATGTTGGCCAGGCGGGTGCCCTTGCCCAGGAGGCTGTCGCCGTCGTCGTTGGACGCGGTGTAGTAGCGGTGGTCGATGCCCAGCACAGCCGAGGGCGTGATCGTGATGTCCTTCAGGAACGGCGTATCCTTGCAGCCGAGCTTGCTGAGGGCGAAGTCGTGGCTGACGCCGATCTCGATCCAGCTTCCCTGGTAATCATCCACGTCCATGTAATAAGCGACGTAGGGGTTGAGCACGTTGTCCTCGGCGCCGAACAGCGAGGCGTCGTTAAGGCTCAGCTTGGCGTACCATTCCTGCGTAAGGTAGGCGTCGCCCTTGGCTTGGTTGAATGTGTAGAAAATCCAGCCCGTCTCCACGACCAGCGGGATCTTCTCGTTGAGCTTCGACAGGTCGTACTTGTAGTAGAGCGTGTAATCGACCTCCTGCAGATTGTTGTGCGAGGTCTCGCTGAAGTTGCTGTTCTCCTGGAAGGCGTAGAACTCGAACCACGTCGTGAAGCCGAACGCCCCGCCTCTGGCGAGGTCCAGCTCCGTCCCGGCCGACAGCTGGTGATTGAGGCCCTCACGGCCTTCGCCCTGGAACTCGCTGTAGTTCACGCCACGGAAGACGTAGTCGCTCACCATCGTGTAGCCCAGGCTGAAGCTCAGCGGGATGGGCTTGGACCATTCCGGCGGCGCTTCCTCGCCCTTGGCGACCGTGGTCTCGCTCTTGGCCTGCGTCTGTGCGGCGTTGGCGTCGGCGGACTTCTTCACATCGTCGGCGAAGGCCATCCAGTTCTTCGTGTCCTCGGCCCGGGCCGTGACGGCCAGGCAGGCCATGGTGAGCATCCCTGTCACCAGCATCAGCGTGCAGCGTTTCATCGCATCTCCTTTGTCCGCTCGCGCGGTTCTTGTGCCGGCATCGCCGGCCGTTTATTGATTGCGCCCAGCACCACGGGCTCCCCCTTCCTATGCAGAGGCCGTGCCAGAACGGCCTCTCCGCGCAAGAGCATGCAATCGAATGAGTTACAGTCAGTCGCTCGCTGCCTGGGGTTGAGGCCGCCCGACGAAATCGTCGCCCGATGACGAAATGGCGACAAAAACGTCCTTGCCGCCGCGCTTGCCCCCGTGCGGCCGCCGCCGCATAATCGAGGCATGAGCGAAGACAGCCGCAACATGATCGGCCTGCTGTGCCGCGGGTGCCTCCTGGCCGTGGTCGGCTCGGGCGTCGTCGCGGCGGTGGCCGTGGCGATGGCCGCGGCGGTTTCGTTGCCTGCCGGCGGGCCCAGCCGTCTGTGCGTGCCCGACGGCCTGGTGCGCGAGGGGTTCACCGTCCGCGTGGTGGCCGACTTCGTGCCGCAGCTTCCCAGCAGGATCACGGGCTACATGATGCTCAGCGGCCTGGAGGGGACGCCCCGCAGCCAGGCACTGATGGACGGGAAGGATTTCCGCTTGTCGCCCAAGGTCGAGCGCCCGGGCGTCTACAACTTCGACGTCAGCGGCGTGCCCTATGGCGGGTTTTCATTCCTGACGTCGCGGTCGCAGATCGTGGTCGTGCCGGCCGACCGCCCGGTTTACATCCTGGACGCGCTGCTGGTGCAGCCGCCAAGCGCGGCCGAGGTCGTGACACGCGTGATCTCGCGCCTCGAGAGCAAGGGATCGGTGGCGTACATCCACCCGGGGCCGCCGGCGGAGTATCTCAAGTTCCGCGAGCGGCTTCGCGCCAGCGGCGACGTCCGCCCCGTGCTGTGCACCAACGATCTCGTCGCCGGGGCGGAGATGGCGATGGTCTATCTCGCGACGGCGCTGGGGCTGGATTCCGCCCGCCACGCCCCGGCCGAGATCATCACGGGCGACGTGGGTCTGGCCCGCCTGGCCGTGCCCCGCCGCTTCACGGTGCGATTTATCGGGGCGACGCGCACGCCGGTCGGCACGCCGTACAGCAGCCTTGAGGATTTTGCGGCGAAGCTCGGGGAGTGAGGTCGCGCGGCATCGATCACCGCAGCGACAGGAGGCGGGCGATGCGGTCGCGGACGGGCGGGTGGGTGTCGAAGATGCTCTTGGCGCGGTCCTCGTGAAGCTTGATCGGGTGGACGATGTACAGCGGGGCTGTCGCGCGGTTCGCCACCTCCAGCACCTCCGTGTCGCCCGAAAGCTTCGCCAGCGCGCTGGCCAGTCCGTCGGGGTTGCGGGTGAGCTCGACGCTGCCGGCGTCGGCGAGGTACTCGCGCTGGCGCGAGAGCGCCATCTGGATGATCCGGGCCAGGATCGGCGCCAGGATCGCCAGCAGCAGCGCCAGCACGGCCAGGATCACCTGGCCCCCGCCGCCGCCGCGGTCGTCGCGGCTGGAACGCCGGCGCGAGCCGCCGTACACCATGCTGCGGAGGAAGACATCGCAGAGCATCACCAGCGTGCCCACCATCACGGCCATCAGCATGGCGTAGAGGATGTCGTAGTGCCGGACGTGGCTGAGCTCGTGGGCGATCACGCCCTGGAGCTCGTCGCGCGTGAGCTTGCTGCGAAGACCGGTGGTGATGGCGACGACGGCGTTGCGGGGGTTGCGCCCGGTGGCGAACGCGTTCATCGCCGTGTCGTCGATAAGGTAGATCTTGGGCATTGGAACGCCCGCGGCGAGCGACATCTCTTCGACCACGTTGAACAGCTGCGGGTCGTCCGACTTGGCGATGGGCCGGGCGTGGCTGACGCCCAGCAAGGCGGCCGAGCCGCTGTAGTAGCTCAGCATCGTCAGGATGAAGGCGATCGCGCCCGTCGCCACGGGCACGCCGATGCGCACGCCCTCATCGCCGCCGCCCCACACCTGGCCGATCAGCACGCCCATGCCCACGAAGAACAGCATGAAACAGAAGATCAGCAGCAGGCTGTTGCGCTTGTTGCGGGCGATCAGGGTGTTGAAGGTCTCAATCATGGCGTCACTCGATACATAACCGGCAAGCCGTAGCCGGTGACCCGCTGTTAGAACTTCACCTTCACCGGTTCGCGTTGGGCGGCGTCTTCCACCTGGAAGTATTCCTGCGCGTTGAAGCCGAACATCCCGGCGACCAGGTTGCTGGGGAACGTCTGCCGCGCGGTGTTGTACACGCCGGCCGACGCATTGTAGTGCTGGCGCGAGAAGGCAATCTTGTTCTCGGTGCTGGCGAGTTCCTCCTGAAGCTGGGAGAAGTTCTCGTTCGCCTTCAGGTTGGGGTACGCCTCGGAGAGGGCGAACAGCTGCCGCAGGGCGCCCGAGAGCATGTCCTCGGCCGCGGCCTTGTTATGGATGCCCGAGGTGGCGATGGCCTGGTTGCGGGCGGTGATGACGCGTTCGAGCGTCTCCTTCTCGTGGGCGGCGTAGCCCTTGACCGTCTCGATCAGGTTGGGGATGAGGTCGTACCGCCGCTTGAGCTGCACGTCGATCTGGCTCCAGGCTTCCTGGCACTGCACGCGCTTGGATACGAGCGAATTGTAGATCGTGATCAGCACCAGCACGATGAACACGGCCACGCCAATGTATACCCAGGTCATAGTCTCGCCCTTTCATGAACGTTGCGGATGTCCCATGTTATACATCACCGCGCGGCGAGTGTATACGGGGCGAACAGCGCTAGCGGAGCGACTTCGAGGTTTGCCTTGCGCAAAGGTCCAGGGGTGCCATTGGAAACGAATGCACCCGAGCCGGGGGACTACTTGAGGATCGTCGATTGCTCGGCCGGCAGGCAGACGGTCTGGCCGCTGTCGCAGCAGAGGACCAGGCCTTCCAGCGGGCTGACGTCCAACACGCGGCCTTCATAGCGGACGCCGGCGCACTGCACCGTGAGCCGCTGGTTGATCATGTCGCACCGCGACTTCCACGCCGCGTGCAGCGCTGCCGTCGTGGAGGCATCCCCCGCGATGTGCACCCAGTGATCCAGTCGCTGCAGCACGCGGCGCACGACCTCGATGCGCTCGACCGCCTCGCCGGTGACCTCTGCCAGCGACGTGGCCGCGGCGCCGATGGCGTCGCGCGGCGGGGCGGCGTTGACGTTGATGCCGATGCCGACGACGAAGCAGCGGCCGCCTTTTGACCGCCGCATCTCCACCAGCACGCCCGCGAGCTTGCCCGCGCCAACCAGCACGTCGTTGGGCCACTTCAGGCGGCAGGAGACGCCGCACGCCGCCTCGACGCCCTCGGCCGTCGCCACGCCCGCGGCGATCGTCAGGGCCTCGTGCGGCAGGCGGGCCGACGCGTCGTGCAGCAGCACGCTGAGCAGGACGTTGGCCCGCGGCGGGCTGACCCAGTGGCGGCCCAGTCGCCCGCGGCCGCGACGCTGTGACTCGGCCAGGACCACCAGCCCGTCGGAATCCGGCTGGGCAGCCGCATCGAAGGCGACGTCGTTGGTGGAATCGACCTCGGGAAAGGAGATGACATTCCTCCCGACGCGGCGGACGTGGAGCCCGCGTTCGATGAGGTGAGCGCTCAGCGGCAGCGGCCGGCACAGCCGCACCCCGTGCGCGGGGGAGCGTTCGATTTCAAATCCCCCCTGCCTCAGATGCTCGATGGCCCGCTCCAACTGCGTGCGCGACAGCCTGGCCGCCGCGGCGAGTTCGTCCACCAGGACAAACGCGTGCGGGCGATCGTAGAGCAGCTCCAGTATTCTGTCCGAGTGGGTCATGCGTCATGTATAGCCTAGTGTGTCGTCAAGATCGAAACTATGGGTGCCGTGGTTTGCGGAGCGTAGCGCAGCAACCACGCAACGCTGCCTGGTGGCCGTGGCGTGGTTGCTCGGCCGAGTACGGCCTCGCAAGCCACGGCACCCATACAAGCCCCGGGGCTCAGCCAGGTCTGACAGCGCCGAACGGCAAGCCGCTGCCAACGCCGTGTTAGGTGGCGGCCTAGGAAGGCCGCCACCCCGATTCTGGGAAGGCCGCCACCCTGTTTGAACTGCTAGTCCAGCTCGATGTCCAGGGCGATGTCGACGGCGCCGGCGGAGTGCGTGATGGCGCCGATGGCGATCCGCTCGACGCCGGTGGCGGCGATGGCGCGGACGTTCTCCAACTTCACCCCGCCCGAGGCCTCCAGCACGATGCGGTCCTTGAGCCCGGCGGCGTTGCGGCGTTCGACGGCGTAGCGAAGCTGCTCGAGCGTCATGTTATCGAGCAGGATGATGTTCACCGGCAGCGTCAGGGCCACGTCGAACTGCTGAAGCGTATCGACCTCCAGCTCGACGAAGGCGTGGTCGCCCAGGTACGGGACGACGCGCTCAAGCTCTCGCCCGACGGCGAGGATCGGGTCGCGTCCCTCGGCCTTGGCCAGCACGGCGAGATGGTTGTCCTTGATGAGGATCGCGTCGTAGAGGCCCTTGCGGTGGTTCTTTCCGCCGCCGACGCGGACGGCGTATTTCTCCAGGTCGCGCCACCCGGGCGTGGTCTTTCGCGTGTCGTAGATCTCCGCCCCGTGCCCCGCGGCCACCTCGACATACTTCCGCGTGCTCGTGGCGATGCCCGACAGCCGCTGGATGAAGTTCAACGCCACGCGTTCGGCGGCCATGATGCCGCGCCCCGGCCCGTCCCATTCGGCGATGACGGCGCCCTTGGCCACGGCGGCGCCCTCGGGCTGGCGGATGATCGTGCGGATGCCGCCGTCGTATCCGGCGGCGATGGCTTCCAGCAGCGCCGCCCCGCACACCACCAGCGGTTCGCGGGCGACGAACTTCGCATGGGCGTGCAGTTCCTGCGGCAGGATGGCGCTGGTCACGTCGCCCGATCCGAGGTCCTCGTCCCGGGCCATCGCCACCAGCTTCCAGAGGTTCTCTCGCTCTTTTCTTCCAGGTTCAACCGGCATCTGCGTCCTCACGGGGTATTGGCTTGCACGCGATAGCATAGCGATTGTGTTAGAATATGGCCAAGGTGATTCCATGAGAACAATCGCAATTGCCCTGCTGGTGGTGGGCTCGGTGGCCGGCTGCGCCCGGACCGTCGGCCCCGACGAATTCCTGATGTATTACCGCCAGAGCCTCCCCACCGCCGGGGCCGGCCGGGGCATGGGCGGCACGTACACCGGGCGCGATGGCGGGTATCACTACCTGGACGTTCGGCGGCGTTCCATGATGAGCAAGCCCGACGATCTGGTGCTGTTCGGCGCATTCCACGACCAGACCTATCGCTGCCCCGAGGAGCAGTTGCCGCGCGATTTTCCCGAGGGCTTCCTCCGCGCGTATGAAGAGGGAATCAGCAACGAGAGCGCCGAGGCCAGCCGCCGGTACATCGAGAACTACCTGTTCATCCACCGGCGGTAGCGAGTCAGCACCGAGCGCCGCTTTACCAGGGCATGATCACGGCGGGGCGGCCTCTCCATTCCCCCTTCTTCTCAGGGGCCTTGTTCTTGTCCGCACGCCCGGAGTCGATGATCAACTTGAGCTGGTCGGCCACCCACTTGTCGCGCTTCTTCTGCAACTCGCGGTCATCGGTGGCGATCATCTTGAACGAGAGCTTGTTGGGCAGTTGGATCTCGCCCTTGGACCGCAGGACCGAGTCGCCCTTGGTCTCGATGTACTTCTTGATCAGTTCGCGCAGGGCACGGTCCTCGCTGAACGACCAGTTCGAATCCAGTTGGCCGTAGCAGTACATCAGCGTCTTTCGTTCGGCGTCGGTGTCGGGCACCGCCGCAGGGAAATGCACGTTCGGCCACTTGTTGGGGTCCATCAGCCAGTTCGCGAGGATCAACGAGCCGATGCCCTGCGAGGCGCGGTTATGGGCCTCCTCCTCGCGATTCTCGTCGATGCCGCTGATCCGCATCGCCATCGTCGTCAGCCGCGCCTTGGGGCTGGAGTGATACAGGGCCGACATGTCGCCGTAGAATTCCTGCACCGTCTCAAAGATCTGCATGTGATCGTTGTACAGCTTGATCACCACGTCCAGCGGGAGGAAGTTCGTAACGTAATTGTGGCCCAGCTCATGCCAGACGATCGCCTCGGCGATATCGCCCTTGGTCACGCCGAAGCGTTCACAGAAGAAGCCCTCGCCCGGCTTGGGGCTATCGACCATGCTGGGCTTCCACGCGACGACCACGACGATCTTTCCGTTCTTGATGTCCACCGGCGCCTGGAACCCCAACGTGTCCAGGGGCATGTAGTTGGCGGAGAAGCCCTTGCCCCAGATGGTCGCCTGGAAGCTGACGTTGACCGAACTGCGGCAGTTGGGCCACCAGGCGGGGTGGAAATCGTTCATCGCGTTGCGCATGTACAGCAGGTCCTGCCGCTGAGCGGGAGTCAGATCCGCGATCTTCAATGCCGCCTTGTGGGCCTCGGTGAAGGGTCCGAGGTCGTTCTTCATGTAGGCGGCGGTCACCTTGGCGATGGCTTCCTGCGTGGGCGTCAGCACCACGGCTGGCGCGCTGGCGGGCTTGGAGACAGGGGCGCTGGTGGCCTTGGGGGCCGGCGAGGGAGATGCCGCGGGCGCTGAAATCGCCGCTACCAACAAGGAAGCCAACGATATACCGATCAACTGCCTGGTCATGGAGACCCCTTTCCTGCCGCTACTCGTCGAAGATGTGCGAAGCCCCGTTGTCGGACAAGACAAGAACTTGCCGCCGTTACGGCTGGATGGGGCGTCGACCCGTCGCGACGAATGCTACCGCGCGCCCGTTTGAAAGCAATAAAAAAGCGCCGCCCCGGTGGGCGGCGCCGAAACGTTCTGGTGGCAGTCTACGCCTTGCGGACGTTGACGGCCTTGGGGCCCTTGGGGCCCTGGGTCATTTCGAATTCGACCGCTTCGCCTTCGGCCAGGCTCTTGAAGCCCGTGCCCTGGATATCGCCGTGGTGGACGAATGCGTCCGTGCCGTCATCAGCGGTGATGAAGCCAAAACCCTTGGAATCGTTGAACCATTTCACTTTGCCGGTAGCCATTCTCGTGGCTCCTTTTCATCAGCACGAATGGATTTGCGCAGCGGTGCCGGCGAAGCGGTCTGTCATGCGAAGATCATTCCCAGCGACGTGCCGAAACGTTCTCGATCACAAAAGCTTTCCTGAACTGCCTGCAAACGAACCGGTTGCTAACCCGACTCGCCGGCCGCTGGGAGAACCTTTCCCCAACAAAGCGGCCAGCCCTATTCGAGCGCAGATTCTTACTTCAAGCAAATCGGCTGTCAACGCTTTTCCGGCATGATGGCTTCAAAGTGAGCGGCCGCTTTTCCTGGCACAGGAAAACGTCGCTCACAGAGCAGGAGAAAGTAGTGAGTAGAAAGGAGAAATGCGGCTGACGCCAAGGCAACGGCCCTGGTCAAAGCCGTTGTCTTGGCTTCTCCCGCGGTCTACTCTCTACTTTCTGAACGATGCAGGACGATGACCATTTCGTGCCTTACATCCCGCCGGAGAAGAATGTCGCTCACGCTTCAATACCGACGTGGCGGCTACGGGTGGCGGATCCGACACACATCTCAGCTCATGGCGGAAACCATGGGGAACAGGATGCGTCCTTTGGGGAAGCCCCGACAGGGGCGGCACAGATTTGTCATTATGTCGCCCCTGCGGGGCTCGAGATCATCGAGGAGTCTTGGGCTCCACGGCTTCCGCCGTGGGCTGGCATGTTGTGGCCAATTCTTTGTGCGGGCGGCACCGAGCCTGAAGTATGCGTTACGGCTGCTCGGGGGCCAGGCCCATGCGGACGTAGACTGGGTGGATCATGCGGGAGAATGCGCGCAGGCGGCAGGCGAAGAAGGCGCCGACGGCGATGCACGCGCAGCCGCCCATGAAGATCGCACCGGTCGATCCGAAGCCGTGCGCCACGCCTCCGGCCAGCAGGCTGCCGAAGGGGCCCATGCCCATGAAACACATGGTGTAGAGGCTCATGACGCGGCCGCGGCGGTCGTCGTCGACGATGGTCTGGATGACGGTGTTGCTGGAGGCGAAGACGATCATGGAGCCCAGCCCCACCACCACCATCAGCGCCGCCGACAGCACCAGCGAGATCGAAAACGCCAGCGCCACCAGGCCGAATCCGCAGAGCATGGCCCCCGCCGCCATCGCACGTTCGAGGCCCATGACGGTGCGCCGCAGCGTGAGGAAGGCCGCGCCGCACAACGCCCCGCCGCCGGCGGCCCCCATCAAAATGCCCACCCCGCTGGGGTCCTCGTGCAGGACGGTCGCCACGTACGCCGGCAGCAGCACCATGCACGACACGCCCAGCAGGCTCATGCCGGCCACCAGGATCAAGATGCCGCGGATCGGTGCGAAGCCGAAGGTGTATTTCACGCCGTCATAGAGGTTGTGCAGCATACGTCGCTCACCTGCGGGCGGAGGCGAGGGCTTGATCCGCATCGCCAGCAAGGCCCCGATGACGCCCAGGAACGAGACGGCATTGATCAGAAAGCACACGCCCGCGCCCGCCTGGGCGACGACGAAGCCCGCCAGCGTGGGCCCGGCCAGGCGGGAACTGTGCACGAGGAAGGAGTTCATCGCGATGGCGTTGGACAGGTCGGCGCGGCTCTCGAGCATCTGCACCACGAACGACTGCCGCGTGGGGATCTCAAAGCCGTCGCTGAACCCCAGCAGCAGCGCCAGCACCACGATGTGCCATACCTGCACGTGCCCCGTCAGCGTCAGCACCGCCAGCGTCGCCGCCTGCAGCATGGCCGCCGTCTGGGCGGCCAGCAGCACGCGCCGGCGGTCAAGGCGGTCGGCGAAGACGCCCGCGAAGGGGGCGATGACGAAGGTGAGGATCTGGCTGCTGAAGCCCACGATGCCCAGGTCGAATTCCCGCCCCGTCAGGCTGAACACCAGGACGCCCAGGGCCATCCGCTGCATCCACGTGCCCACCAGCGACACCCCCTGCCCGAAGAAGAACAGGCGGTAATTGCGGTGCGCCAATGCCGGCAGCAGCGTGCGGCGCGGGCGGTGCGGGTTGGCTGAGGCAGGCTCCATCCACGCAGTCTATGGCTTTGGGGGCGCGGTGACAACACCCTGGGATTTTCGCCGCCGCCCGTTTCAGCGGTCTATGATGAAATGTAATTTACGCATACTCGAGACCCTAAAGGAGTCGAACCATGGACCTTTCAACAACCTACATGGGCCTGAAACTATCGAGCCCGCTCGTCCCCTCCGCCTCGCCGTTGAGCCGCGACCTGGACAACCTTAGGCGGATGGCCGATGCCGGCGCCGGGGCCGTCGTCCTGTGGTCCCTCTTCGAGGAACAGATTCAGCACGACGCCCGGGAACTCGATTTCTACATGCAGTACGGCACGGAGAGGTTCGCCGAGTCGCTCACCTATTTCCCGCGGCCGGCCGAGTTCCACCTCGCCCCCGAGCAGTACCTCAAGCACGTCGCCGCCGCCAAGGCCGCGGTGAAGATCCCCATCATCGCCTCGCTCAACGGCATCTCTACCGGCGGCTGGATCAGCTACGCCCGAAAGATGCAGGACGCCGGGGCCGACGCGCTGGAGTTGAACGTCTACTTCATTCCCACCGACCCGCGCCTCAGCGGCGAGCGGGTCGAGAACGTCTACCTCGCCGTCCTGGCGGCCGTGAAGGCCAGCGTCACCATCCCGGTGGCGATGAAGCTGTCGCCCTACTTCTCCTCAACGGCCAACTTCGTCACGCGGCTGGACCAGGCCGGGGCGGACGGCCTGGTGCTCTTCAACCGTTTCTACCAGCCGGACATCAACCTCGACGCGCTGGAGGTTCAGCCCAACCTGCTGCTGAGCAGCACGTTTGAGAGCCGCCTGCCCATGCGGTGGATGGCCATCCTGCACGGCAAGGTGCGGGCCTCGCTGGCCGCCAGCACCGGCATCCAGACGGCCGAGGACGTGACGAAGATGATCATGGCCGGGGCGGACGTGGCGACGATGTGCTCGTGCCTGCTCCGCAACGGCATCGACCACCTCAAGACGCTGCGGCAGGGGCTGATCGACATCATGGAGTCGAAGGAATATGAGTCAGTCGCCCAGATGCGCGGCGTGCTCAGCCAGAAGAAATGCCCCGAGCCGGCAGCCTTCGAACGCGCGAACTACATGAAGGCGATCAGCAGCTTCGGGCCGACGATGACGCTCGAATAACAAAAGAAGAAGAAACGGAAAGAGAGCGGGATTTAGGAAGATGCTGAAGATTCAGGGGATGCAGAAGAAGATAAAAGAAGAAACGGAAAGAGAGCGGACCGCAGAAGGATTGTCTGGCGGTCTTTCAAGGTTGAATCTGGGAGTAAGGCGCTGGCGGCGGCTTGCTGTTCGGCGCTGTCAAATGCGGGTGACGCCTGGGGCCTACAGCGCCGAACGTCAAGCCGTCGTCAAACGCACTCGCATATTCGATTGTGATGACAACGAGTGAAGAAGATGAAGAGGAACGGGGCACAGAGCGGGATTGAGATCC
Source organism: uncultured Planctomycetaceae bacterium (assembly GCA_964616985.1). Taxonomy (GTDB): domain Bacteria; phylum Planctomycetota; class Phycisphaerae; order SM23-33; family SM23-33; genus CAZTVF01. The sequence goes on from CAZTVF010000086.1 coordinate 17,052, forward strand.
TGCCGGCTTAGTTGGCGGCGGGTTCGGCGGCGACTTCCTGCGGGTAGGGGCGGATGCGGTCCTGCGGGCGGGGAGCGATCTCGCCAGGCATGGGCGCGGTGGGCAGGACCCACTCCTGCGGCAGCGGGAACAGGCGGACCATTTCGTCGGACTCCACCGCGAACTCGCGACGGCCCCACTCCAGCCACTGGCGCTGCAACTCGGGCATCGTCACTCCCAGCTTGTGGAGGATGTCTTTAAGTTCCTTCTTCTGCGCCAGGCCGGTGGCAATCTGCTGCAGCCAATGCGGCCGCTCCTGGGCCAGGAACGCCAGCAGGCTGGCCAGCTGGGCATAGTTGCCGCTGTGGACGGGCTTGCCCAGCAGTTCCCCCAGCGGGCGGAAGAATGTGCCCTCGCCGATGGGTTCGTGGAAGAGTTTCACGTACTGGTTGCGCGACATGGACTGGGGGAACAGGCTGAGCTGGATGTAGTTCGCCAGCCCTTCCTGCAGCCAGGCGTGCGAGGCGTCGCCCACAAGCAGCCGCAGTTCCCGTGCAACGACGGCGTGCGTGGCCTCGTGCACGTATACGGGCCGGATCTGCATGGGGCCTTCGCGGACGGCGGCGCAGATATCCTGCACGGTGTAGCCCGTGTGCGAGGGCGGGACGACGGCGACGTTCCACTGGCGGCCCAGCTGGATGAAGAACGAGCTGTAATCCTCCATCCGGCGGAAGATGAACATGGCGATAGGGCCGCTGTCCTCGACGGGTTTGGCATCGGTGAAGACGCGGCGGGTCCACGACCGCAGCCGCTTCATGTGGTCGATGATCTCGAGCATCTGCTCGCGGGGAACTTCGTCCATCGCGTCGGTGGCCACCAGGAAATCGTCCACCATCACCGTCTGCACGGGCCGGTCCGGGAAGGCGGTCTTGACCATCGCCTCGTCGGCGGCATCGGCGTCATCGTCGGCTTCGACCACCAGCTGGTCCAGCCATATCTGCGAGGCGTTGGACTCGACCCGCAGCGCCAGGGCCCGCACCTCCGACCACGCCCCCACCTTGTCGTTGCCCCATCGCCACAGCGGCAGCGGCCACTCCATGCGTTTGGCCTGGCCGCCGGGGAGGAGGTCGAAACGGCGCTGGAAGATCAGGCCGCTGTCGGCGTCCATGGCGAACCATCGCATCTGCACGGGGCCTTCGGCGCTGGCGACGCGGACATGGGCGGTGAGCTTGCTGCGGCGGTGCAGCGAGACCGTCTCCGGCAGTGGCAGAATGACGTAGGCCGCGCGGGAGGGGTCGACGATGTGCAGCTCGATGGAGCCCGCCTTGGCCTCGGCCGAGTCTTCGCCGACGACGCGGAGCAGGCAGTTTCCGGTCTTGAGGGCGGCGGGTTCGAGCTTGCCGAAACTGACGGGGGCAGGTTGCGAAGTGGCCCTGGCCGCCTGGGCGGAGGCGACGGAAAGCCCCAGCACGGCGGCGACCAGCAGGGCGCAGATTCTCGCTTTATTCCAACCGAACATCCTGCGGCTCCTCGAACGACTGGTCAAGTATAAGAGACCGCCCATACTCCCGCTACAGCAAAAGACGAAATCAGGCACGATGTTACACCCGCGTGACAGCCACCGGCCTGCCGTTTGGGTGCCATGCCGAAGCATCGCGCTGTCTGCGACGCGCCGGCATGCCCGGCCGCGTATGCCAAGTGAATTTCGGCGGCCCGCAAACGCCGGCACCGATGACAGCACGCTCACCCCCCTCTAGTGTCATCGAGCCGGCCGCATCCTTCGCTGACGGCGATGGATTTTCTTCGAGCGTCTACCCGCGGAGAGAAGTTTTCGGTACACTCCCCGGCCATGATCATCACGATTGATGGCCCGGCGGGCTCGGGCAAGAGCACCGCCGCCAGGAAACTGGCCCAGGCCCTGGGTATCGCCTACCTCGATACCGGGGCCACGTATCGCGCCGTCACGCTGGCGGCCCTCCGCGCGGGAATCGACCTGGCGGACGAGCCCGCCCTGGCGGCCGTGGCCAGGAAGCTGAAGCTGAGGCTGACCCCCCACGCCGCCGGCCTGATCGTCGTGCTCGACGGCCAGGACGTCAGCCGCGAGATTCGCTCGGCCGAGGTCTCGGACAAGAGCCGCCATGCCGCCGCATCGCCCCTGGTGCGGGAGGTGCTGGTGGAGCTCCAGCGATCACTGGGGGCGGAACTGGGCAGCTTCGTCACCGAAGGCCGCGATCAGGGCACGGTCGTCTTTCCCAAGGCCGACTTCAAATTCTACCTCGACGCCGCCCCCGACGAGCGGGCCCGCCGCCGCCTGGCCGAGCTTCAGGCCTCCGACCCCGGCGCCAGCTACGAGCAGGTGCTGCAGGCCATTCTGGACCGTGACCACCGCGACCGCAGCCGCCCGGTGGCGCCGCTGATGAAGCCCGCCGACGCCATCGAGATCGACACCTCCCATCTCGAGATCGACCAGACCACCCAGCGCCTGCTGGATTACGTTCGAGGACACCGATGAGCCGCCTGTCCAGCCATCCCAACCCCGGCTTCAAGACGTGGCTGATCCATGGCGACGTTCAGATGGGCACCTTCTGGTACTGCCTGATGCGGCGGATTTTCCACGTCGTGGTCTCCGCCTACGGCAAGGTGCGGGTGTTCAACCGCCGCGTGGAGCCCGTCTCCGGCGGCGCGGTCTACATCTGCAACCACCAGAGCTACCTCGACCCGATCCTGGTCAGCTACGCGTTGAAGCGGCCGATGAACTACATGGCCCGCGACACGCTGTTCGGCAAGATCTTCGGCCCGATGATCCGCTCGGTGAACGCGTTCCCCGTCAAGCGAGGCACCGCCGACACCGGGGCTCTGAAGGAGGCGATGCGCCGCCTCAAGGCCAACAGCCAGGTGGCGATCTTCGCCGAGGGCACGCGGACGACGGATGGGCGGATCGCCCCGCTGCTTCCGGGCGCGATGCTGCTGGCCCAGCGGGCGGCCCAGTGGACCGTGCCGGTGGTAATCGACGGCGCGATCGAGTGCTGGCCGCGATGGCAGAAGCTGCCCAGCCCGGGCAACATCATCGTGCAGTACGGCAAGCCGATCCCGCGCGAGGTGGCGGCCTCGATGAAGCCGGCTGAACTGGCCGCCATGATCCGCCGCCAGATGATCGAGATCCAGGCCGAGATGCGGAAGCGTATCGGCCGCCCTCCGATTATATATGATGACTGAGCGTGGCACGGGTGCTGTCGCCTGTGAGCCAACGTGACATGTTTTACGCGTGCGAATGTGGAACAACGTGGTGTGCGACATTCCGTAAATGCTGCAGGAGTTCAACATGAAGAAGTATCGCGGTCTTGAGAAGCCCCTGGAACTGAACTGGCAAGGGCTGGTCGACAACATCCTCCGCAAGGGCACGCCCAAGCGGCCTTACCACATGGAGCTGTTCCACGACGGCGAGATCGGCAAGGCGATCGTCGACCGTTTCGGCCTGCGCGAGGGCCTGGACAAGAACGATCCGCACCTCGAACGCCGGGTGGGCATCCGGCTCAATCGCTTCTGCGGCTTCGACTATCAGTGCGTGGGTATTCTGGGCTCGGCGCTCAACCTCAACTGGAAGAGCACCGAGGACACGGCCGACCTCAAGCGGGCAGGCGGGCGCGGCTACATCGACGAGCACGTGGGACCGATCACCAACTGGGAGCAGTTCGAGAAGTACCCCTGGCCGCAGTTCGACACGCCGTTGGCCCACGAGGCCCTGGACTGGTACAACAAGAACACGCCGCAGGACATGTGTCTGATCGCCTTCACCGGGCACTTCGCCGAGGAAGTGACCTGGCTGATGGGCTACGAGACGCTGTGCTATGCGCTGTTCGAGCAACGCGACCTGGTGCAGGCCATCGCCGACAAGCTGATGGACCACTATCGCCGGGCCATGAAGATGTTCGCCCAGTACGACCGCATCAAGATGACCTGGGCCACCGACGACATGGGCTACAAGACCGGCCTGATGATCTCGCCGGACGACACGCGGCAGTTCGTCCTCAAGAACCACAAGGAACTCGCCCGCATGTCGCACGAGATGGGCCGACCCTACCTGCTGCACTCATGCGGCAAGCTGCACGACATCATCGATGACCTCATCGACGACGTGAAGATCGACGCCAAGCACAGCTGGGAAGACACCATCGAGGACGTGCGTGACGCGAAGAAGACCTACGGCCGGCGCACGGGCCTGCTGGGCGCGATCGACGTGGATTTCCTCTGCCGCTCCGACGAGGCCGCCATCCGCAAACGCGTCCGCGATACGCTCGACGTGTGCCTGCCCGGCGGCGGTTTCACGCTCGGCACCGGCAACAGCGTCGCCAACTACGTCCCGCTCGAGAACTACCTCGCGATGATCGACGAAGGGCGGTTGTACGGGATGTGAGAATGGCGAGGTTCGTGGTGGATGGCGCGTTCTTGACGATGGCGCGGTTGTCCCCATTTAGCGGCGGACGGGACATTCGCCCGGTGGCGCCAGCAGGCGGACGTGCCGTCCGCCGCTAACTGCTGTACACCAGTCGGGGACAGTCTTCACACCAGCTTGAGCAACTCCTGCGGGCGTTCGATCAGCGTCTGGGCGCCGTTGACGAGGAGTTCGTCGGCGGTGCGGAAACCCCAGAGGGCGCCGATGGGATACATGCCCGCGCACACGGCCGTCTGCATGTCGGTGTTCGTGTCGCCGACGTAAAGGAACTGCTCGGCCGGCACGGCGAGCTCGCGGGCAATGCTGATCGCGGACATCGGGTCGGGCTTTTTGGGGATGCCGTTTCGCTCGCCGCGGACCGAATCGAATTTCCAGCGATCGAGCATCTTGGCCACCATCAGGCGGGTGAACTCGTCGGGCTTGTTGGACAGGACCGCCATCTTGATGCCCCGCTGCACGAGGCCATCGAGCAGTTCCGGAACGCCGTCGTACAGGCGGGTCTTCAGGGCCCATCGCTGTCCGTAGTCCTTGCGGTAGACCTCGACCATCTTGTCGAGCGTCTCCTTCTTCCGCACATCCTTCGGCAGGGCCCGCAGGACGAAGTTCAGCACCCCGTCGCCCACGAAATACTTGCACTCGGTCACCGTGCGCTGCGGAAACCCGCACACCGCCAACGCCACATTCATCGAATCCGTCAAATCCTCGATGGTATCCAGCAGCGTGCCATCAAGGTCGAAAAGAACGGCTTTGAACTTGTTTGTCATAATGATTTCGGCCATAAAGGTGCCACGACCACGGGCCCGGTGCCCGGCAGGCGAACATCTTAGTCATCTGCCAACGAGTTGAAAGGGGTTTCTATGACGATGCTGAACACCGGGATCGATCGAGACCACAAATCTCACGCCCATCCACACAGGCCCGATGGCGGTTACAGCATCTCCGGGCTGCTGCGCATGCCCTCCCGTTGTCTTCAGCATGAAAGAGTACAGGGATGAATCCCAAAGCTGGCGACATTCTGCGCGATCCTCCGCGACCACATCCTCACCGCCCCGACGGGGGTTATCCCGTCGGCGGATTGCTGCTCGTAACGATGGCGACACTGGTCACGGCCATCGTTCTGGCCTTCGTGGTCAACACCGTCGTCATGTTGCAGTCGCGATACTGGGTTGTTACTGTCCCAACCGCCATGGGGATTGGCATCGGACTTGTGGGCAAGTTCTTCGTCAAGAAGACCACTATCCGCAACCCCCTGCTGGGGCTGCTGATCGGCTTCGTCTCTGGAGCGGCGGGAATGGTCTCCATGCATTTCATGGAGTACCGCATATCCTTCGACATGGATCAGGCTGTAAGGACACAACCGGGGCTCCGCGAGCTGTTTCAGTTGGAGCCAGGCCAGTTCGAAGCCAGGATCGCCTCGGCAAGCGGCAACCCGCAATACCAGAACGAGCTTCGCCAACTGTACGGTAACGATGGTCAGTCGTTCGTACGGTACATGCACATGAAGGCAAGCCGCGGCGTTCGCCTTACGATGGGGGATGACCACGGCGAGGGCCTCAATCTAGGCTACCTGGGCTCCTGGATATTCTGGACGATGGAGATGCTCATAGCAGCCGCCTCAGCCGCAAGCATATTACGAAGGCGGATGATCAAGCCCTGCTGCGCAGCCCGAAATGCCTGAAAGCGGCGATATGCGCTATCTTGGGGTTATTGTCGTCTGAGGGCCAATAACAAGAGCGGCGACCCGCAGTGGTCGCCGCTCGTCGTCTGCAATTGCCAGGGAAGCCTAGTCGATATTCATCGCCATGAGGAATTCGGCGTTGGTCTTGACCTTGGTCAGGCGGCTGATGAGGAGTTCCATGGCCTCGGTGGGCTGCATCTCGGCGAGGACCTTGCGCAGGCGGTAGACGAGCTTGAGTTCCTGCGGGTCCAGCAGCAGTTCTTCCTTGCGGGTGCCGGAGCGGCTGATGTCGATGGCCGGCCAGATGCGGCGGTCGACCAGCCGGCGGTCGAGGTGCAGTTCGCTGTTGCCGGTGCCCTTGAACTCCTCGAAGATCACTTCATCCA
>CAZTVF010000087.1:0-22518 GCA_964616985.1 uncultured Planctomycetaceae bacterium
CATCAGGCCGCGGACTTCCAGCCGCTGGGCCAGCAGCCTCGCCTGACGCTCAATCTCCTTCACCACCGCGTGCGACAGCGAGTAGGGCGGCAGGGCGCAGGCCGAGTCGCCGGAGTGGATGCCGGCCTGCTCGATGTGCTCCATCACGCCGCAGACCACCGCGCGGGGATTCTTCTCACGGGCGCCGCCGCGGCGGGGGCCGAAGTCGGCGATGCAGTCCACGTCCACCTCGGTGGCATTGTCGAGGAACTTGTCGATCAGGATCGGGTGGTCGCGGCCGACCGTCGAGGCGTTGACGGCCTTGGCCATGTACATGTCGAGTTGCTTTTCGTCAGAGACGATTTCCATCGCGCGGCCGCCGAGCACGTAGCTGGGGCGGACCAGCACGGGGTAGCCGATCTTGCGGGCCACCTCGCGGGCGCGGTCGATGGACGTGGCCGTGCCGCCCTCGGGGCTCTTGAGCTTGAGCTCTTCGAGCACCTCGGCGAACCGCTTGCGGTCCTCGGCGACGTCGATGGAGTCGGGGCTGGTGCCGATGATCGGCACGCCGTTCTCCTCCAGGCCCCGGGCGAGGTTCAGCGGCGTCTGGCCGCCAAACTGCACGATGACGCCGTGCAGCAGGCCTTCGTCGTCGCTGGGGTCCACGTCGCCGATGACGGTGGAGAAGGACGAGCCGGCCGGCGAGGCGGCGGCATCGTCTCGCTTCGCCTTGGGCTTCTTATCAGCCTTCTTGAGCGGCTTGCCGTTGAGGCGTTCGCAGATGTTGAGCACGTCTTCGAGCGTCAGGGGTTCGAAGAACAGCATGTCCGACGTGTCGTAATCGGTCGAGACGGTCTCGGGATTGGAGTTCACCATCACCGACTCGAAGCCCATCTCGTCGGCGGCGAAGGCGGCATGCACGCAGCAGTAATCGAACTCGATGCCCTGGCCGATGCGGTTGGGCCCGCCGCCGAGGATCACGATCTTCTTCCTGGGCGAGACGCGGATCTCGTCGTCGACGAACTCCGTGACCGCGCCCGAGACCGGATCGACCCGGCGGATCGGCTCCTCGTAGGACGAGTAGTAGTAGGGCGTGTAAGCCTCGAACTCGGCCGCGCACGTATCGACCAGCTTGTATACGGGCTTGATGCCCAGCGACTCGCGGTGTTCGCGCACCTTGGCCGGGGTGGCCTTCCACAGCGTGGCCAGCTGGATGTCGCTATAGCCCCATTGCTTCGCCTTGCGGACCAGGGCGGCGGACGCCTTGTCCAGGCTGCCGGCGGCGATGAGTTCTTCCTCGAAGTCCACCAGTTCCTTCAGCTCGTGCAGGAACCACGGGTCGATCTGCGTCATCTGCTGGATCTGCTCGATCGATCGGCCCATCTTGAGGGCGTAGCGGATGTAGTACAGCCGGCCCTGGCAGGGCACCGAGAGCTTGCGGCGGAGCTTGCTCTCTTCGATGGGGAAGGGGGTGTCGTCGGGCACGAGTCCCTTGGTGTCGGCCTTGGGCGTGGGGCGGATGCTCTTGAGCCACTTGTCGTTGCTGTCGAGCCCGAACCCGAACCGCTTCACTTCCATCGAGCGGACGCCCTTCTGCAGAGCCTCCTTGAACGTGCGGCCGATGGACATGGCCTCGCCCACGCTCTTCATCTGCGTGGTGAGGGTCTCGTCGGCGTCGGGGAATTTCTCGAACGTCCACCGCGGGATCTTGACCACGCAGTAGTCGATCGTGGGCTCGAAGCACGCGGGGGTCTTCTTCGTGATGTCGTTGGCGATCTCGTCCAGCGTGTAGCCCACGGCCAGCTTGGCCGCGATCTTGGCGATGGGGAAGCCCGTCGCCTTGGACGCCAAGGCGGAACTGCGGCTGACGCGGGGGTTCATCTCCACCACGATCATGCGGCCGGTGAGGGGGTCGGTGGCGAACTGGATGTTGCTGCCGCCGGTCTCGACGCCGATGGCGCGGATGATGGCGATGGCGGCATCGCGCATCAACTGGTATTCCTTGTCGGTCAGCGTCTGGGCGGGGGCGACGGTGATGCTGTCGCCGGTGTGAACGCCCATGGCGTCGAAGTTCTCGATCGAGCAGACGATGACGACGTTGTCGTTCTTGTCGCGCATCACCTCCAGCTCGAATTCCTTCCAGCCGCGGACGGATTCCTCGATGAGGATCTCGCTGATGGGCGAGTACTCCAGCCCGCGCGCGGCGATCTCCTCGAATTCCTGGCGATTGTACGCGAAGCCGCCGCCCGTGCCGCCCAGTGTGTAGGCGGGGCGGATGCATACGGGCAGGCCGATGTCGGCGACGACCTTCCACGCCTGCTCCATCGTGTGGGCGATGCCGCTGCGGGGGACGTCCAGGCCGATGCCCAGGCAGATCTCCTTGAATGCGGTGCGGTTCTCGGCGCGGTGAATGACCTCGCGCGTCGCGCCGATCATCTCGACGTTGAACTTCTCCAGCACGCCCATGTCGGCCAGCGAGACGGCGGTGTTGAGGCCCGTCTGCCCGCCCAGAGTCGGCAGCAGCGCGTCGATGGGATGGGGGCCCTTGCTCTCGGCCTCGATGATCTTGGCCACCGCCTCGGGAGTCACCGGCTCGACGTAGGTGCGGTCGGCAAACTCCGGATCGGTCATGATGGTGGCCGGGTTGGAGTTGATCAGGACAACGCGGTAGCCCTCCTCGCGCAAGGCCTTGCACGCCTGCGTTCCGGAGTAATCGAACTCGCAACCCTGGCCGATGACAATCGGCCCCGACCCGATAATCAAGATGGTCTTGATATCATCCCTGCGCGGCATAAGCCTTCCATTCTTATTGAGTTAAGCGCCTTCGGCGCGTAGGCCTCTCGCTCTAAAATCGCACCACGTTACCACGAGACGACACCGGAGGCAATAGCCGATGCGATTCATACGTCTGCTGCCGGCGGAATTGCGTTCTTCCGCCTTCTCCCGGCGGCCTGTGCCCGATACAATCCAGCCCTGAAGCGCAAAGACGCACCCAGGTGCGGAGGCAGCGGTGGCGACACGGAAATTGCTGGTCGTGCAGGTGGCGGCGTGGTCGCGGGGCATCGAGCTCCCGGCCCTGGCGGTGCGCGCGGCGAGCACGGTGTTTCCGGCCTTGACATGCACGGTGCAGGCGAGTTTTCGCACGGCATCGCTGCCGGCGAAGCATGGCATGGTGGCCAACGGCGTGTACGAGCGGGCCCTGCGGCGGGTGATGTTCTGGGAGCAGTCATCGGGCCTGGTGACGGGCGAGCGAATCTGGCGCCGCTTCCGCCAGCGCGGCGGCAAGGTCGCGATGCTCTTCTGGCAGCAGAGCATGGGCGAGGAGGCCGACCTCGTCGTCTCGCCCGCGCCGCTGCACAAGCACCACGGGGGCATGATCCAGGACCTCTACGTACACCCGCAGGCCTCCCACGATGCAATCTGCAGCGGGGCGGGGCGCAGCTTCAAACTTCGCCGCTACTGGGGCCCGATGGCCTCGGCCGCGGTGGGCGACTCCATCGTCGATGTCACGCTGCAGGTGCTGCGCGGCGGCGAGTACGGCCTGTGCCTCACATACCTGCCGAGCATGGACTACGACCTGCAGCGACATGACCCGGCCGCCCCCGCGGCATCGCGTGCGATTGCGGCGGCGCAGGGGCAGTTGTCGCGGCTTGTCACGGCCGCCCGCGAGGCGGGCTACGACGTCCTTGCCTATGGCGACTATGAGATCACGCCCGTCCGGCGCGTCGTGCTGCCCAACGCGGCCCTGGCCAAGGCGGGCCTGCTGAAGCTGCGCGATGTGCGCGGCATGCTGTACCCCGATTTCAACACCAGCGCGGCCTTTGCGATGGTTGACCACCAGGCGGCACACGTGTACGTGCGTGATGCGGCCGCCCTGGCCGACGTGCGGGCGGCGCTGCAACTGCCGGGCGTGGCGCAGGTGATGGGTCGCGATGAGGCCCCGTATGGCATCGGCCACGCAAACGGCGGGGAGCTTGTGCTGGTGGCCCAGGAGGGGGCGTGGCTGGCGTATCCGTGGTGGTCGCGGGCGTCAGAGGCGCCCGAATACGCCGGGCACGTGGACATCCACAACAAGCCCGGGTACGATCCCTGCGAGTTATTCTGGGGCTGGCCGCCCGGAACCGTCGGCCGCGACACGCGTCGAATCGGTGGTTCCCACGGGCTGGCCGGGCCGGAGCATCGCGTCGCCTGGGCGTCGAGCCTGCCGCTGGCGGGAGAGTCGATTGTCGATCTCGCCGCGGGCGTGCGAGAGTGGCTGGATTCGTGATTGGCGTGGCGGCGCCCCGACGTCGCGGGCGGCAGCAAGGCCGCCTCTTTGTGTGACAGAAATGAGCGTTCATGCATTCCGCGGACTCTAACGATAGCTTGCTGTCGACGTATCAGCAGCAGTTCGCCGTGCCGTTCGCCTACCCGGTGCACTTCACGCGCGACCTCTTCGACGCGGCCAACCCGCTGCTGGCCGACACCCTCGACCGCCTGGCCGAGGGGCGGCGACACCGGGCGGCTGTCTACGTGGACGCGGGGGCCGCAGCGGGGCATCCGCAGCTCGAGCGGCGGATCAAGGAATACTTCCACCATCGCGGCGACCGCCTCGAGTTGGCTGCCGGCCCCACGCGGATCCCCGGCGGTCGGGCCGCCAAGACCGGCTGGGACAGCGTCCGCGAGATCATGTGGACGCTGGGCAACCTGCACCTCGACCGCCAGAGCTTCGTCGTCGCCATCGGCGGCGGCAGCGTGCTGGACATGGTGGGTTTTGCCACGTCGATCGTGCATCGCGGCCTGCGGCTGGTGCGCGTGCCGACGACCACGCTGGCGCAGTGCGATGCGGGCGTGGGCGTGAAGAACGGCATGGACGAGCACGGCAGGAAGAATTTCGTCGGCACGTTCGCACCGCCCTTTGCGGTCATCAACGATTACACCTTCCTGCCCACGCTGGAGCCGGTGCACTGGCTGGGCGGCGTGGCCGAGGCCTTCAAGGTGGCCATCATCAAGGACGCCGACTTCCTCGACTTTCTCTGCCGCAGCGGCCCGGCCATCCGCTCACGCGACCTGCCGGCGATGGAGCAGGTGGTGCACCGCGCGGCCCTGCTGCACCTGGACCACATCCGCACCAGCGGCGACCCGTTCGAGTTCGGCTCTGCCCGGCCGCTCGACTTTGGCCACTGGGCGGCGCACAAGCTGGAATCGATGAGCGACTTCACGCTGGGCCACGGCGAGGCCGTCGGCTATGGCATCGCCCTCGACGCCTGCTATGCCGCCCGCCAGGGGATGCTCACGGCCGATGAGTGCGAGCGAATCGTATCGGGCCTGCAGGCGTGCGGGCTGGCGGTCTACACGCCGCTGCTGTCCTCGCGCGACGCCGCCGGCGAGCTGGCCGTGCTGGGCGGGTTGGAGGATTTCCGCGAGCACCTCGGCGGCACCCTGACCGTCACGCTGCCGCAGGGGCTGGGTCGCCGCCAGGACGTGCACCACGTGAACCCCGACACGGTGGCCGAGGCCATCGAGTGCTTGAGAAAGCGGCAGCAAGCATGATTATCTCCACCCAGCCCCCCGCGCACCTGACGTACTGCCTGAACATTCACCCCGGTGAAAGCTGGGACGACAACCTCACCGCCATCGCCGCCAAGGCGACCAAGGTGCACAAGCTCGTGGCGCCGGACAAGCCGTTTGGCCTGGGCCTGCGGCTGTCGGCGCAGGCGGCGCGGCAGTTGCGGCTGGGCGCGCGGATCGACGAACTGAAGAAGTTTCTTGCCGACCACAACCTGTACGTCTTCACCATCAACGGCTTTCCCTTCGGCGCGTTTCACAACACCGAGGTGAAGGAACACGTGTACGCGCCGGACTGGCGCGACCCCAAGCGGCTGGAATACACCGTCGAACTGGCCGAGATCCTGGCCGAACTCCTGCCCGAGGGCGTTCCCGGCAGCATCTCCACGGTGCCTGGCTCTTACAAGGCGTGGATCACCAACCCCGCCGGCCCGCGGCAGATGGCGGAGCAACTGGCCGACCTGGCCATGAGGCTGGCCGAGCTTGAGGACCGCACGGGCAAGTGCATCTGCCTGGGCCTGGAGGGCGAGCCTGACTGCTTCATCGAGACCACCGACGAGGCCATCGCGTTCTTCCACGGGCCGCTGGACGAGTTCGGCCGCACGATGTTGCAGCGGCGATTCCGCATCGACATGGTGACGGCGGGGCAGGTGCTGCGGCGGCATATCGGCGTGTGCTTCGACACCGCGCACGCGGCCGTGGAATTCGAGGATATTCCGGCCTCGCTCCGCAGGCTCGCCGCGGCGAAGGTGAGCGTGTGCAAGGTGCAGCTGAGTTCGGCGCTGTCGCTGGCGCCGACGCCGGCGGCGCTGGAGCGGCTGGAGGCCTTTGTGGATCGCGTCTACCTGCACCAGGTGAAGGCGCGGGCCGCCGACGGACGCTTAGTGTCTTACGCGGACCTGCCGGCAGCGCTGGCGGCGGCCAGGGGCGGCTGCGACGACCAGGAATGGCGAGTGCATTTTCATGTGCCGCTGTTCTTCGAGCAGCACGAGGGGCTGCGATCTACGAGTTTCCTGCTGGGCCCGGACGTGATCGCCGCCGCAGCGAGCAGCCACCTTGAGATTGAGACCTACACGTTCAACGTCCTGCCGGAGTTCCTCCGCCTCAGTGACGTCACCGAGAGCATCGCCCGCGAGTATCGCTGGGTGATGGCGAACTTGCTGTAGCGATCTCATTCCTTCGTATTGGCTCACACAGTGGGCGGCGGCCTGGGAAGGCCGCCACCCGGGCAGTCTAGTTCAGGGGCGGCGACCTTCCCAGGCCGCCGCGATCTCGACTCTCGCTTCTTCTTTCTTGCCTTCCTGCGGGCGGAGGGTAAACTCACGTTGACGAGGCGAGCGTTGCGGATCATGGAAGATTCCAGCACATCATCGACTTCCCAGACGACAACGGGCGAGGCCGCGCCCGCGCGGGGCCCCGGCATCGACCCATCGGCGCTGTTACGCGCGCTGGCCGAGGCCGTGGAGCACGACTTCTGCCTGGCCACCTCGCCGGGCCTGCAGGTGCCGCTGGAGGCCCGGGCACAGGGACTGGTCGAATCCACACTGGGCGACTTCCTCAACTCCGTCGAGGAGCGGACCTGCTGCCTCCCGCTGATCGTCTCACCCGCCTGCCAGGCCACCGCGCCGCTGGTGGAGATCTCGCCGCAGATCGCCTTCGGGCTGATCGATCGGCTGCTGGGCGGAAGCGGGGGGGACAGCTACATCCCGGCCCGCCCGCTGACGGCCATCGAGGGCCGGCTGCTGCGGCGGCTCGTGGAGTCCGCCGCCGCCTGCATCACGCGACACTGGCCATGGGCGAGCAGCGAGGCGTTCATCGGCGCGGCCGAGGCGCTGCCCGAATTCCCGCCCGAGGCCCTGGCCGGCCCCGTCATCATCGCCAAATTCACGCTCACGATGGGCCGCCACGCCGGGGCCATGCGGCTGTGCCTGCCGGCGGCGTCGGTGCCGCTGATGGGCAACGCCTCCGCCGGCGCCTGGCAGGGCAAGGCGAGGGGCGGGTCGCCGCTGGAACTCTCCGTCGTCATTCAGGATGAGGGCATGAGCGCGGAAGACCTGTCGCAACTGGCGGCCGGCGACATCCTGGTCACCGACACCGCAGGCGACGGCGAGGTCATCGTCCGCGTCGCGGGCATCCCGAAGTTCTACGGCCGTCTCGCCTCCGCCAACGGCCGCCGCGCCATCCGCATTACGCGAAGGATATGAGAGGCCGAACATGACCGTTCTGTGGATACTGCTGGTGTCGATCGTGGTTCTGGGCGGCGGCGGGGTGATCTACTCGCGGCTGATTGGGCGGTGGCTTGGGGAGGATAACCGCCGGCCTGTGCCCTCGATCGCCAAGGCGGACGGCCGCGATTACGTCGCCACGCCCACGCCGGTGCTGTTCGCGCACCATTTCGCCACCATCGCCGGGGCGGGGCCCATCGTCGGGCCCGTCATCGCGATCGCGTATGGCTGGCTGCCCGCGCTGTTGTGGGTGCTGGTGGGGGCGCTGTTTTTCGGCGCGGTGCACGACTACCTCGCGGTGCACATGGCCACCCGCGAGGGCGGGCAATCGGTCGCCACCATCCTCCGTCGCCTGGTGGGGCGGCGGGCGTTCCTGCTGTTCGGCCTTTTCATCATCGTGATGCTCTCCCTGGTCACCGCGATGTTCCTGAACCTCTCGGCCTCGGCGCTGACCAGCATCGTGCAGATGGACTTCCTCAAGGTCACCAGCCTCGATGGCTTTCGCACCGCGACGGTAAGGGATCAGGCGGGCATCAACGTACCGGGCATTATCATCGGCGGCATCGCCTCCACCAGCGTCATCATCATCACCGCGTTCGCGCCGCTGGTGGGTTGGCTGTACATCAAGAAGCATGTGGCTGTCTGGAAGTGCAGCATCCTCGCCATCGCCCTCTGCGCGGTCTCCATCACGGTCGGTGTGTTCTACCCGGTCAGCCTCGATCCGCTGACGTGGAAGTTGCTGCTGGGGGTGTACGTATTGCTGGCGGCGGGGTTGCCGGTCTGGCTGTTCCTTCAGAGCCGCGACTTCATCAACGTGCACATTCTCTACGTGGGCCTGGCCGTGCTGGTGGCGATCCTGGGCATCGCCGCCGTCACCGGCGCCGGCCACGCCGCGCCGGGTGAGGCCGTCACCCTGACCAAGCTGGGGCTGCCGCTGCCCACCGAGGTGCAGATGACGAGCGTGGATTCGGGCGAGCGCATCACAGGCCTGCCGCTGTGGCCGATGCTGTTCATCACCATCGCCTGCGGGGCGGTCAGCGGCTTCCACAGCCTCGCCGCCGGCGGAACGACGTGCAAGCAGATCAACAGCGAGCGGGCCGCCCGCACGGTCGGCTTCTACGCGATGCTGCTGGAAGGCTTCCTTGCCGTCTGCGTCATCGCCGTGCTGGTGATCGGACTGGACATGTCGTTCTATGTCCAGTACGTGCACCCCAAGATCGTCGACATCATGAAGGCTGAGAGCAACCCCGTGCTCGCGTTCGCCATGGCCGTCGGCTGGGCCGCCCACGCGGCCGGGGCCAAGGTCGGCCTGGCCGTGCCCATCGTCGTCGGCACGCTGGCGGGCATGATCCTGCTGGAGGGGTTCCTGGTCACCACGCTCGACTCGGCCGTGAGGTTGATGCGGTACATCTTCGAGGAGATCTGGCAGGACGTGTTCGGCCGCTACGACGTATTCGCCGCGCATGCGCCGGCGGAGACGCAGCCGACGTTCCTGGCCGGCGAGAGCGCCGCCGCCGGCTCCGGCGGCATACCAGCCGGGGCGCCTCCCGAGGCGGCCGTCGCCTTCGCGCGACCCATCCCGACGAGCGGCCTGTTCCGCCAGTTCCTCAAGCTGATCCGGCACTACTGGTTCAATTCGGGCCTGGCGGTCGGGTTGATGCTGCTGTTCGCTCTCACAGGCGGGGCCCAGTCGCTCTGGGCCATCTTCGCCACGGCCAACCAGCTTCTGGCCGCGATGGTGCTGCTGCTGGCGTCGCTGTGGCTGCTGCGGCAGGGCAAGCGGAAGTGGTTTGCATTCGCCCCGGCCCTGTTCATGCTGGCCACCACCTGCGCCAGCCTGGTGATCCTGTTCCAGAAGTTCAGCAAGAACCCGATGCAGAACCTCACGCTCCTGGTGGCCGACATCGTCATCATCATCCTCACCGTGCTGCTGCTAGCGGCTGGGTGGATGGCGACCATCAAGGTCCTCCGCGAGCGAAAGCTCGTCGCCTTGGCGGCGAAGTAGCCGGCACCGTCCATGTTGATTCTGGGAGTAAGGCCTTGGTGGCGGCCTGCCGTTCGGCGCTGTCAGATGTGGGTGACGCCCTGGGCTTCTACAGCGCCGAACGGCAAGCCGCTGCCAGACTCACATATTCGATTGCAGTGAACTACGAGCCGTCTCGCCGCCCGCCAGTTGACTTGTCAGAGTGGTGCGGCCATTCCATGATGGCCCCGAAAACCCTTTACTCGCGCCTCCATCCCCCGCTATTCTCTTGCCCCAACAAGGAGAACTCACATGCCGGAATTCGTGGCCGCCAATGATAAGCTGCGTCTGACGCTGGGGCAGGAAGCCAACTCGTGCTGGGTCGAACTCAAGGACCTCGCCGGCGGCAAAGCCTGGCCGCGCGTGCCGCTGATGACCCTGGAGATCCACGACAAGGCCGTGCGCTACACCGAGCGAATCACCAAGTACCGCATCGACCGCATCGAGGAACTGCCCAACGGCTTCCACGTCATCGTGGGCGACGCGGGCAAGCACGTGAACCTCGGCCTGTGGCTGCGGCTGGAGGGCGCCGAGCTGGTCGTGACGCTGGTGACGGGCGAGGTGTACGAGCGGGCCCCCGAGATGTACCGCGTCTTCGCCATCGACGTCATGCCCGGCCTGATGACGGTCAACGCCGGCGGCAAGTTGATCCTGCCGGTCAACTCGGGTGTGATCTGCGAGCCCGCCAACAAGCCCGAGCGCACCGACGCCTTCCTGCTCTACGGCGAGCAGGAGCGGTGGGAACTGGTGCCGACGATCCCCGTCTGCGCGGCCCACGCCGCCGACGGCGGGCTCATGGCCATCGCCACGCGCTGCGACAGCGACGCCCAGTGCCGCGTCCACACCGACGGCAAGGGCAGCGGGCACGTGGGCTTCGCCTTCTCGCTTCGCCGCCACTGGCCCGACCCCGTGGACATGGACAACCGCGAGTACCGTTACCTCGCCATCCCCGCCGCCGCCGACCCCGTCGTCTTCGCGGCCAAGCGCCTTCGCCGCCACGTCATGGGCACACTGGGCAAGCGTCCGCTGGCCGAGCGGGCGAAGGAGTCGCCCCAGGTGGCCTACCTGCTGGACGCGTACATCATGAAGCTCTTCTACGCCGTCGAGAACGTGGGCTACATGATGACCGGGGCCGACAAAAGCAGCCCCATCAGCTTCCGCGACGTGATGACCTTCGACGAGGCGGGGGCCAATCTCAAGAAGCTCCACGCGGCCGGCGTCTCGAAGATTCTCACCGAGAGCGTGGGCTGGAACCTCCGCGGCCACGATGGCATGTATCCCACCCGTTTCCCCGTCGAGCCGCGGTTGGGCGGCGAGCAGAAGTTCCGCGAGCTGATCGCGCTGGGCAATGGCCTGGGCTACCACATGACGGTGCACGACAACTTCATGATGAACGTGAAGGCCTCGCCCGAGTTCGAGCCGGAGTATCTCACGCAGGACCTGTACGGCGAGCCGCTGATCCACGGCTGGTGGGCCGGCGGCATCGAGTACGCCAGCTGGCCGCTCGCCCTGCCCGACGACCGCGTGGGCGGGCACATGGAGAAGGTGAAGGCCCTGGGCGTCCAGGGCTGCTACTACATGGATTACATGGCCCAGCCGCTGGAGACGAACTACCACGCCAAGCACCGCGGCCCGCGCAGTCAGCACGTCGCGGGCATGCTGCGGATCCTCCGCGAGGCCAAGCGGGTTTTCGGCGGCGCCCAGGCGGAATTCGGCTTCCTGCCGGTGGCGATCGAGTTGGACCTCGCGGTCAACTGCGGTCAGGCGTGGCACATGAGGATGTGCCGGCCGGAGTGGCAGATCACGCCCCTGCTGGATCGGGTGGTGCCCATCTGGCAGCTGGCGATGCACGGGCTGATCATGAAGGAGGCCCACGGACTGAACTGGGACGGGGCCATGAACTGCATCCTCATGGGCGAGAAGCCTCGCGACGAGTGGTCCGCGCGGCCGGGCGTCATGCCCGTGCTGGACGACAAGCGCATCGCGGCGCTGAAGGCGATGTTCGACGTGGCGATCGTGAAGTTCGGTTACCTCCAGACGCTGGAGATGACGGATTATCGCGACGAGGGCGGCATCCGCACCACCCGCTTCGAAGACGGCACGGAGATCACCGCCGACTCCAAGGCCGGCCGGCTGCTGGTGAACAACAAGGAAGTGCCCCGTCCCGCGGGGCTATAGCCCCTGTCGCCGGTTTTCGGTATCGTCCCGTTCCGGCGCCTCCTGCTCGGCGCCACCCTGCTTGGTGCCACCCTCAAGCGGTACTCCGCTTGGGGGTGTCCTAGAATGCGCCACAGGCCTGCACTCCACTTTGCGGCGGAGTCGCAGCCAGACGCGCTACAGGTAAAACCCGCCGTATACGTTCCAGTTCGTCAGCGTGCGCGGGGACTGCGCAAAGGGGCGGGCGGGCAGGCGGTCGGGGCCGTAGATCTCGACCGTGTTTTCGCGGCGGACGAGCAACTCGTCGACGCCGTCGCCGTTGACGTCCCAGGCGATGGGGAACACCGCGGCCCCGCGAGGCAGGTCGACCACGGGCTCGAAGTTGCCGTCGGCCAGCACCTGCCCAAACCGCAGCAGGGCGCTGCCATCGCCCAGCCAGTTCACCGGGATCACTGAGCAGCGAGGCACCTCGCGCGTCAGCAGCAGCTTCCCGTGGCAGTCAAACAGGTTCAGGATGAAGAAGTTGCCCCACGCGGTGACGACGACGAACTGCCTGCCGGGCAGATCGGGGCGGAAGCGGCCGCAGCCCAGGGCCTGCGCGTGGCCGACGTAGTGCTGCGCCAGAACGCGGCCTTGCGTGTCCAGCAGCATGAAGCCCAGGTCGCTGGCGGCCATCGCGATCTGCATGGGCGCGTTGTCGCCGGGGCCGAACCGCCCCAGGATGACCGAGTCGAGGTGCTCGGGGCCGGGGAAGCGGTTGTGAATGGCGTCGCCGCCGGGCACGGTCCACATCGTGTTGCCCTCGCAGTCGAGCATGGAGTAGCCGCCCATCACCTCGTCGCGTCCGTCGCCGTTGATATCGGCTGCCCTCGGGTAGTGCCCGGTGTTCAGCGCGCGGTGCCATAGCGGGGCCAGATCGCCCGTGTACGCCCACAGGTTGCAGTAGCGGTCCTTGAGGATGAAATCCTGCGGCGAGGGCAGGCCCCGGAGGTTGCACACCAGGAACGAGTCGCCGACGGTCTGGGGGTAAAAATCCTCGCGGCCTTTGTACGCCCGCGGCGTGGGGCAACGGCGTTTGACCTTGCCGGTGGCGCCGTCGACGATGAGGATCTCGAAGTCCCGGGTCACCATTAGCTCCATACGCCCGTCGCCGTCGATGTCGGCGGCATTAAACGCGAAGCCGCCATGCACCGCGTGGCCGCCTTCGACCTTCTGGCCGAAGCGCCATAGTTCGCGTCCATCCAGGCCCAGCGCGGTCATGCCTGTCAGGCGGATGTAGTCCAACTCGGGCACCGACAGCTCGCACGCCAGCACCTCGGGCTTGCCGTCGTCGTTGATGTCCTGCACATGCACCCACTTGGCCGATGCAGGCACGGGCACGGTCGCCAGCAGCTTGGGCCGGGGGTAGTCGGCCTTGCGGGTTGCGGCTCGGGTGGTGCGACGCCGCTGTGTCTCGGCGATGCGCTGCGCCTCGGCCGGCGAGGCCGTCACGTGCACGCCCGCGAAGCGGCAGGGGCCCTCGGTACGCAGGGCGATGCCCCCGCGGGCGTACGCGTCGTCGGTCACGTCGATCACAACTGCCCCGTCAAGCGAGACCTCGATCCGCGTGCCCTCGCAGGTTACGCGGCAGCGGTAGAGGCGGTCGCGTTCGATGACCACGCCCGCCGACGTGCCCAGCACGACGTGGTCGTTCTGGTCGCGGCGGATGATCTGCAGGGCCTCGCCGGCAGCGAAGCGGATCCAGTAGTTGCGGCGGCTGGTATGGTAGCGGACGACGGGCCCGCCGGGGCCGTCGCTGGCGGCGACGTCGAGTTCCAGCGTGTAATCCCGCCATTCGTCATCGCCCGCGCGGAGCACGACGTTGAAGAATGATTCGGGCTGCTCGAGGAACCGCCGCCCGCTGCGTTCGATGACGCGCCATGGCAGGCGGCACTGCATCCAGTTGCCGGTGCGCGGGCTGTTCCACATGTAGTGCAGCGACGGCTGGGTCCACTCGCCAATGCCCTCGCACCCCAGCGGCACATCCGTCCACTGGTCGCCCGTCGACGCCGGGCTCTCGATGCGGTCGCACAACGGGTAGCTCGTGAAATCGTCCGCGAACAGCGACACAAGGCGGTCGTCCGGCATCGCAGGCTCCTTTGATGGAGTAACCCCCGACGTGCGAATTGGGTTCGTTTGTCTGTCCGCAAGCATCCGCGGATGTGGGCGGCGAGCGAGTAGCTTAGCCGAGCCTTTTCCTCATGGCCATCCGCGTGGATTCGCGGGCGATGCGGGTGACCTCGAGGCCCTCGCGGCCGGTGGGCAGCAGGGGGGACTCGCGCCCGGTGAGCAGCACGCGGGCAAACTCATCGTACATGGCATCAAAGCCCTTCTCGTGGTGCCACGTGAGCTTCTGCGTGCCGCGGCGGTTGCGGACCTCGAACAACTCCTGCTCGCGGTTGTAGCGGATGACGCCCTCGGTGCCGATCAGGTCGTAGTGGAAGTGATGCACGGGCTGGGACGCCGTGTGCGTGTAGGAGTAGCTGATCTCGACCATCGTGTGGGCGCCGCTGGCGTGATCCATGTGCAGCCACATGTGGTCGGGGGCCTCGAACTCGTCCACCCACGCCCCGTGCGCATCGAAATGCGTGACCTTCGGGTCCACCCACCAGCGGGCGAGGTCGATCTGGTGCGTGCCGCAATCGACCATCGGGCCGCCCTCGAGCATGCGGCCGCGCCGCCGCTGATTTTCCACGCCGTCGGCCCCGAACTTGCCGTGGACGTTCCAGATGTAGATCAGGCGCAGCGACTGCACGCGCCCGATCTCGCCGGCATCGACGAGCTCCTTGATTCGGATCGCCGCGGGGCTGAAGCGGTAGCAGAAGCCCACGTACAGCCGCCGCCGGGCTCGCTCCATCGCCGCGATCATCTCCTCCGACTGGGCCGCGTCGTCGGCCAGCGGCTTCTCGCACAGCACGTGCTTGCCATGGCGCGCGGCGTCCAGGACGTTCTGGCGATGGCAGGGGGCGGGCGAGGTGATCGCAACGGCGTCGATGCCGCTGCCGAAGAACGCCTCGCCATCGGTGAAGGCCAGCGGCACGGCGAACTTCGACTGGGCGGCGGCGAGGTTCTTCTCGCTGGGGTCGAAGATGGCCACCAGTTCCAGGTCCTTGCACTGCTTGATCGCCGGCAGGTGGGCGTAATCCGCCACCACGCCGCATCCCATCAGGCCAATCTTGATCCGGGACATAGTTTCCTCACTTGGCGACGATCGGGGTCATGGGGGCCATGCCCAGGTGCTGGGCGAGGAATTGGCCGGTGTAGCTCTTGGGGTTGCGGGCGACGTCTTCGGGCGTGACTTCGGCGATGATGTAGCCGCCGGCGTCGCCGCCCTCGGGGCCAAGGTCCACGATCCAGTCGGCGCACTTGATGACGTCGAGGTTGTGCTCGATGATGATGATGGTGTTGCCCATGTCGGCCAGGCGGTTGAGGACGTTGAGCAGGTTGTGGATGTCCGCAAAATGCAGGCCGGTCGTCGGCTCGTCCAGCACGTACAGCGTGTGCTCGGTGGCGCTCTTGCCCAGCTCGGACGCCAGCTTCACGCGCTGGGCCTCGCCGCCCGACAGCGTGGTGGAACTCTGCCCCAGTTCGACGTAGCCCAGGCCCACGTCGTTGAGGGCCTTGAGCAGCTGCTTGATCTTGGGGAAGCTGTCGAAGAAGCCCAGGCTCTCCTCCACCCGCATGGCCAGCACGTCGGCGATGTTCTTGCCCTTGTAGCGGATCTCTAGCGTCTCGCGGTTGTACCGCGTGCCGTGGCAGATCTCGCACGTGACGTACACGTCAGGCAGGAAATGCATCTCGATGCGCTTGAGGCCCTGGCCCTGGCAGGCCTCGCACCGCCCGCCCTTGACGTTGAAGCTGAAGCGACCGGGCTTGTACCCGCGGATCTTCGCCTCGCGCGTCTTGGCGAACAGCTGGCGGATCAGGTCGAACACGCCCGTATACGTCGCGGGGTTCGACCGCGGCGTGCGGCCGATGGGCGACTGGTCGATCTCGATGACCTTGTCGATCTTGCCCACGCCGAGCACCTTGTCGTGCTCGCCGGGCCTTTCTTTCGAGCCGTAGACGCGGCGCTTCAGCGCCCGCAGCAGCGTCTGGTTCACCAGCGTGCTCTTGCCCGAGCCGCTGACGCCCGTCACGCAGATGATGCCGCCCAGCGGGAAGCCCACCGAGACGTTCTTGAGATTGTGCTCGCGGCAGCCGCGAAGCTCGATCGCCCGCTTGGGGTCGATCGTCCGCCGCTTGGCCGGCGGCTCGATGCGCAGCTGTCCGCTGAGGTAGCGCCCGGTGAGCGAGTCGCTCGAGCGGCAGATTTCCTCCACCGTGCCCTGGGCGACGATCTTGCCGCCGTGGCGGCCGGCCGCGGGGCCCATGTCAATCACCAGGTCCGCGCAGCGGATGGTCTCCTCGTCGTGCTCGACGACCAGGACCGTGTTGCCGATGTCGCGCAGGTGCATCAGCGTGCGGATGAGGCGCTGGTTGTCGCGCTGGTGGAGGCCGATGGTGGGCTCGTCCAGCACGTAGCACACGCCCACCAGGCGGCTGCCCACCTGCGTGGCCAGGCGGATGCGCTGCGCCTCGCCGCCCGACAGCGTCGAGCTCGTGCGGTTCAGCGAAATGTAGTCCAGCCCCACGTCGGCCAGGAACGTCAGCCGGTGGCGGATCTCGCGGAGGATGGTCTCGGCGATGTGCGTCTGCTCGGGCCCCAGCGAAAGCGAGCCGAAGAATGCCACCGCCGCCTTGATGCTCATGGCCGTGACTTCGTTGATGTTCTTGCCGCCGACCGACACGGCCAGCGAGGCGGCCTTGAGCCTCGTGCCCTTGCACGCGGGGCAGGGCTGCTCGGACATGAACGAGTGCAGGCGGGCCTTGACGAACTCGCTCTCGGTGTGCTCCCAGCGGCGCGTAAGGTTGGGGATCACGCCTTCCCAGTCGTCGTTGCCGTGCAGCAGGGTCTTCGTCTTTTCGGCCGGGATGTCCTTGAACGGCGTCAGCGGCGAGACGTCGTACACGCGGCAGAACTGCCGCAGCATCCGGTTGTAGAAGATGTTCATCCGCTTGCCGCCGTGGCGCCACGCGTCGATCGCGCCCTGCGAGATGGCCAGCAGCGGATCGGGTACGATCAGGTCGGCGTCGAACTCCAGGATCGTCCCCAGCCCGTCGCACTGCGGGCAGGCGCCGTAAGGCGAATTGAAGCTGAACATCCGCGGCGACAGCTCTTCGAGGTTCGCCTCCGGGTGCAGCGGGCAGGCATAGGTGGCCGAGAAGACCTGGTCCTTCCAGAACAGGCCCGCGCCCTCCACGGGCGTCACCGCGGGCTTGATGACCGAGCCGTCGGCCGTCACCTGCGAACGCTGCGACTCGCTCGACAGTTCCAGCGAGACGATCACCAGCCCGCCCGAGAGGCCCAGGGCCGTCTCGATGCTGTCGGACAGGCGGGTGTAGACGGTGTCCTTGAGCACCAGGCGGTCGACGATGATCTCGATCGTGTGCTTCTTGTTCTTATCCATCTCCGGCGGCGTCTTGAGATCGCACACGACGCCGTCGATGCGGGCGCGGACGAAGCCTTCCCGCTGCGCGTGGCGGATCGCCTCGGTGTGCTGGCCCTTCTGGCCGCGGACGATCGGGGCGAGCACCATGAACCGCGTGCCCTCGGGGTAGCTCTTGACCGTGTCCACCATCTGCGTGACAGTCTGCGACGTGATGCTGCGGCCGCAGATCCAGCAGTGGGGCTCGCCGACGCGAGCGAAGAGCAGTCGGAGGTAATCGTAGATTTCGGTCGTGGTGGCGACGGTGGACCGCGGGTTGACGCCGCCGCCTCGCTGTTCGATGGCCACCGTTGGGGGCAGGCCCTCGATGTGCTCCACATCGGGCTTGGACAACTGCTCGAGGAACTGCCGCGCGTAGGCCGAGAGGCTCTCGACGTACTTGCGCTGGCCCTCGGCGTAGATGGTGTCGAAGGCGAGCGAGCTCTTTCCCGAGCCCGACAGGCCCGTCAGCACCACCAGCTTGTCGCGCGGGATCCGCACGTCGATGTTCTGGAGGTTGTGCTCCTTCGCCCCCAGCACCACGATCTGGCGGAGGCATTCGGCGCCCATCGGCACAATGGCCGGCGCGGGCGGCGGCGGCGCATTCAGTGGCGCGGGCGTCTCGCCCGCGAGTACCGAGGGCATCTTGCCCTCGATCTTCTCTTTCGTCGCCCCGTTCCTCTGGGCGTTCTTCGCTGCGGGCGCGGGGGAGGGCGTAGCCGCCTGGGCCGGGTCAGTCCCCTGCGGCGCCTCAGCCTTGCCGTTCTTACCGTTGGATGTTGTACCTGTCTTTTGGGCCATGGGTAGAAACGTCTATTATACGGCAGAGGGGGGGCTCAGTAAATCAGTAACCGGTAATCCGGAAAACTCGCGCCCGTTCCCCGTGACAGGATTGCTTTTTCGGCCCCGCCTCGTGTATATCACCCCCATGCCAAACATCAAGCATTGGACGAAGTCGGAGATTCCGCGGAAGCTGGTCGAACTGGCCCATGCCAACGAGGGGCTGGCCCCGGTGGATCTGGACAAGTTCTGGGCCGATCAGGAGCTCGCGGCCAAGAACCCGTTCGGCAAGGATATCCCGCAGGTGGCGATGGGGGCGATCCTCACCAACGAGTGCGTCTACGACGAACTCGGCGTGCCGGAAGACTACTGGAAGTACGACCACGATGAAGCCTGGCGGCTGGAACTCAACAAGGCCTACAACAAGAAGGCCGAGAAGATCGTCGGCCGCAAGCTGCTCAGCGAGGCGCCCGGCACGCCGGCCGACCGGCGTTACCCGGCCCACAAGCAACTGTCGGACGTGTTCGAGGCGAAGAATGTCTGGCACGACCGGTCGTGGTGGCTGCAGCAGTCGGCCAACACCGAGGACGAACTCAAGGCCCTGCTGGACCGCGTGGACCAGCGCGACATCCGGAGTTTCATCCTGCCGCCGAACTGGGCCGAGGAAAAGGCCCGCCTGACGGCTCTGGGCGTCAAGCCCCCGCTGTATCGCGGGCAGCGCGGGCCGGTGACCTTCGCCACCAGCGTGTACGGCCTGGAGAATCTCGTCTTCCTGCTGATGGACAACCCGGACCTCGCCTTGCGATTCCGCGACACGATCCTCCGCGTCATGCTCGAGATCGGCCGCGTGCTGGACGAAGAGGGCGGCTACACGCCCGAGACGGCGCCCAAGGGGTTCGGCTTCGCCGACGACAACTGCTACCTGCTGACGCCGGAGATGTACGAGCTGTTCGGCGCCCCGATCCTGCGGGCCATGTTCGCCCGGTACGCCCCCGGCGAGAATGACACGCGCGGCCAGCACAGCGACTCGGCCATGGGGCACCTGCTGCCGATCCTGGGCCGCATGGACCTCAAGTGGGTGAACTTCGGTCCCACGCTGACGGTGGCCGAGATTCGCCGCCACTGCCGCCGGGCCGTCATCCAGGGCCAGCTCGCCCCCTTCACCTACAGCCGCAACGAGGAAGAGAACATCGTGGCCGAGTTCCTTCGCGACCACGAAGAGGCCAAGGCCGAGCGAGGCCTCTCGTTCAGCACGGCCGGCTCGATCAACAACGGCAGCCGCCTGACGGGCATGCGCCTGATCATGTCCGCGATCCAGAATTTCGGCCGATACGATTCGTAGGGTGTGCAGGTTCCTCGCCGCAGGCGAAGGTCCTGCACACGGAATGTCGCGATGCCCGAGATGCGCGTGTGCAGAACCTTCCCCTTCAGGGAAGAACCTGCACACCCTACCTACACCTACGCGCCGCACTCCAGCAAACGCGATTCCTGTCCGCGCAGGCGGATCGTTCTGGGGAGCCCGTTCTTGTGCAGTAGGCGCCCGGTCCAGGGGTCGCGGATGACGCCGCGCCACGAGGCGAGGTCGGCGTGATCCAGCCGGATCGTGGCGGGGGAGTCGGACCAGTTGAACACCGCCAGCCGCGAGCCTGAACCATTAGCCGCGGACGGAACGTCCGCGTGATTTGCCTCCGACAGCCACAGCGAGGGCGGCTCGTTCATGTGCCCCAGCGTGAGGTCGAGGCACCGCACGCGGCGGAGCGGGTCGGAAAGCTCCAGGCCCTTCTGCAGCCTCTTGAGGCGGCCGGCGTCGAGCTTGCGGAGATCGCCGGAGATCTCGATGGCGCCGCCGGCGATGGCGCACAGATTCAGGAACGTGTTCCAACGCGTCTCGTCGAATTCCTCGCTCCAGCCGATCGAATCGATGTTCGGCAGGCAGGGCCGCTGCTGCAGCAGCATGTTTGTGTTGGCGGTCCAGAAGGCGATACGGCGGACGGCCGCCCAGTCGCCGCGGTTGATGTCGATGCCGTTGCGGAAGTAGTCCGCCTGCGACAGGAAAGGCTGGGCCGTGCCGCCCACGACGCACCAGCCGAAGAAGCCGTCGGCCGGCAGGTGGCGGCGGAAGATCGCCTCCAGCTCGTGGCGCAGCTCGACGGCGGTCTTGCCCCCGCAGCGATAGCGGGCCCGCTTGTGGTTGAAGGCGAAGCTCGAGAAGTCGAGCTTGAGGCCTTCGAAGCCCCAGTCGCCGAAGACCGTGGCGGCGGTGCGGTCGAGGTAGTCGCGCACGGCCGGGATCGACGGATCCAGCAGGAACGTGCCGCCGTACCAGCCGGTGAACTTCATGGCCGCGCCCGTGTCGTCGTACAGCATCCAGTCGGGGTGGTCCTTGAGCATCTGTGAGCCCAGGCTGGCCCACAGGCCCAGCCAGATCGCCGGGCGCAGGCCCGCGGCCTTGATCTTGTCGGCCAGGGCCTTGGGGCCGTCGGGGAAACGCGTGGCGTCAAAGGGCGGGATGCCGCCGTAACACAGGTCGATCATCGCCCGCTGGCCGGGCTTGTGGTTGTGCTGGTAGCCGTCGTCGAGCTGCACGAACTTGGCCAGCGGGAAATGCTCCTTCAGCAGCGGCAGCTGGGCGAGCACCTTCTCCTCGGTGATGTCGGCGAAGAAGTCGTAGTTCCACGTGCAGTAGATCCGCTGGGCCGGCAGGGGGTTCTTGGCCAGCCGCGCGAACTTGCCGTCGCGCCGCAGCTGCTCGAAATACGGGCCCACGGTCTGCTGCGGGTCGCTGGTGTCGGTGAGGTTGAACATGAGCTTGTCGCCGCGGAGGCTCTCGCCGGCCGCCAGCGTGATGGCCGCCTCGCCGAAGACGAGTTCCTCGATCTCCAGGAACCACTGGTCCTTGTTCATCACCTTGCCGCGGAGGCGGAAGACGGGGTAGAAGCGGTCCTGGCTGGCCTGGGCGAGCAGCAGGCCCTTGGCCCCGCCGCCGGCGAAGATGAAGATGCCCGGGAACAGGCTGTCTTCCGACCAGCCGGTCTCGACGTTCTGGTTGCTCAGCGGGTAGAAGAACGTGTCGCCCTCCACGGTGCCGGCGCGGAAGTAATCGCCGCGGTAGTTCTCGGTCGCGTAGTAGTGGGGCCGCTGCGCCACCGGAAAATACAGGGCCGGGCTCGTGCCGTACTCGTGCGTCCAGCGGATGCCGCGAACCTGCAGCGGCGCGCCGCCGGTGTTCTTGATCGTCGCCTGCACAACGAGGACGTTGGTCGCCGGAGATTCGGTCGCCCACGTCACCTCCAGCGGCGCATCGGCCGGCTGGCCCGCCGCCAGCATCGCGTACGGCCGCAGGCCGCGGATGCCGATCTTGGCCGATTCATCGAACAGCGACACGAGGACGTTATCGGTCGTCATGGCAAATCCTTTCAATGGGCCGGTAAGAGTAAGCAGTAAACCGTAAGCAGTAAACAGTAAACGGTAAGAGCAAACCGTGAAAGCGGACAACGAAAGCCGCGAGCTGTCGCCAACTCGGCGCCACCCCCAAACTCGTTTGGGGGTGGGCCTTGGTGGCGGCTTGCCGTTCGGCGCTGTCGAATGTGGGTGACGTCCTGGGCTTCTACAGCGCCGAACGGCAGGCCGCTGCCAGACGCTCACATATTCGATTGTGATGAACTACTAGGTGGGGGCGTCCCTCGTCACCGATCATCGAATGGTGGAGCTCGCCTCCCGGTTTCTGGTTCCCGGCCGCTGCCCGCATGCAGTAGAATCGAGGCCATGAGCGATGAGTTCGCAAGATTGGCACAGGCGGCGCGGCAGTTGGTGGAGATGGATGAACTGCTGGGCGGGGAGTTCATCCCGGCCCAGCGGAACCCGCTGCCGCCGATGACGGCTGTGACGCCGACGGCAACGCAGCCGGCCGCCCCGGCGGCGAACCCGCGAGCCGGCGGGCCCGCTGGCGTCGCGCCCGCACCCCAAGCCCCGCCGCAGGGATTCCCCCAGGAGTTGCCCCCGATGTCAGCCGAGCAAAAGGCCCAGGCGTTGAAGGAACTAGCCGCCCAGGGCGACTGCCGCCGCTGCAAGCTGTGCGAGTCGCGGACGAACTTCGTCTTCGGCGACGGCGACCCCAACGCCCGCCTGGTGTTCGTGGGCGAGGCCCCGGGCGAAGACGAGGACCTGCAGGGCATCCCCTTCGTGGTCAGGGCGGGGCAGAAGCTCACCGAGATGATCATCGCGATGGGCCTGCAGCGGC
>CAZTVF010000088.1:0-21835 GCA_964616985.1 uncultured Planctomycetaceae bacterium
TTCTTGGCGATGACGGGGTCGTTGATGTTAACGCCCGCGTTGACCAGGGCCAGCAGGTTCAGGAGGGTGTAGCCCTGCATGCCGCCGCCGAAGCGACCGCGATTGGGGTTATTATCAAGGGCCGCGCCGCCGACCTGCCCGCGGAGGGAGGCAATGAGTTTCTGGATGGCAGTGGCCACCTGCTCTGCACTGACGTCGGGGGCTTGGGGAATGTTCGGCGCGGGCGTCCGGGCGGGGCCTGCCGCCAGGCACGGCGCGGCCCCCACCGCCGCCACCAGCGCGATCAGCAATAGCTTGTTCGCATGCGCCCACATGTTATGATGTCCTCGCAATGCCCGCGATCATTGTATCGGATCGGCCGGCGGGGCGATACGGTCAAACATATTTTGCTCTAACCAAGGTCACAGGCTGGGCATTCGGGATGGCACTTTGCCGGCGCCGCCGCAGCGCCCGTTGTGGAAGGGAAGAAAATGGCCAAGGAAGTGTTCGAGAGTCTTGTCGAGCAGTTCGCCGGCGCCCACCAGATCCTCAACCGCGAGCTGTCGCGCGTGATCATCGGCCAGCGCGAGGTGCTCGACCAGGTCTTCGCGGCCATCATCGCCCGCGGGCACTGCCTGCTGGTGGGCGTGCCGGGCCTGGCCAAGACGATGATGGTCTCGGCCCTGGCCAAGACGCTGGACCTGAGCTTCAAACGCATCCAGTTCACGCCCGACCTGATGCCGTCGGACATCACCGGCACCAACGTCATCGACGAGGGCGAGAGCGGCCGCCGCGAGTTCCGCTTCGTGCCCGGGCCGCTGTTCGCGCACATCATCCTGGCCGACGAAATCAACCGGACGCCGCCCAAAACGCAGGCGGCCCTGCTGCAGGCCATGCAGGAGCGTGAGATCACGGTCGGGCAGGAGACGTACACGCTGCCGGACCCGTTTTTCGTGATCGCCACGCAAAACCCCATCGAGCAGGAGGGCACGTACCCGCTGCCCGAGGCCCAGCTGGACCGCTTCATGTTCAACATCTTCGTGGACTACCCCTCGCCGGCGGAGGAGGAGAAGATCCTTGCCGAGACCACGTCGGGCAAGCACACGACGCTGTCGACGGTGTTCAATGCGCGGCAGATCCAGAACATGCAGCGCCTGGTCTCCAGCATCCCCATCACCGAGTACGTGATCAAGTACGTCGCCAAGCTCGTCCGCGCGACCCGCCCCACCGACCCGTCGGCCCCGGACTTCGTGAAGAAGATGGTGGACTGGGGCGCCGGCCCCCGCGCCGGGCAGTACCTGATCATGGGCGGCAAGGCCTTCGCCGCGATGGAAGGCCGCCTCAGCGTCTCCGTCGAAGACATCCGCCGCGTCGCCATCCCCGTGCTGCGGCACCGCATCGGGTGCAACTTCGCCGCCGGCTCCGAGGGCATCGACTCCGTCGAGATCACCCGCCGGCTGATCCAGGCCGTGGGCGAGCCCGAGGTGCCCAAGTACGCCGTTCATCGCGAGAAGGCCCCCGAGGCGCGGGCCGAGCCCGCGGCCGTGCGCTCCGACTTCATGCAGGACGAGCCCCCGCCGACCCCGGCCAAGCCCGCCCGCCAGGCGGCCCCTGCCCCCGAGCCCAAGCCCGAGGCCCGGCCGGCGGCAAAGCCCGAGGCCAAGCCCGCCGCAAAACCCGAGACCGCGCGGGCGGCCAAGCCCGAGGCCGCCGAGCCCGCCGCCCCCAAGCCGGCCCCGCGCGTCGCCCCCAAGCCCCCCCTCACCCCGCCCTCCTCCGGCAGCCGCGACGAATACAAGCCCCCCCTGCCGCTGGACGAGTGAGCCGCGTCCAAATCGCTTGACAATCGCCGGGGGCATCTCGTATAAAGTCCTACCGCTTGCAGGGCGCTGTCGCTCCCTCTCATGCGGCGTCTGAAGCGTTTCTTTTGTTGACCAGGACGAAATCGGCCAACGGACCCCCCGGAATCGGAGACTGAAATGGAAGCTAGAACTGCAGAGTTGCTGAAGACCAAGCTCGACCCCAAGAGCCTCGCAAAGCTCGAGGCCCTCCAGAACGAGCACCTCAACGCCTTCATCGCCGACGCCATCGAGCTCATGCAGCCCGCCAACGTCGTCGTCTGCGACGATTCCAAGGAAGACGTCGCCTGGGTTCGCAAGCAGGCCATCGAGAAGGGCGAGGAGAAAGCCCTCGCCACGCCCGGCCACACCTACCACTTCGACGGCATGAAGGACCAGGGGCGCGACAAGGAAGTCACCCGCTACCTCGTCCCCGCCGACGACTCCCTCGGCAAGAACCTCAACCAGATCGAGCGCACCGAGGGCCTCAAGGAAGTCCGCGGCCTGCTGGGCGGCCAGATGAAGGGCCGCACCATGCTGGTTCGATTCTTCTGCCTGGGCCCCACCCAGTCGCCCTTCAGCATCTCCTGCGCCCAGGTGACCGACTCGTTCTACGTCGGCCACAGCGAAGACCTGCTTTACCGCGCGGGCTACGAGCAGTTCAAACGCCTCGCGGGCAAGCCCGACTTCTTCCGCTTCATGCACTCCGCCGGCAAGCTGTCGCCGGAGATGACGTCGGTCGAGGCCGACCTCAAGCGGATCTACATCGACTACACGAAGGAAACCATCTACTCGGTCAACACGCAGTACGCCGGCAACACCGTCGGCCTCAAGAAGCTCGCCCTTCGCCTGGCCATCCGCAAGGCCGACCGCGAGGGCTGGCTGGCCGAGCACATGTTCGTCATGGGCGTTCACGGGCCCAAGAACCGCGTCACGTACTTCTGCGGCGCGTACCCCTCGGCCTGCGGCAAGACCTCCACGGCCATGATCCCGGGCGAAACGATCATCGGCGACGACCTGGCCTACTTCCGCTCGATCGACGGAGTGGCCCGCGCGGTCAACACCGAGGTCGGCATCTTCGGCATCATCCAGGACGTGAAGGAGAAGGACGACCCGGTGATCTGGAAGGTGCTGGCCAACCCCGGCGAGGTCATCTTCTCGAACATCCTGGTCACCGACGGCAAGCCGTACTGGCTGGGCATGGGCCAGGACACCCCCCACGAAGGCGTGAACTTCTCGGGCCCCTGGCACATCGGCAAGATCGACAAGCAGGGCAACGAGATCCCCGCCGCCCACAAGAACGCCCGCTACACCATCAGCCTGCGGGCGCTGGCGAACCTGGATCCCGAGTTGGATAACCCCCAGGGCGTGCCGGTCGGCGGCGTCATCTACGGCGGTCGCGACAGCGACACCGCCGTGCCCGTGCAGGAGAGCTTCGACTGGACGCACGGGGTCATCGCCTACGGCGCCAGCCAGGAAAGCGAGACCACCGCGGCCACCATCGGCCAGGAGGGCCTCCGCCAGTTCAACCTGATGAGCAACCTGGATTTCCTGGCGATCCCGCTGGGCAAGTACATCCAGAACAACCTGGATTTCGCCAAGAAGGTCAAGGCCGCCCCGAAGGTGTTCGCGACGAACTACTTCCAGCGCGGCAAGGACGGCAAGTTCCTCACCGGCATGCGCGACAAGGCCGTTTGGGTGAAGTGGATGGAGCTCCGCGTGCACGGCGACGCACAGGCCATC
Organism: uncultured Planctomycetaceae bacterium; assembly: GCA_964616985.1. GTDB lineage: Bacteria > Planctomycetota > Phycisphaerae > SM23-33 > SM23-33 > CAZTVF01. The sequence goes on from CAZTVF010000088.1 coordinate 3,561, forward strand.
GAGGCCCCCACGGGCAGGATCCCCAAATATGAAGACCTCAAGCGGCTGTTCCAGCAGGTGCTCGGCAAAGAGTACACGCAGGAGCAGTACGTCGAGCAGTTCACGATCCGCATCCCCGAGAACCTGGCCAAGATCGAGCGCATCGAGAAGATCTACCGCACCGACATCAACGATTCGCCCGCCGTCGTCTTCGAGGTCCTCGCCGCCCAGCGCCAGCGCCTCCTCGCCCTGCAAAAGGCCAAGGGCGACTACGTCAAGCCGCAGGACCTGTAATCCCTCACGCGGCCTGCCCTCTCCCCACGGGGAGAGGGCAGCTCGCCGAGAGAGGCGTCACTTGGCGGGCGCGGAGGTGGCGGCGGTTTTCTGGATCTCCATGATTTCCTTGGTGCCGCGGTTCATGTACCAGCCGGCGATCATGTAGATATCGCCGGCGGCTGCGGCGGCGATCATCTCGCTGCGGCGGCGTTCGAGCAGTTCGGGGGTGTTGCGGTCCTTGCCCATCACGCTCGCGCCGTCATTGGCCATCGTACAGATGAACGCCTGCGGCCAGATGCGGCGGATGGGAGCGTAGGTGTTCGTCACGCCGTGATGGGCGAGCGAATCCAGCGGGGCCGAGACGGTGTGGTACCGCAGCGTCTGGTTCTCGGGAATCAGCAGCACGTCGGGGTTCTCGGCGTAGAGCTTCTCCAGCACCCACGCGGCCATGATGTCGTGGCGATTCGCGTCGTCGGCGCGGCGGGTGATCGTCGAGTCGATGTAGAACAGCGTGCACCCCCACCGCTTGCGGGAGTACTCGATGTCGGCCTTCAGATCGTCGTAGGCTTCCTGGTCGTTAAGCATCGCCTGCGACCACACGCCGTTGGCGTCCTGCCGCATGCCCTGCGGCCGCAGGCACACACCCACGCGCAGGCCCGCCTGGCGGAAGATGCGGAAGTACGCGTCGGCCACCGGCATGCGGAGCTTCTTGATGACGCCAGCCTCGTTGGCCTCGATCTCGACGGGCTCTTCCATCTCCGGCGCGGTCTTGGGCTGCAGGTGCGGCGTGCCGTAGTACACGCAGGAGGGGAACTGCCCACCCTCGATGTCCCAGGTGATCGCGCCCTGGGCGCCGGCCTCCACGAGAGTCTTGGCCGAGCCTTCAGCCAGCTTGAGCACGCCGGCGGCAAACTCGGTGCGGCCCTGCGGCGTGGAGACGTCCGGCCGCCCGCCATTGATGATCAGCCAGTGACGCGGGTTCTTCTCGATGTTCGTGCGCGAAGGGTCGATGCCCTGCAGATTCATCATTCCGATCGGCCGGTGGTCTTCCCACTTGAGCTTCATCGGGTACTTCTTGCCGAAGGCGGCCAGCAGGTCGGCCGCGGGGTCGAACGCGTCGGCCGCCGCGGGCGCCGTCCGCAGCGAGCAGGTGATCTCTCGCCGTTGCCCGGCCGCCAGCGACCCCATCGTCACGCCCAGGGGATATTTGAGGCTGGCGTTGCCGTCAGTGGCCGGCTCGGAGAGGACGGCCGTTGTCTCGTCGAGTTCATCGGCTCGCCAGCACAGGTTCCCCGCCGGCCAGGAGAAGACGACGACCGGCGGCTGCGCGCCGCGCCCGGCGGCGATGGGGATGCCGCCCGAGCGGGTGCCCCTGCCCGTGCCGAACTGACCGGGATCGCAACTCCGCCTCAACGGCGGCTGGGGGAACTTGAGCACGGCCACGCGGACCTGCAGCTTGGGCAGCGCCTCGGCCGAGGTGTTCTCCGCGACGATGCGGACGGTGAGGCGGTCGGCGCTGCCGCTGTACAGGAACCGCACGGAGCCCCACGCGCAGGCCTGCACGATCTCGTCGCCGACGCGCTGGGGTGGCTGGGGCTTGGGGCCGAAGACGTCCGGCTGCCCGCTGGCGAGCATGTCCTCGCCGCCCAGCGTCAGCGAAGAGAGGCCCTTGTCATTGAGCTCGAATTTCACGTCCACCGGCTGTGTGCTGGCGGCCGTGGCGGGCTGGGTGGCGGGTTTCGAGGCCGGCGCCGACGCGGCGAGCGGCTTGTCTTCGCCCATCGCCATCCGCCCGCCCACGAACGCCAAGCTCACCGCCGCTACGATGCACCACAATCTGGTCTGGCACATGGCAGACTCCTGATCTGAAAGATGTCATGAAGGACGCGGGGACTTAGTGTACTGTCCCAGTCTGCTGGAGTCTCGCCTATCTAGAGTCATTCGAGGGGTGGCGGCCTTCCTAGGCCGCCACCACAGCCGTCTGCAGGTGGCGGCCTAGGAAGGCCGCCACCCCTTAAGCGCGGTGCTGAGGTGCCATGGCGGCTGACTTCTCCCCGGGGGTGCCATCTGCGCCCGGGGGACGCTACAATCCGACTCCGGAAGGAGCAGGCGATGGCCAAGCATGTGTACGCGGGCGGCGGTTGGGCGGGCGTGAAGAGCAAGGCGAGTGGGTTCTTCCGCGTCGAGGAGATCGACGGGCGATGGTGGGTAATCGACCCTGCCGGCGAGGGGTTCTTCGTCGTAGGCACCGACCACGTCAACTACCACTCGCACCGCTGCGAGGCGTTAGGCTACGCCCCCTATCACCGCAACTGCCAGGCCAAGTACGGCAGCGAGGAGGCGTGGGCGGCCGAGGCGACGCGAAGGCTGCGGGCGTGGGGGTTCAACAACGTCGGCGCGGGCTGCGGCGGGTCGGTCCGGCACCGCGGCCTGACGCACACGGAATTCGTCAGCTTCGGCCACGGCTACGCGAAGATCGACCCGATCGCTCCTCGCCGCTGGTGGACGGGCTTTCCCAACGTCTTCGGCGAGGGCTTCGTCAAGTACTGCGACGGCCTGGCCCGCAAGCTGTGCCGCCCCAATCGCAGCGACCCCTGGCTGCTGGGCTACTTCCTCGACAACGAGCTGGAATGGTACGGCTCGTACGGCGAGCAGTTCGGGCAGTTCGACGTCGGCTCGTCGCTGTTGACCGACGCGTTCGTCCTGCCGGCTGACAACGCGGCGCGGAAGGCGGCCGAGAGATTGCTCCGCAGCCGCCACACGACGCCGGCGGCCATCAACCGCGCGTGGGGCACGCGCCTGGCGAGCCTTCGCGAGTTGTCGGCGCTGACGTCATTGCCGCGCCCGCAGACGCCGCAGGCCCATGAGGACGTGCTGGCCTACCTGCGCCTGTGCGCGGAGGAATACTTCGCCGTAACGACCAAGGCGATCCACCGCCACGACCCCAACCACATGGTGCTGGGCTGCCGCTTCGCGGGCTCGGCCCGGGGGTTCATGGACGTGGTCGGCAAGTACTGCGACATCGTCTCGATCAACTGTTACCGCTTCCTGGACCTGGGGCTGGGCCGCTTCATCGACGGATTTGAGCAGGAGCTGGAGGCGTGGCACGCCCAGGCCCGCCGCCCGCTGATGATTACCGAGTGGAGCTTTCCGGCCCTGGACGCGGACCTGCCCTGCCGCAACGGCGGCGGCCAGCGCGTGCCCACCCAGCGTGACAAGGCGGCCGCCTTCCGCATCTTCCAGACGCACCTGTTTGGCCGCCCCTTCGTGGTCGGCAGCAACTACTTCATGTGGAGCGACGAGCCCGCGCTGGGCGTCTCCAGGAGCTTCCCGGAGGACTGCAACTACGGCCTGGTGAACGAGCACGACGAGCCCTACACGCTGCTGACGCAGGCGGCGATGAACCTCAACCCCCGCGTCTACGCCATCCACAGCGGCAACGGCGAGGCGAAGGTATTCGTCACGCTGTGGCCGGACCGCCCCGGCGCGCCGGCCGCCTCGCAGACCTTCACGCTGACCGCCGCCAGCGAACTCGACGAGCCGGTCGAGGGCGCCGTGCGGCTGGCGGTTGTGGGCGCCCACGGCAGCGTCGCCCCGCGCGAGGTGCGCCTGGCCGTGCCGCCCCGCGGCGAAGTGCGCCAGAAAGTGATCGTCAAGGCCGGCGGCGATGACTTCTCGATCCGGATCACCTCGGCCTGCCCGCGGATCTACGGCCTGAAGTACGACCACCTCCCGCGCCGCGTGCTGCGGGTGCCGGCAGGCCCCCCGCCGCGGCGAGTGACGCCGGCATGGCTGAAGGCGGGCGCGCCGATCACCGTGGATGTCGAGGGCCAACGCCTGCTGACGGGATCGATCCGCATTGCCGGCGGGCGGCTGCACATCCATGCACAAGTTGCCGACGCCGCACCGCGCGTCAACCGGGCCGTGCCGTGGGACGGCTCGTGCATCGAGGTGTTCTTCAAGCAGCCCGCCCCGCTGACGCTGCTGCGGCAGTTCTACCTGATGCCCGATCTGGAGGCCCCCGCCCTGTGGGACCTTGCCTGCCGGCCGGTGGCGGGGTCAACCGCCGCGATCGCGGGGACTCGCGGCGGGTACGTGATCGACGCCTCGGCGCCGCTGGACGCCCTGGGCGTGCCACATGCGGAGGAGGCGTGGTGCATGGACCTGGTCGCCACGGCGGCGGCGTTCGGCGATCGCGGGCGGTCCCGCGCCGCCTGGAGCGGGGGCGCCGAGTCGCACTCCCGCTGGTCGCACTACGTCGTGATCGTGCCGACGGCGTAGCAGCGCCACAATCCGTAGGGCATGCAGGTTCTTCCCGAAGGGAAGGTTCTGCATGCCATAAGACTCCTCTCCCTCGAGGGAAAGGAGTGGGCGCGGACCGTGCCTTTCTAAAGCCGGCCCACTGCGTGGGTCGGTCTTTCACACTGGCGATTCTTCCGGCGTCTCGGCATCACCCCGTGCCATCGCTCGATCCAGCACAATCCGTAGGGCATGCAGGTTCTTCCCGAAGGGAAGGTCCTGCATGCCATCCCCCGAGCAACTCTCAGATGTGAGTCGCCATGGACACCGCGCGGCATGCAGAACCTGTCCCTGCGGGACAGGACCTGCATGCCCTACCGGCTGCGGCGCAGGCCTCTGCAAACTCCTCTCCCTCGAGGGAGAGGGGTCAGACGGCCCACGGGCTTGGGATAGGGGTTAGAGGTACGGCACCGCTGCAATGAAGAAGGAGCCGGCAATGAAGTGCATCATGGTCATGTTCGATTCGATCAACCGCCACATGCTGCCGCCGTACGGGTGCGACTGGGTGAAGGCGCCCAACTTCGAGCGGCTGGCAAAGCGAACGGTGGTGTTCGATCACGCCTACGTGGGCTCCATGCCCTGCATGCCGGCGCGGCGTGAGATCCACACCGGCCGATACAACATGCTGCACCGCAGCTGGGGCCCGCTGGAACCGTTCGACGACTCGATGCCGCAGATGCTCAGTGCGGCCGGAGTCTACACACACCTGTCGACGGACCACTACCACTACTTCGAAGACGGCGGATGCACCTATCACAATCGCTACAACACGTGGGAGTTCTTCCGCGGCCAGGAGGGCGACCCCTGGCGGCCGCAGGTGGCCGACCCGCAGGTCCCGCCGGCGGTGCGGCATCGCCAGGGCACGCGGCACTGGCGGCAGGACTGGATCAACCGCCAGCACATGTGCCGCGAGGAGCTCCAGCCGCAGGCGCAGACATTCGGGGCGGGGCTGTCGTTCATCGAGGCCAACGCCGCGGCCGACAACTGGTTCCTCCACATCGAGACGTTCGACCCGCATGAGCCGTTCTTCACGCAGCAGAAGTACAAGGACCTCTACCCGCACGACTACCAGGGCCCCCGCTTCGACTGGCCGCCCTACGGCAAGGTGGAGGAGACCCACGATCAGATTCAGCATTGTCGATATGAATACGCGGCGCTGCTCTCGATGTGCGACGAGTACCTCGGCAAGGTGCTCGACCTCATGGACCGCCACGACCTGTGGAAGGACACGATGCTGATCGTGAACACCGACCACGGCTTCCTGCTGGCCGAGCACGACTGCTGGGCGAAGGTGTGGGCGCCGTTCTACGAAGAGGTCTCGCACATGCCGCTGTTCATCTGGGACCCCCGGTGCGGGGCGGCCGGCCAGCGGCGACAGAGCCTGGTGCAGACGATCGACCTGGCGCCGACGATCCTGGAATACTTCAACGTCCCCCGCACGCCGGACATGCTGGGCGTGCCGCTGCGACAGACGGTGGCAACGGACAGCCCCGTCCGCGAGGCGGCCTTGTTTGGCCTGCACGGCGGGCACCTGAACATCACCGACGGACGGTACGTCTATTGGCGCGGCCCGGCGGGCGAAAACGCCCCGCTCTACCAGTACACGCACATGCCAACGCACATGACGAAGATGTTCAGCGTGGAGGAGATGCGAACGCTGGAGAAGGGCCCCTCGTTCCAATTCACCAAGGGCTGCCCCACCATGCGAATCGACTGCCGCGGGAACTGGGGCGGCAGCCAGCTCAAGTGGGGCACGCAGTTGTTCGACCTGGCGGCAGACCCCCAGCAGCTTCACCCGATCCGCGATGCGGCCGTGGAGGCGGTTCTGTGCGCCCAGATGGTCGAGATCATGAAGGCGAACGACGCCCCGCCGGAGCAATACGTCCGGCTGGGGTTGTAGTTACTTGGTCAGCCAGCCGATCAGCGACGTGTCGGTCGTGTTGGCATTGGTCAGGCCGGTCCAGAGGTACTGGCGCGCGGCGGCGTTGGAGGGGCCGCCACGGTTGATCAGCTGCGAGCCCTTGCTGCCGCCGGGGAAGTTGCCGCCATAGACGACCTCGCCCCAGTTGAAGCTCCTGACCTGGCCGTCCAGGAGGAAGATGTTCGTCTCGTCGTGATCACCGCCATGCATGGCCCAGGGGCTGTTGGCCGCAGTGGATGGTTTCATTTTGCCGCCGTTGGACGTATTCACGTTCTCGTCTTCCATGTAGTCACCGAAGCAATAGGGGTTCGTGAAGGGCGCAAAACAGGCCAGGCCCGCCGTCGTGGAGGGCGAGGTGATGTGCGAGAACATCACGGGCCCCACGCCGGCTTCGACGCCGGAATAGCCGCCCGTGACGGTGTTGCTATGGCGGTTGCCAGCATCATCCGCCAAGACGCCCGGGCTCTCGGGGATGCCGTAATGCCCTTCGCTGCGCAGCCGGCAGCGCGGATCGTACCAGGGGCCGGGCTGGTACTTGATCAGGTCCTTGTAGAGGCCGTTGGCGTCCCGCGCGGTGGTGGGCATCGCCCCGCCGTGATCGCCAATGAACACGCTGTAGGCCGTGCCGACGTTGTGGATCAGGGCGCGGCATTGCGAGTCCATGGCGAACAAGCGCATCTTGGTCACCGTGGGCATGAGGATGCTGGCCAACAGCGTGATGATCGCGATGACGACCAGCAGTTCGATCAACGTGAATCCAGGGCGGCAGGTGGGTCTACGCATGATGAAGTCCTAACTAATCAGGGACCTTCGTTTTTGCCTTCACGAGCACACGGAGATAGTATAGCCAAACGTCGCGTCAACGGCGAGTGTTTTGCGGAGGCCTCGCGGTGCCTTCCGGAGCATCGGACTGCCCCTGCCGTGCGACCCCCGGCCCGGGATGATCAGGGCCAGATGAGAAGGATCAACATGCCAGACTACAAACTCGGAGTTCTCGGCTGCGGCAACATGGCCGAGGGCATCATTCGCGGCATCATCAGGTCGAAATTCCTGCCCGCCGGCAGCATCGTCGCCTCCGACCCCCTTGCCCAGCGCCGCGACGTCCTGGCCGCCGCCGGCATCGCCACCACCGACGACAACACCCTCCCCGCCGCCTGCCCCTGCGTGCTGCTGGCCGTCAAGCCGCAGAAGATGGCCGAAGTGCTCGGCGGCCTCGCGTCGGCCTTGCGCCCCGATGCATTGGTCATCTCCATCGCCGCGGGCATCACCACGGCCGCCATCGACCGCATGCTCGGCGGCCGCGGACGCATCGTCCGCGTCATGCCCAACACCCCCGCCCTGGTCGCCGCCGGGGCGGCCGCCGGGGCGGCCGGGCCGCGGGCGACGTCCGCCGACCTTCGCTTCGCATGCGACCTGCTGGGCGTGTGCGGGCTGACCGTTGAGGTCCAGGAGCCGATGTTGGACGCCGTGACGGCCATCTCGGGCTCCGGGCCCGCCTACTTCTTCTACCTCGTGGAAGCGATGATCGACGCGGGCGTGGCCGAGGGCCTGCCGCAGGAGGTGGCCCGCGCGCTGGCGGTGCAGACGTGTGTGGGGGCCGGCAAACTGATGAGCGAGAGCACCCCCAGCGACACCCCGCAGGTGCTGCGAGCCCGCGTGACCAGCCCCAACGGCACGACTCAGCGTGCCATCGAGACCCTCGACGCCGGCGGGGCCAAGGACCTTCTCATCCGCGCCATCCGCGCCGCCGCCGCCCGCAGCCGGGAACTGGGAAAGTAAACGGGGGGAGGCGGCGTGGGAAGGCTTGCGGCCTGTCAAGAACGCGACCGTCGCCAGGGCGACCGTCAGCAGCCATCCAGGGCAGCGCCAGCGGGATCGTGATCGGTCGGGCTGGCCAGCCCACCATCGGCTATCGCATATCGATACGGCCGATGAAGCGTTCGCCAGCCGGCAGAGGAACTGCGTGGTTATTCTCACCCCCAAACAAGTTTGGCCCGTGGCACCGGCATGCCTTCGTCATTCGGAGTTCCTTGTTCGATATTCTGCTGTTCGCTGTTTCCATGCTGCGAAGAAGCAAACCGCAGAATATCGAACAAGGAATCGAGAATATCGAAGGTGGGCCAATAGATCGGCTCGCGGCCAATACGGCACCCTCACCCGGCCCACGGGCGGGACGCCCATGCGACGCACGGGCGAGACGCCCGTGCCACGGGTCACGCTACGCATCTCCCTGTCGCCCCTCGCCGGCTCTTTTTTGGGCTACTCCCTCGTAGTGCGGGGGTGGCGAACGTCGCGGCCCTGGATCATGTAGATCACGTCCTGGGCGATGTTGGTGGCGTGGTCGCCGATGCGCTCGAGGTGGCGGGCGATGAGGATCAACGCCAGCGCGCGCTCGATCGCCCGCGGGTCGGCGATCATGTACGTGATCAGCTCGCGGATGATCTGCTCCTTGAGCCCGTCGAGCTGGTCGTCGCCCGAGATCACCGCCTGCGCCAGCAGCACGTCTTCCTTCACCAGGGCGTCGAGGCTCTCGCGGACCATCTTCCGCGCCAGCTCGGCCATGCGGGGGATGTCGATCAGGGGCTTCAGCGGCGGCTGCTCCAGCAGCACGTGGACGTTCTCGGTGATATTGATGACGAGATCGCCGATGCGTTCGAGGTCGCTGTTGATCTTGCTGGCGGCGAAGATGAACCGCAGGTCGTTGGCCACCGGCTGCTGCGTAGCCAGGAGCATCATCGCCTCTTCATCGATCAGGATCTGGAGGCGGTTGATCTCCTCCTCGTACTGGAAGACCGGCTGGGCCACGCCCTCGTCACGGTCGACCAGTTCGCGGATCGCCCGGTCGATCATGCTTTCGGCGATCGCGGCCATGTGAAGCAGCTTCTTCTTGAGATCGCCCAGTTCCTTGTCAAACCGCCGTTCGTGCTTGTCCACGATAGTGTCCTTTCATTGTCCGCTGACCATTACTAACACGCGGGGGCGTGCGATGAGTTCAAGATTCGTCGATGTCTCGCCAGATTACTGCGCGGGAGTCGCGGCCTTGCGACGACGCCCGAAGCCTTGTGGTTGGCGGCTCGCCGCCCTCGCTTAACCATATCGACCCGTAACATAATCTTCGGTTCGTTTGTCGCCCGGAGTTGTGAAAATCGCCTCGGTTTTCCCGAACTCCACCAGGTCGCCCAGCAGCATGAAGCCCGTCTCGGCCGAGATGCGGGCGGCCTGCTGCATGTTGTGCGTCACGATCACGATCGTGTACCGCCCCGAAAGCTCGCGCATCAGGTCCTCGATGTGCTCGGTGGCGATCGGGTCCAGCGCCGAGCACGGCTCGTCCATCAGCAGCACCTCCGGCTGAACCGCCAGCAGCCGCGAGATGCAAAGCCGCTGCTGCTGCTCGGCCGAGAGGTTCAACGCCGGCATCTGCAGCTTGTCCTTCAGCGTGTCCCACAGCAGCGTGCCCTGGAGGCTCTGCTCGACGATCTGCTGGAGGTCCTCGTCCTTCTTGAGCCCGTGCACCCTGGGCCCGAACGCGACGTTGTCGAACACGCTGAGCGGGAAGGGGTTGGGCCGCTGGAACACCATGCCGACCCGCTTTCGCAGGACCGTCATGGCCATGCCGCCGTCGCAGATGTTCACGCCGTCCAGCAGGATCTTGCCCGACGTATGGACCGCGGGGTTCAGATCGTTCATGCGGTTAAGGCACCGCAGCAGCGTGCTCTTGCCGCAGCCGGAGGGCCCGATGATCGCGGTGATGGAGTTGGCGCGGATCGCGATCGAGACGCTCTTGAGCGCCTGGAACTTGCCGTACCACAGGTTCAGGTCCACCGAGGCCATCTTGGATTGGGCATTCGTCATGAGTTTATCCAAAGTGCCCCGTGATGTAGGCGCCGGTGCGGCTGTGCCTGGGGTTGGTGAACAGGGTCGCCGTGGGGCCGATCTCGATCAGTTCGCCCATCAGGAAGAACGCCGTGCGGTCGCTGGCGCGGGCGGCCTGCTTGGTGTTGTTGGTGACCAGGATGATGGCGTAGCGGCTCTTGAGCTCCTCCAGGGCGTCCTCGATCTTCGCCGTCGAGATCGGGTCCAGGCCCGAGCAGGGCTCGTCCAGCAGCAGCACCTCGGGCTCCAGCGCCAGCACGCGGGCCAGGCAAAGCCGCTGCTGCTGGCCGCCGGAGAGGTTGGTCGCCGGCTCCTTGAGGCGGTCCTTCACCTCGTCCCACAGGATCGCGCTCTTGAGGCTGGTCTCGACGAGTTCGTCCAGGCGGGACTTGTTCCGCACGCCGGCCAGGCGAGGCCCGTACGTGAGGTTTTCGCGAATGCTCCAGGGCAGCGGGATGGGCACCGCGTAGAGCATGCCCAGGCGGCGGCGCAGAGACGGCACGTCCATATCGCGGTCGTAGATGTCCCCGCCGTCCAGCAGGATCCGCCCGCTGGTGCCAAAGCCGATCTCCGTGTCCGTCAGGCGGTTGAGGCATCGCAGGAACGTCGTCTTGCCGCTGGAGGCGGGGCCGATAATCGCCAATCGCTGCCGCGGGTAGACCTCCAGGTTGATGTTCCGCAACACCGCCGTCTGCCCGTACATCGCGGAGAAGCCTTCGACCACGATCTTGGCCGGCTCGTCCGGGCGCGAGGGCTCCGGGCCCACCTGGCCTCGAAGCCGCTCTTCCGCACACTGGATGTCGCCGGGGTCCTGTTCGCTCATGTGTGCACCTTGGCCACAAAACGCCGGATCATCCAGTGGGCGAGCATGTTGATCGCCAGGATCGCCAGGATCAGCACCGCCGCCGTGGCGTACGCGTTGCTCATGCTGATGCCCTCGCGCGACAGGATGTAAAAATGAAGCGCCAGCGTCCGCGATGAATCGAACACCGTCTGCGGGTAGCCCAGGGCCGAGCCCGATGTCAGCATGACGGCGGCCGTCTCGCTGATGCTCCGCCCGATCGACAGCACGATGCCCGTGCCGATGCCCGGCAGAGCGCTCTTGAGCACCACCCGCGTGACCATCTGCCACTGCGTGGAACCCAGGCCGTACGCCACGTCGCGGAAGGAATGCGGCACGGCGCGGATCGCCTCTTCGCTGGTGCGGATGATCGTCGGCAGCACCATCAGCGCCAGCGTCAGTGAGCCCGACAGGATCGAGAACCCCATCCCCAGCGTGATGCCGAAGAAGACGAAGCCGAACAAGCCGAAGATGATCGACGGGATGCCCGCCAGGCAGTCGGCCCCGAAGCGGATGACGTCCGTGACGCGACCCTCGCGGGTGTACTCGGTAAGGTAGATGGCCGTGATCACGCCGACCGGGGCGGCGATCAGCACGGCCAGGCCGGTGATCCACAACGTGCCCAGGATAATCGGCAGGATGCCGCCGCTGCGCCCCATGCTGTGAGGCGACTCGGTCAGAAAGCCCAGCGTCACCTGCCCCAGCCCGTGATACAGGATGTAGCCGATGATGAAGACGAGCACGCCCATGGTCGCCCCGGCCAGCGTCCACAGGATGCTGACGGCGATCTTCTGCGTGCGGGCGGGCGAGAAGAACCTCATCGCGCGCCCGCCTTTCCGCCGCGCCGGCGCGAGACGACCATCGCGATGGTGTTGAGCACCATGATGATCACGAACAGGACCACGCCGGTGGCGAACAAGGCCTTGCGGTGGTCGCCGGCGGAGTAGGACATCTCGATGCCGATGTTGCTGGTGAGCGTTCGCACCGGTGCCAGGATGCTGTCGGGCATGTCCAGGGCGTTGCCCGCGACCATGATCACGGCCATGGTCTCGCCGATGGCCCGGCCCATGCCCAGGATGATCGCGGCGACGATGCCCGAGCGGGCGGCCTTGAGCATCACCATGCGGGTGGTCTGCCACTCGGTGGCGCCCAGGGCGATGGCGCCCTCGCGGTAGCTTCGCGGCACGGCCTGCAGCGCATCGACGGTGATGCTGGTGACGGTGGGCAGCATCATCACGCCCAGCACGATCGAGGCCGCCAGCACCGATAGTCCCCATCCGCCCATCGTCGTGCGGATGAAGGGCACCAGGATCACCACCCCGATGAAGCCGTACACCACCGACGGGATGCCGGCCAGCAGCTCGATGCCGGGCTTGAGGATGGACACCGCCTTGGGCGGGCAGAATTGCGTCAGCACGATCGCGCACGCCAGCCCCAGCGTGCCGCCCACGACCATGGCCCCCAGCGTCACCTCCAGCGAGCCCACGATCATCGGCAGGATGCCGAAGCTGGGGTGCTTGTCGGTGGGGTACCAGTCGCTGGAGGAGATGAAATTCCACACGCCCACCTTCATCATGATGGGCAGGCCTTCCTTGAAGATGAAGGCCGTGATCAGCGCCAGGCCGGAGATGGCCGACATGGCCACCGCCAGCAGGCCGAGGCTAATCAGCTTTTCGCGTTTCACTGATCTTGACCAAACCTTCCGTCTCGAGCATCGCCTGGCTCCTGGGAGACAACACGAAATCCACGAACGCGCGGGCCGCGGGCGACAGCGCGTGCCCCCGGGCCGTCACGAACAGAAAAGGCCGCCGCAGCGGGTAGCTCTCGTTCACGATGTTCGCCGATGTGGCCTCCACCGCCTGCACCTGGCCGCTCTTTTTGTCCTTCGTCGCGACCTTGAGCGTCTTGAGCCCGCTCACCAGCCCCAGCGACATGTAGCCGATCGTGCCTGGATCGTTTGTCACCAGTTCCTTCACCGCGCCGTTGGATTCCTGCGTGACGGCCTTGCGGCTGATCCGCTTGTCGTGCATGACCAGCTTCTGGAAGGCCTCGCGCGTGCCGGAGCCCTCCTCGCGGGTGATGATGCGGACAGGGCCGGCCTGGCCGCCGACCTGCGACCAGTCGGTGACCTTGCCGGAGAAGATATCGCTGATCTGCTCCAACGACAGTTCGCTCAAGGGGTTGCCCGGGTGCACTACGACGGCCAGGCCGTCCCAGGCGATGACGATCGGGGCGTAGAGGGTGGTTTCGTCGGGCGTCAGGGCCCGCGAGCACATGCCGATCTCGGCCATGTGATCGGCCACCGCCTGCAGGCCGGCGGTGGACCCGCCCCCGAGCACCTCGATCTGGCAGTTGGGGTCGAGCGGGTTGAACTCCTCCGAAAGCATCTCGGCAAAGGGCAGGATGGAGGTCGAGCCGATCGCCTTGACCGCCGACGTCTTGGCCGAGCGGCAACCGCCCATCGCCAACAGCCCGCACAGGGCCATCGCCACGGTCAGATACTTCAAGCTACTCGCCGGAATTTGCATTGTCCCCATCATCGCGCCCAATCTGCAGCTATTGTTAAGGAAGTATTAAGATTGCGCTAGGACGGACAGCCGAACCTGAGCCCGATCGGTGCCACCCCCAAACTCGTTTGGGGGTGAGAGAACGACCACGAAGTACCCTGGGCGTCCTCGGTCAATTCGATCGAGTTCACGTTCCGGATCGGTGGCGGCGGTCGGTGCTACGTGCATTGTCGCGGTGCATGGATCACTGAAGTGACCATGCCTGGGGGCGCTGATGCGCATCGGGAGTCGGTGGGTGTTCTAACCCCCAAACGAGTCTGGGGATGGCACCGAATGACGTGAATCGCTGAGGCTTCGCGAAAGATGGTGGTTGAGGAATGGGTCCGGCAGACGTACAATCTGAAACCATGGCAGAAGCAGGGGCACCATCTCGTCATCGTATCACCCTGGCGATTGTCTGTTTCGCCCTGGCCGCAGGCCTATGGAGTGCCGCCGGAGCGCAAGAACCCACCGCCAGACCCTCGCCCTCCCCGCGTGCCGCCACGCGCCCCGCCGCGGCGCCGGCCGATGCGATCATCGTGCCCGAGGGCTGGTTCCGACGCATCGAGCCCAAGATCCCCACGCCCAAACTGCCCGATGAGATCACCCGGGCGTTTGTGATTCCTGTCCGCGAGCCCATCACCATGAAGACTTCCTACGCCATCGAGCGGAAGATCAAGCGATGCCGGCGGAGCGGGGCCCAACTGGTCATCTTCGATTTCAACACGCCCGGCGGGCGAAGCGATGCCATGACCCGCATCGCCGAAGACCTGATCATGGACAACCTCCGCGACGTCTATACCGTCGCGTACGTCAACCCCAACGCCTACAGCGCCGGGGCCGTCATCGCCCTGGCCACCAACGAAATCGTCATGTCGCCCACCGGCAAGATCGGCGACGCCATGCCGATCATGATCGGCACCGACGGATCGCTCCAGCCGCTGCCCAAGGAAGAGCGGGGTAAGGTTGAATCCTTCGCCCGCGTCGAGATCCGCAGCATCGCCGAGCAGCGAGGCCGCAACGCCGACCTCGCCGAGGGCATGATCACGCTTTCGATCGAGATCTGGCTGATCCGCCATCGCACGACCGGAGAGCTCAAACTCGTCAACGCCGACAAGGTGCGAGGCCGCATCGGCAACGCCCCCGCCTCCACCCAGCCGGCGATGGCGGAGAACTCGGCCGAGGACTGGAGCCAATGGTCCTACGTGAGGACCATCGACGACGCCACCACGCTGGCGACCCGCACCGCCGACGAATCGCTGAGCATCGGCCTGTCCACGCATACGTTTGCCTCCATGCAAGACCTGTTGAAGTTCTACCACGTCGCGGCCGAGGCGGTGGTGCTGGAGGACACCTGGTCGGAGACGCTGGTGGAGTTCCTCACCTCCCCGGGCCTGGTGAGCGTGCTGATGCTCGTGGGCATCATCTGCATCTACATGGAATTTCAGCATCCCGGCCTGATCCTGCCGGCCGTCATCGGCGGGCTGTGCTTCGCCATCATCTTCGGCGGCCACTACCTCAGCGGCATGGCCGAGTGGTGGGACATCGCCCTGTTCGTGCTGGGCGTGGTGCTGATCGTGGCCGAGTTGTTCCTGCCCACCTTCGGCCTGCTGGCCATTGCCGGCGGCCTGTGCTGCATCATCGGCCTGCTGTCGCTGGCCGTGCCGCTGGGGCCCGACAAGTGGCCCATCCCGCGGACGGACATGGACTGGGCACTATTCAACGACATGGCCGTGCCCATGGGGCTGGCGATCATCGGGGCGTTCTTCGCGATCCTGCTGATCGCCCGGCACCTGCCGCGCCTGCCGCTGGCCGGCCGCCTGTTGCTGGCCCCCATCCAGACGGAGCCCGATACGTCGCTGACCAACGACTCGCCCGTCCGCCGCCTGCGGGCCGGCGACGTGGGGGTGGTCGAGGCCTCGTGCAGGCCGGTCGGCAAGGTCCGCTTCGGCAACGACCTCGTCGACGCCGTCACCGAGGGCGCCATGGTCGAAGCGGGCGCCCGCGTCCGCGTCTTGCGGCGCGAGGGCAACCAGGTGTTCGTGGAGAAGGTTTGAAATGACAACGACTGTTGCGCTGATCGTGTTCTGCATGGTGGCCGGCATGCTGCTGGTGCTGGCTGAACTGCTCACGCCCAGCTTCGGGCTGATTGCTTCGCTGGCACTGGCCGCCTTCGGCGGCGCGATCTGGCTATCATTTGGCATCTCGGCCACACTGGGCTGGACGATGCTGGTCACCGTGCTGGTGGGGCTGCCGTTTTACCTGTGGTTCCTTGTGCGGGCCCTGCCCCACCTGCCCGGCGGGCGGTCGCTGTTCCTTAAGCAGACGCCCGTCAGCACCGCCACCGGCGCCCCGGACGCCGAACTGCACAAGGCGATGATCGGCAAGATCGGCACGGCCGAGACGATGCTGCGGCCGGGCGGGGCGGTTCGCATCGAGGGCAGACGCGTCGACGCGCAGGCCGAGGGCGGCATGATCGAGGCGGGTGAAACCGTGAAAGTCGTCGCCGCCGATATGGCCAACGTCATCGTGCGGCGCGTAACGAAGGAATAACCAGAAAAAAGGATTCGAATATGAACATGATGATTGCGGAGACGAGCGCTTGGCAGGTCGCACAATGGGTGGCCATGGGCATTGGCGGCCTGATCATCCTGATGATCCTGCTGATGGTGGGCAGCGCGTTTGGCTACTGGGTGCAGGCGCTGTTTGCCGGGGCCAAGGTGACCATCGGCGAGCTGATCGGCATGAAGATGCGGAAGGTGGACCCGCGGGTGATCGTGCTGTCGAAGATCCAGGCCGTCCGGGCCGGGCTGGCCATCACCACCACGGCCCTGGAGAGCCACTACCTCGCCGGCGGCCGCGTCCGCAACGTGGTCATTGCGCTGATCGCCGCCGACCGCGCGAACATCAACCTGGACTGGAAGCTGGCCACCGCGATCGACCTGGCCGGGCGCGACGTGCTGGACGCCGTGCAGACGTCGGTGAACCCCAAGGTGATCGATTGCCCCAATCCCGCCACGGGCAAGGTCACCATCGACGGCGTGGCCAAGGATGGCATCCAACTCAAGGCCCGCGCCCGCGTGACCGTGCGAACCAACATCAACCAGCTCGTCGGCGGCGCCACCGAGGAGACCATCATCGCCCGCGTGGGCCAGGGCATCGTGGCGGCCATCGGCTCGGCCGAGACGTACAAGTTCGTGCTCGAACGCCCCACCGCCATCAGCAAGCAGGTGCTGGAGGCGGGCCTGGATGCGGGAACGGCCTTCGAGATCCGATCGGTCGACGTGGCGTCGGTGGAGGTGGGCGAGAACATCGGCGCCAAGCTGCAGGCCGACCAGGCCCAGGCCGACATGCGCCGCTTCGGGGCCGAGGCCGAGAAACGCCGCGCCATGGCCATGGCCCGCGAGCAGGAAATGCAGGCCCTCGTCCGCGAGAACCGCGCCAAGGTCGTGCTGGCCGAGGCGGAGATCCCGATGGCCATCGCCGAGAGCTTCCGCAAGGGCAACCTGGGCATCATGGACTACTACCGCCTCAAGAACATCCAGGCCGACACCACGATGCGCGAGAGCATCGGCGGCGGCACGGGCGGCGGCGGCAAGGATAAGGACAAGGAAAACCCCTCGAGCGGCACATGATGAACTGGATGAACCTACTGGCGGCGCGCGGCGACAGCGAGGGTGACTGGGTCCGGATCGTCCTGATTGTCGTCGCGCTGGCGATCGGCCTGATCGTCAAGCTGATCAAGGCGGCGATCGAGCGGGCGAAGCAGGCGCCGCGACAGCCGACCCCGCGGCGGGCCGAGGAAAGCTGGCAGCAGTCGCAGCGGCAGCAGGCGGACGAGGATGAACAGGAGCTGCCCCAGCAGGAGCAGGCCGAAGAATGGGAGCCGTGGCAGCCGCAGGAGCCCGCCCGCCACCCGCACCCGCCGGCGCAGCCCGCGCGACGAATGCACGCCCCGCCGCCCCCGCCGCTGAACGCTCAGCGCGAGCAGACGCTGAAGGAACATCTGGCCGCCAAGGGGAACAAGGTGCAGGAGCGGGTTCGCCGCACGGCCCACACGTTGGAACAGTTGCAGGCGGCCGCCCAGCTGCGGTCGACCGCCCGGACGCGGCAGCTGGAACGCGAGCCACAGGCGGCCCCGCCGGTGAAGATCGTGCTGCGAACCGTCGCCGACGCCCGCTCGGCAATCCTCTACAGCGAAGTCATCGCCCCCTGCAAGGCCCTGAGGCAGGCGCCGGAGATGTGGGACTAGGAATTGTGGATTTCGGATTGCGGATTGCGGATTGAAGAGCGAGGCGACGATTGAGGATTGGCGATTTTCGAATTGTCGATTGAACAGATCAGCGTTGCCGAGCGTGTGCGCAACCGTAAATGTAAACTGCAATTCCTGATTCTTACGTATCTGCGTTAATCTGCGTCTATCCCTGCTGCCCCTTCGCACTTCGCGTTCTGCCAGAGCCGCATGGTGCTCCGCTCCTCAATCCGCAATCCGCAATCGCAGATTCAAATCTGAGATGCATAAATAACAAGTGACATTGGA
>CAZTVF010000089.1:0-21749 GCA_964616985.1 uncultured Planctomycetaceae bacterium
TCCAATGTCACTTGTTATTTATGCATCTCAGATTTGAATCTGCGAATCCGCAATCCGCAATTCTTATTGTTGCGGGTCTTCGGTGGCTTGGCGATAGAAGGCGACGTAATCGTGTTTGCGGGGGCCGCCCTCTTCGACCCACTTCATCGAAAGCTGCGGGTGCTGGTCCAGCACGCCGGCGATCATGTAGGGGATGGTGTAGCCCCATTCGATCTGGTCGCGGAGGGGGATGATCGATTTGCCGATGACGTCCAGGATCGGCACGATGTTGAACTTGGGGTTCTTCAGGAAGCCCAGCAGCAGTTCCAGCGGGCAGTTGCCGGCCGCCCGGCCCAGGCCGTACAGCGTGCCGTCGAGGTAGTTGGCGCCCTTGATGATGCCCTCGATGGTGTTGGCGAACGCGAGCTGCTGGTTATTGTGGAAGTGGACGCCGATTTCCTTGCTCTTGATGTACATCTGGAACTTCTCGATGAGGAAGTGCACCTCTTCGCTGTACAGCGCCCCGAAGCTGTCGACGATGTACACGGCCTTGACCTGCGTCTCTTCCTCGATCTGCTGCAGGGCCTCTTCCAGGAACGGCGGGCCTTCGTGGCTGATGGCCATGATGTTGATCGCGGCCTCGTAGCCCTTCTCGATGGCGCTGTTGGCCAGGAAGATGGCCTTGTCCACGTCCTTGACGTAGGTGGCCACGCGGATCATGTCCACGACCGACTTGTCCTTGGGCAGCACGTCGTCGGCCGAGGCCTTGTGCGAGTCCTGCATGAGGGAGATCTTCGTCGTCCGCGGGTCGATGCCGTCCACGACCTTCTTGAGCAGCTCCTCCTCGCAGAAGCGCCACGGGCCGTACTCCGACGGCGAGAACATCTTCGTGCTGTTGCGGTAACCCAGTTCGGCGTAGTCCACGCCCGCTTCGCACAGGGCCTTGTAGACGGCGCGGACGGTGTCAAAACTGAAGTTCGAGTTATTCGCCAGTCCGCCGTCGCGGATCGTGCAGTCGATGACTTTAATCTGCGGCCGAAACATGAGGCATTCTCCGGTTAATAGGATTTCGATAGACCATTCATATTACCGTCCGGGAGGCGATTTGTCGCCGCGATTTGCAGTGCCCCTCGGCGAGGGTGTTGGCGGCCTTCCCAGGCCGCCGCCAAACATGCTGTCACAGGCGGCGGCCTGGGAAGGCCGCCACCCTCGGGAGCATCACCCGATCACTTCAAGCTTCGCCTGGGCGAGGACGAGCGTCTTTTCGCCGAGGGTCTCGAAGACGACGCGGGCGCGGGTCTGCGGCCAAGGCTGGTGGATGGCCAGCACGCGGCCGAGGCCGAACTTGGCGTGGCGGACCTTGCTGCCGACCTGGAGGAACTCGTACTCCGGCGGGAAGGTGGCCGACGCGTTCTCCTCCAGGGCCTCGATGGCGGCGCGGTCGCCGACCTCCTCGTAGAAGCGGCCTCGCTGGGCGGGCTCGATGTTGCGGGCCGCGCGCGAGAAGCTGGTCGTGGCGTCCTCCACCTCCACGCCCTCGGTGCCGATCTCCGAGAGGAACTGCGAGGGCGACTGCGGCATGGTCTTGCCGCGGAACATGCGGTAGCGGCAGCGCGTCAGGATGAGCTCTTCCATCGCGCGGGTCATGCCCACGAAGGCCAGGCGCCGCTCCTCCTCGAGCTTGTCGCCCGCAGGCGGCTCGCCCTCGCGCTCGAAGGGCAGCAGGCCGTGCTCGCACCCGACGACGAACACCACCGGAAACTCCAGCCCCTTGGCCGCGTGCAGCGTCATCAGCGTCACCGCCCCCGAACCGCCCTCGAAGTGGTCCACGTCGCTGACCAGGCTGATCTGCTGGAGGTAATCGGCCAGCGTGCCGCCCTCGGAATTCTTGTCGAACTCCTCGGCCGTCGAGACCAGTTCGGCCAGGTTGGCCGTGGCCTGCACGTCCTCCTCGTCCTTGCCCGCGTAGCTCTTGCCCAGGCCGCTGCGGTCCACCACCTGCTCCATCAGGTCCTTGACGCTGACGAAGAGGCTCGACGCCAGGCCCGCGATCGTGGCGCCGAACGCCATCACCTTCTTGGCCGTCGCCGCGGGCAGGCCCGACTGGTCGGCCCGGCGGCAGGCCTCCAGCAGGGGCACGCCCGTGTTGATCGCGAAGCTCTGCAGCTTGCCCCCCGTCGTATCGCCGATGCCGCGAGTGGGCGTGTTGATGATGCGTTCGCAGCTGAGATCGTCGGCCGGGTTGGCCACCAGCTTCAGGTATGCCAGCAGGTCCTTGATTTCCTTGCGATTGTAGAATTCCACGCCGCGGGCGATGCGGTAGGGCACCGTCGCCTTCATCAGCTCTTCTTCCACCACGCGCGACAGCGAGTTGACGCGGTAGAACACGGCCATGTCCGCGAAGTTGCGCCCGGCCTTGTGGAACGCCTTGATCCGCTGGGCGACCTCGCGGGCCTCACCGTGCTGGTCGTCGGTGACGACGATGTGCACGGCCGATCCGCCCTCGCGGCGGGTCCAGAGAGTCTTGTCCTTTCGCATCTTGTTGTGGGCAATCAGGTGCGAGGCGGCGTTGAGGATGGGCTCGGTGGAGCGGTAGTTCTCCTCGAGGCGCACGACGACCGCGTTGGGGTAGTCGGCCTCGAATTCCATGATGTTCTTGATGTCCGCGCCGCGCCAGCCGTAGATGCTCTGATCGGGGTCGCCGGTGGCGCAGATGTTCTCGTGGTCCATCGCGATGCCGTGCGCGATCACGTACTGCGCGCGGTTGGTGTCCTGGTATTCATCGATCAGGATGTAGCGGTAGCGCTCGCTGAGGGCTTGGCGCAGGTCGGGCCGCTGGCCCATCAGCAGCGCCATCTTCAGCAGCAGGTCGTCGAAGTCCAGGGCGTTGGCGGCCCGCAGGAGTTCCTCGTACTTCGTGTAGATCTTCGCGACGTTCTTGGAGAAGAAGTCGCTCGCCTGCTGGGCGAACTTGTCGGCCGTGATCAGCTGGTTCTTGGCGTTGGAGATGGCCGCGTGGATCGAGTTGGGCGGCAGGCGGTCGGAGGGCAGGTCGAGGCGGGTGGTGGCCTCCTTGACCATCTTGATCTGGTCGCTGCGATCGTAGATGGTGAAGTTGCGGTCGATGCCGGCCTCGGCGCCGAAATCGCGCAGCAGCCTGACGCACAGCGAGTGGAAGGTGGTGACGGTCGCGCCGCGCGGCACGCCCTGGCTCTCGACGCGTTCCTTCATTTCGCCGGCGGCCTTGTTGGTGAACGTCAGCGCCAGGATGTTCCACGGGGCCACGCCCTGCTGCACGAGGTAGGCGACGCGGCGCGTGATGACGCGCGTCTTGCCCGAGCCCGCGCCGGCCAGCACCAGCAGGGGCCCGTCGATATGCATAACCGCTTGTCGCTGCGGTTCGTTGAGGTCAGCCAGAGGGTCCAACGCATACTCCTGTAAAGGTCGCCCACTATAGCGTCGCGCTTGGGTGGGGTCTACCGCCGCCGGTGCACCATTTCATACGAGTGGGTCGCGGAGTGTCGCCGCGGTGTTTCGCGGGTCATGTGGAGTGCGGCGGCAACGACGCTGCTTTGGATTTTCGCGCCCGTGACTTGCCGTGCCGGTGGGGTCGGTGCCGCCGGAGCGAAAGCGGCGTCGTTGCCGCCGCACTCCAAAGGGGCGTCAAATCTCGATCGGCCCTTCGTCGCGGCTGTCGGTGCTGTCGCCGCTGGGCTCGTGCTGGACCTGCTGTTGCGGCTGGGGATCCTGGGCCTTGCGATGGATGCGGCGGAGCTTGTCGCGGATGACGGCGGCGTCTTCGTACCGCTCGTCCTGCACCGCCTTGGACAGGTCGCGCCGCAGCTTGCGGACCGGGTCGATCGGCAGGCGGCCTTCGATCTCCTTGGCCATCGCGCGGAGAATGGCTAGTTCGCCCGACTCGCCGATGGCCTTGTCCTGCCCGAAGCGGCGATGGAACGCCTTGATGTCCTCCATCCCTTTTCGCACGGCCGCCAAGGCCGCCTTGGAATGGTTCTGGCGGAACGCGATCAGGGCGCGGGCCCGCGTGTTCATCATGATCACGTAGGGGCGGTACTGCTCCAGCAGGAAGCGGTCGGTCTCTTCCTTGGCGTACTTGGCGCAGAATTCCATCAGGCGGATGTTGCGGGTCGTGTCGCGGTCGACGGCCTCGAAATCTTCCAGGATGAACTCCGCGAGGTAGCGGTGGTAGTACATCACGCCCTCGCCGCGGAGCAACTCGCACGCGCGGTCGTCCAGCGTGAAGCCTTCCTCCATCCCGGTCTCTTCCTGGTGCTTGCTGAGCTCGTGCTCGTAGTATTCCAGCAGGCTTTCGAACCCGTGCGGCCGCTCGCCGTCGGGCCGCCCGGTGATCTCCATCTGGTAGAGGCCCAGATCGAGGCGCAGCTGGATCTTGTCCAAGCCGTCGTCCCCGTGAATGCGCCTCGCGGTGACCTGCCCGGGCTCGTACGGCCAATTCTTCAGGATTTCACTGATGTCGAGACTCATATTTCTAATTCAGTTTAGACGCTCTGCGATCGGAAGGCAATTGACAATGGGCAATTGCGGTGTGGCGTTCGCCTATGCAGACGCACCACAAGCATGGAGAACCCAGCGGCCGGCTATCGCTCGCCTTTTGGCGCTGTTTGATCTCTCAGATCGAACAGCGCTGAAAAGCGAGCGACTTCGGGGTCTGCCTTATGCCAAGCTCATACGGTGCCACTCAAAACCGGATGCACCCCAATAGTCACCTTCCTCAATCGTATTGCGAAACCGTAGGAAGGTTTCTAGATTGAATATACATGGACTCGATGTCGTTCCAGTTACAAGGCGTCAGAAGCCCCGACCTGCTCGTGACGGTCATGGGGCTGATTGCTTTGACGCTGGTGGCATTCGGCATCACCCGCCTGCTTCGCAACGCCCGCCGCGACGGCCTGATGTGCATCGCCGCCGCCGCCCCCAGCGTGCTGGTGCTGATCCTGGCCGGGCGGCTGGAGATGGGCGCGTGGATGCTGCTGCTGGGGATCCAGGTGGCCCTGGCGGTGGCGGTCTTCTACGCGGCCGTCTATGCCTACCTGGGCCGACGGCGCGTGGCGATCCTCATGGCCATGCGGTGTGCAGCCATCCTGGCGCTGCTGCTGATCCTGTTCAAGCCCGCCGTCAGCGTCACGCCCAACATCGAATCCTACAAGCCTTACCTGCCGATTCTCGTCGACCGCTCCTCCTCGATGGCCACCGCTGACCAGGGCGGCAACGGCGACCGCTACACGCAGGCCCTCCGCATGCTGTCCAGCCAGCAGGAGCGGCTGAAGCAATACTTCCGCCCGACCTACTACCATTTCGCCACCGGCCTGGCCGGCGTCGAATCGCTCGACGACCTCACGCGGCTGGAGCCCAAAGGCCCCACCAGCGAGAGCACCAACATCGCCATGGCCGTCGAACAGGTGGCGGCCAAGCACAAGGGCGACAACCTCGCGGGCATGCTGCTGATGACCGACGGCATCCACAACGACCCGGCGGGGGAGCCCAAGGACGCCGCGGCCGCCGCCGGCTTGCCGATCTACGCCATCGGCGTCGGCTCGCGCAGTGAGCAGGAGACCGGCCGCCGCAACCTGCAGCTCGTGTCGGTCGACGCCCCGTTCGAGGTCATCAAGAACAACGTCGCCACCGTCACCGTGACGGTCAAGGCGACGGGCTTCCCCAACACCGCCAACGAGGTGCAGCTGGTGGAGGACGGCAACGTCGTCGCCAGCGCCCCGCTGATGACCGACAAGGGCGCCGCCATCATCCCGCTGGACGTGAAGTGGACGCCGCGCGACGCCGGCGGCAAGGTCAAGGTCGCCGACGACGACGCCAGGAAACGCTCCGAGGTCCGCCGCCTGAAGGTGGTCGTGCCCGGCCTGTCGGGCGAGACCTCCGCCGAGGACAACCAGGGCGAGCTGCACGTGCTGGTCAACGAGCCCCGCATCCGCGTGCTGTATGTCGAGGGCACGATCCGGCCGGAGTACAAGTTCCTCCTCCGCACGCTGAACATCGACGTCAACGTGCAGTTCATGTCGCTCGTCCGCGTTCGCAAGAACGAGTTCTCGGCCTACGGCACGGTCGGCGGCAGAACGCTGAACGACCTGCCGAAGACCGACGAGGACTTCCGCCTCTTCGACGTGATCATCCTGGGCGACATCGACGCGACGTATTTTTCCAAGGAGCAGCTGGCCCGCCTCAAGCAGTTCGTGAAGGACGG
This sequence comes from uncultured Planctomycetaceae bacterium, assembly GCA_964616985.1. GTDB lineage: Bacteria > Planctomycetota > Phycisphaerae > SM23-33 > SM23-33 > CAZTVF01. Next base: position 6,218 of record CAZTVF010000089.1, read on the forward strand.
CGGCGGCCTGTTGATGCTCGGCGGCCACAACAGCTTCGGCCCCGGCGGGTACGAGGGCACCGACGTGGAGGCCCTGCTGCCGGTGGTCACCGGCTCGCGCAACCAGCCGCAGGAGACCACGCCGTTCGTGCCGATGCTGACGGCCGAGGGGCAGAAACACCCGCTGTTCGAGGGCATCGCCGACTACTTCACCGGCCCCGAGAACCAGCCGCCCAAGCCCGAGCTTCCCAAGCTGCCCGACCTGCAGGGCTGCGTGACGGTGGTGGGGCCCAAGCCCCTGGCCAACATCCTGGCCGTGCACCCCACGCGCCGCAACGAGCAGGGGCCGCTGATCGTGCTGGCCGTGCAGCAGTATGGCGCCGGCCGCAGCGCCGCCTTCACCTGCGACACGACGTGGCAGTGGTTCATGCCCATGCAGTCCAAGGGCGACGAGAGCCCGTACCGCCTGTTCTGGGGCCAGATGATCCGCTGGCTGTCGAACATCCAGACCAAGAACAAGTCCGCGACGCCCTCGGTGGTGCTGCGGATGGACAGCCCCTACGTGCAGGCCGGCAAGGGCGTGCGCGTGCTGGTCCGCGTGCAGGACGACAAGGGCCGCGCCAGCGACACGGCCAACGTGCTGTGCTCGCTCACGCCGGCCGGCGGCGGCGAGGCCGAGTCCTTCAACATGGTCTCGCGCAAGAGCGGCGGCATGTTCGAGGTGAACCTCGAGCGGCTCAAGGAGGGCAAGTACGTCCTCCGCGCCGACGCCCGCAACCAGGAGAACCAGTCGCTGGGCTTCGACGAGATGAACCTCATCGTCGCCCCGCACTCGGCCGAGCTGGATCAGCTCGCCCGCAACGAGTCGCTGCTTCAGACGATCTCCGAGCAGACCCGCGGACGGTACGCCGACATCGCCGGCCTGCCCGAGATCATCGACCAGATCATCGACCGCCAGAAGGGCCGCATGGCCGGAATCCCCAAGACCGACAGCTACCGCCTCTACGACTTCACGCTGCTGTTCCTCGTCTTCGTCGCCCTGCTCACCGGCGAATGGCTGCTCCGCCGCCGCTGGCAGCTGCAGTAGTGGGGGCGGGCCTGCCCACCAGTGGCGCGCGGCGGCAAAGACAAAGCAGGATTACAGGGATTACCTGATTTCACGGAGAAGCCCCGCCTATCGGCGGCGCGACCGCGCTATGGAGTGCGGCGGCAACGACGCCGCCTTGGATCGTCGCCCCACCGACTCACATATTCCATCACGCTGGTGACGCTAACCGGTAGGGCATGCAGGTTTTGGGCCGCAGGCCCAAGTTCTGCATGCCGCTCCCGTCGTCGCCCGGTGGATGGCGGCTGCATCTTGGCACGGCATGCAGAACCTGCCGCTGCGCGTCGGAACCTGCATGCCCTACGGTTGCGTGAGCAGCCGCAGGCGGAGGTAGTTCATGGCGCTGAGGGCGGCGCGGAGGCGGATCATGTCGCGGGCGCCGGGGAAGAGCGAGCGGTGGACCTCGGTGCCCAGGGGGCCGGCGAGGCCGATGTAGACCAGGCCCACGGGCTTGTGCTCCGTGCCGCCGCCGGGGCCGGCCACGCCGGTGATGCTGATCGCCCAGTCGCTGCCCAGCCGCTTGCGGCACGCGTCGGCCATCGCCGCGGCGACCGGTTCGCTCACGGCCCCGTGGGCGCCCAGCAGGTCCTCGCCCACGCCCAGTAGCGACTGCTTCAGCGCGTTGGCGTACGACACCACGCCGCCGAGGTAGTAGTCGCTGCTGCCCGAAACGCCCGTCAGCATCGTGCCCACCATGCCGCCGGTGCAGCTCTCTGCCGTCGTCAGCGTCTGCTTGCGCGTTCGCAGCAGCTCGCCCACGGCCGAGGCCATGGTCGCGTCGCCCTCGCCCACCACCAGCTCGCCCAGCCGCCGGCGGATCTCCGCCGCGACCGCCAGCGTCTTGTCGCGGGCCTCGGCGTCGGTATCGGCACAGGTGATGATGCGGATGGAGACCATGCCCGCGGCGACGGTCGTGCCGACCAGCGGGTTGGCGTCGCGCTTCATCAGGTCGGCGATCTGCATGCCGATGTCCGACTCGCCCGTGCCGAACGTGTGCAGGATGTGATGATGGATCACGCCCCCCAGGCGCGGCAGGTGCGGGGCGATCTGCTCCTCGTACATCACCTTCATCTCCGACGGCACGCCGGGCATGATGTAGATGTCGGCGGCGCCCACGCGGGCGGCAAGGCCCGGGGCGGTGCCCATGCGGTTGTCGATGGCCCGCGCCCCGCGCGGAACCATCGCCTGGACCCGGTTGGCGGGCACCATCTGGCGCTCGCGGCGGCGGAACCACTCTTCGAGCTCCGCCAGGCACTTGGCGTCCATCACCAGCTCGGTGCCCAGCACGTCGGCCAGGGCCTGTCGCGTCAGGTCGTCCTCGGTGGGGCCCAGGCCGCCGGAAACGAGCACCACGTCGGCGACGGCTGCGGCCCGGCGCAGGGCGGCCGCGATGGCGGCCTGGTCGTCGCCGATCGTCCAGTGCTCGCGCGTGCTAATGCCCAGCCCCGAGAGCCTCTGGGCGAGGTAGGCGCTGTTGGTGTCCACGGTCTGGCCGGTGATGAGTTCCTGTCCAATCGAGAGAATGACGGCGTTCATGCTTGTTTTGCGTCCTCCAGCGGCAGGCGGCATCGCGGGCAGGTCCTCACCGGTCCCGGGGGCACTTCCTCGCGGCTGAATAGTCTATGGCAGTGCGGGCAACGTATCATCTTCACGCGTGTCTCGTCTTTGGGCTCGCGTTGTTCCATGGGCACAGTGTACCGCCCCCGCGGCGGCAGAGAAAGGCGGCAGGGAGGTGAGCGTCGCTTCCCCTGCGGACGCCGATGTGTATAATGAGCCGCCGTTATTTGACCGTCACAGATAGGAGTCGTAGTGAACGTCAACCGAATGACCTACGCGATGCTGCTGGCCCTGGTGCTGCTGGCCGGCTGCGACAACAGCATTACCGACGAGACGGGGCAGGCCCCCGGCTCGGTGATCACCCCTCGCCGGACATGGCGGGTGATGGGCGACGTGCAGAACCCGGCCCAGGCCATCGACGGCAGCATCTCCACCGCCGCCACGGCCTCGGGCAACTATGACAACGCCTCCATCACCATTGACCTGGGCAAGCCCTGCATCTTCAACCTCATCCAGATCGAGCACGGCAGCGATGAGCAAGGCTACGCCCGCCGCGCCTCGGTGCTCGTCAGCATCGACGGCGAGAAGTACGAACGCGTGGCCGAGGCCCCCGGCACGCGGAAGGTCACCAACATCAACCTGATCACGCCGACGCTGGCCCGCTACGTCCGCATCCAGGCCAACATCTCCGGCCCGCGGCCCTGGTCCATCGCCGAGATCGTGATTCACTAGACAAAACCGAAATCCGAAGCACGAAATACGAACGAATTCGAAACGCCAAGCACGAATGAACGACACGGTTCCCAGCACGACGTCAGCTCCCGGCCACCGCAAGCGCCGGCTGCGGCTGATCAACCCGCGAAGCCCGCTGTCGTCGATCACCATGCCGGAGATCATCCGGCACATGACGTTCTCGCGCCGGGCGATCTTCATGCCGCTGAACCTCGCGATCTGCGCCGCCGTCGTCCCCGACGGCTGGGACGTCGAGATCGTCGACGAGAACGTCACCGACCAACCCCACATGCCGGCGGCCGACGTCGACGCCGTCGGCATCGGGGCGATGACCACCCAGGCGACGCGGGCGTATGCCCTGGCCGACGCCTACCGCGCGCTGGGCGTGCCGGTGATCATGGGCGGCATCCACGCCTCGGCCCTGCCGCAGGAGGCGCTGAAGCACGCGACCATCGTCTGCCGCGGCGACGCCGAGGGCACGCTGCCCCACGCGCTGAACGGCCTGGTCGCCGGCAACCCCAGGGCGATCTACGACTGGAAGGAGTTCCCCGACGCCCCGATCGCCACGCCGCGAAAGGACCTGCTGAACCCCAAGGATTATCTCGTTTTCAACCCGATCCAGACCACTCGCGGCTGCCCGCACGGCTGCACGTTCTGCACCACGCCGGCGATCTTCGGCCGGCGGTTCCGCCAGCGGTCCATCGACGACATCGTCCGCGAAATGCAGGCCGCCAAGGAACGATTCAACACGAAGGTGTTCATCTTTTCCGATGACGACGTCGCCGGCAACCACGCCTGGGCGATGCAGCTCTTCGAGGCCATCCGCCCGCTGAAGGTGCGGTGGGCTTCGCAGTGCGACATCCTGATCTCGCGGAACGACAAGTTGCTGGCGGCCATGCGCGACAGCGGCTGCATCGGCGTGATCCTGGGCCTCGAGAGTCCCAAGGCCGGCACGCTGCGCGAGGCCGGCAAGCGGTACGCCAACGCCGATGAGTACCTCGTGAACGCGCGGAAGATCCAATCGTACGGCATCAGCATCTGGGGCAGCTTCATCTTCGGCTTCGACAGCGACGACTGGCACGACTGCATGAAGGCCGTGCGCTTCGCACAGAAGGCCGAGCTGTGCATGAGCTGCTATCCCATCCTCACGCCGTACCCCGGCACGGCCGTGTTCGATCAGTACCGCGCCGAGGGCCGGCTGCTCACGGAGGACTGGGACAAGTACAACGGATCGACGGTCGTCTATACGCCCGCCCGGATGACCAGCATGCAGCTGCGGCACGCGCAGATGGCGGCATTCAACGAGTTCTACTCGCTGCCCAGCGCGGTGCGGCGGCTGAAGATCCTGCCCTTCAAGCGGAACAGCTGGCTGGCGAACCTCGCGATTCATCGCGGGTTGCGGTACTATTACGGCAAGAAGGGCCGCCCGCTGCCGTACTTCTCGGACTTCGACGCCTCCGACGCCGCCGCCCGTATCGCCCGGTCGCTGGGCGTGCCAAGGCCGTGATAGTAGCCAGTAGCCAGTAGCCGGTAGCAGATCTTGGAATAGACGACGGCGGTGCCACCCCCAAACTTGTTTGGGGGTGCGAACAAGCCACGATGCGGGCAGCCGGTGGCCAGTAGCCGGTAATCGGTGACGGGGCTCCCAATCGATTTAGCGATTTAGAAAAAGAGGAATGATATGTCAGAGACATCCGCATCGCCGTCATCGGCTTCGACCCCGGGCAAGACTTCCCCTATGTTCACGCTGGTGGTGCTGGGGCTGATGCTGCTGATCATCGCGACACTGGCGGCCCTGTGGAACCGCGAGCGCACCGCTCGCATCACAGCGCAAAACAACTACGCGGCGTTGGCGCAGGAATACCAGAAGCTCCAGCAGACAGTCGGCTCGTTCCTGGGCGCGCCTTCGGCCATGGCCCCGCCCGCACATCGCGAGCGTCCCGTCGCTCGCGAGGACCTCACCCCGCAGACGCTCACCGTCGACGGCAAGAGCCGCCCCGTCTTCACCATCAGCCCCAAGGCCGGCGAGCGGGTCGGCTTCGAGCCCGGCGACGTGATCATGATTGCCCCCGCGGCCAGCACGGAACCCGCGGCGAAGTAGTAGTCCACGGCCGCCAAACGCACTCGTAGGGACGATTGAAACGTTTCAGTCGTCCCTGCGGCCGCAAACAGATCTCGCTCTTCTTCTTCCGTGCAATTCGTGTAATTCGTGGACACTCGCTGCTGCCCGCGTCAGTTCCACCAGTGGACGCCGATGGCGACGCCGACGCAGACGAGGGCGAAGATCAGCAGCATCACGCCGCACACCCCGTTGATGGTGCGGAAGAAGGCCGGGCCCAGGCGGTTGGGGCGGAAGCGGACGAGGAACGTCAGCAGCAGGAACCAGGACGTCAGGCCCGCGGCGGCGCCCACCAGGCCCACACCCATCGTGCCAGGGCCCAGGATGATCTGCGCCTGCGAGATCCACTGCCCGCCGATGAGCAGCCAGTAGCCCGGCGTCAGCGGGTTGATGACGGTCAGCACGATGCCGGTGCCCACGTCGGTCCACAGGTGGCGGGGGGGGCGGCTTCGCATGCGGCGGCGGCTGCGGACCATGTCCCGCAATCGCATACGGAACATCTTGACCAGCAGCAGCACGCCCAGGGGCGCCAGCACCAGCGCCCCGGCGATGGCGATGATCCGCTGCACGTGGGGGTTCTGCAGGTAGCTCAGTTGCTGGCCGCCCCACAGGATCAGGGCGAAATACATGAGGTCCATCATCACAGACCCCAGCCCGCACGCCAGCGTGTGCGTCCACTTGCCCAGCACGCCGCGATGGATCGCGACCATGTTCACCGGGCCAATGGGCGCCGCGGCCAGGAATCCCAGCCAGTACACCCACAGCAACATGTAAAGATAAGGGGCCATTCACCGCCGCAAAATAATGACTGCGTTGGATTTGAACCCAAAACATGGCGAAGGTCAAGGAGCGAGACGCAGACAGGCGGGCAGCAGCAAACGGTAAGCGGTAAACGGTAAACAGTAAACAGGAGGATGCGTAGCGAGTGACGACGTCTTTGTATTCAACTGCTTACTGGTTTCTGCTTATTGATTACCGCTGAGTCTCTCCAGCGATGCAGCGGGGCTTTTATTGGCGCCCCCCAGCAAGTATGATGGCCGCTGGCCATGAGTTTCAAACTCACCAAGCGATCGACCCTGACCATCCTTCTGATCGTCTCGGTCCTGATGACCATCTTCGGACGCGGCGTCTCGGGACGCCTGCGGCAGGTGGCGCACATCTTCGTCACTCCCCTGAGCGACGGCGGCATGTACGTCGTCACGTCGCTCAAGTCCGGCGGCGATTCCAAGACCGCCCGCAGCCTGTCGGTCACCGAGGTCGAGCGTCTGCTGGCCGAGAACCAGCAGCTCAAGGGCCAGCTCGCCGAGGCCGACCGCCGCGCGATGGTCGACGCCGCCCGCTGGCGGCAGCAGATGGAGACCCTCCAGGGCCTCAAGTCCTCCTTCGTGCCCAAGGATGCCAACCTGCCCTGCGAGCTGATCCCCGCGCGCGTCGTGGCGACGGATTCGCTGCCATACGGCCAGATGCGCGTCATCAATCGCGGCCGCGCGTCGGGCGCGCAGGAAGGCGAGCCCGTGCTGTCGCGCCTGCTGATGACCGACCGGTCGAAGGAACTGCCCGGCAACCTGGCGGTGATCTCCAGCTCGGCCCTGGCCGGCTGCATCACGCCGCTGGGCGCGGGGCCCTTCACCTCGCAGATCCAGCTGGTGACCGACACGGGCTTCGAGATCAACTGCCGCGTGGTGCGGCAGATCGACCCCAGCCGCCCGCGGCAGATCCAGGTGCTTTCGCAGGGGTCGGCGGCGATGGAGAAACTCAGCCCGGCCAACAACGCCCCGGTGATCGTCTCGGCCCGCGGCGACGGGGCCGGCGGCATGATCGTCAAGGACGTGGGCGACTATCACAACATCCAGCCGGGCGACTGGCTGATGACCAACGGCGACGACCCCTACCTGCGGACGGAGATCCGCATCGGCACGGTGACGGAGGTCAAGCCCTCCGACAGCCATCACGTGACGCTCCGCATCGCGCCGGCGGTCAACTTCGCGGCGATGCGCGACGTGTTCATCGTACACTGGAAACCCTTCTGATGAGATGGATCCCCTTCATCCTGATCGCCTACATGGTGGTGCTGCTTCAGACGAGCGTCACCGGGCTGCTGATGTTCTCTGCCGGCTCGATCGGCAGCGTGGGCCCGGACCTGCTGGCGATGCTGGCGGTGTTCGTGGCGATCACGGCCCGCCAGAGCGTCGAGGTCATGCTGGCCGCGTGGGTGCTGGGCTTCGCCGCCGACCTGACCGCCGGCGGCGGGGCGGGCGCGGTGACGGCCATCGGCCCGATGTCGATCTCCTACGTGCTGGCCGCGGGCATGGTCTTCCAGGTCCGCGAGGCCTTCTTCCGCGAGCGGACGTTCACCAAGGTGATGCTCGTGCTGGCCTTCTGCCTGCTGGCCCACCCGATGTGGGTGACGCTGCAGACGCTGCGGTCGATCGGCGCGATGTCCTGGGGCGACTACGGCCGGCTGCTGCTGCAGGCGCTGCTGCTGTCGGCCTACACCGCGGTGCTGGCCCCGTTCGCGTTCTTCGTCTTCTCGCGCATGGGCGGGCTGATTCTCGCCTCGCAGAGCAGCCGCCAGCGGCGGTCGCATCGGTAGCTGATCGCCTCACGATGATCCTGGACTGTGGCAAGCACAAACCCGAAATCCGAAGCACGAAATACGAAACGAAATCCAAAAGCCTAGACAAATGCTCGAAACCAGAAAATGCCGAGCAGGGAATTCGAAACTCGAAATCCGAAGCAGGAAATACGAAACGAAATGCAAAGCCGAAAATGACCGAAGCAACGAAATTCTCGCATTCTTGTCTGGGCCATTCAGCTTTTGAGCGTTTGCATTTGTTTCGGTTTTCGGATTTCGTGTTTCGAATTTCTGATGTCTGCGTCAGGTTCTTCGTGAAACATTAGGCTCAAGAGCGGAAAGCGCGGATGTATAAGCAGCGGTTGATCATCTTCCTGTCGATCATCCTCCTGGGCCTGCTGGTCCTGGTGGGGCGGCTGGGCATGCTTCAACTCGCCCGCGGCGACAAGTACCGCCGCGAGTATGAGCTTTCTGTGCGCGACATGCAGCTGCTGCCCGCCGCCCGCGGCTGCATCACCGACCGCCACGGCCGCATCTTCGCCGCCGACAAGGCCTGCAAGGACCTCTGCCTCAGCTACCAGTTCATCGTGGCCGACCCCGCGTGGGTCGATCGCCAGGTGTCGATCATCCGCCGCCAGGCCGGCGTCACGCCCCAGCAGGCCCGCGAGATGTACGAAGCCCGCGCCGCCGAGACGTGGCGATTGGCCCAGGACGCGGCGAGCGCAGCGGGCGCCGACCTGCGGGCCTCGGCCGCCAAGATCACCGCCAGCGTGCAGGCGATCCGCCGCAGCATCGAACGCACCCGCCGCATCGAACGGATTGCCGAAGAGATCGAGTCGCACGCGATCGTCCAGGGCCTCGACGACGAGCAGGCGGCGGCCCTCGAACTGGCCGTGAACCAGGGGCGGACCATCGGCGCAACCATCCGCCCCAGCCACACGCGCGTCTATCCCTACAACGACCTGGCCTGCCACATCATCGGCCTCACCGGCCGCGTCTCGCCCGCCGACTGCAATCACGTCAGCGGCGGCACGGCCGAGGAGAGGCTGCTGGCGCGGCGGGACGTGTACGAACCTACCGACCGCATCGGCATCACCGGCGTGGAGAAGATGTGCGAGGGGCAGCTGCGCGGGCGGCGGGGCTATCGCATCATCGAGAAGATCGGTCGCGAGCCGGCCGAGATCGAGGGCGAGCCCCCCCAGAACGGCCTGGACGTGCACCTGACGATCGACAGCCAGCTGCAGCACGACCTCGCCGAGGAGATGCGCAAACGCAAGGAGACGGGCTCGATCGTCGTGATCTCGCTGGAGCGGGGCGAGATCCTGGCGATGGTGTCGGTGCCCACGTTCGACCTGAACCGTTACCGTCTCGACGCCAACACGCTGTTCCATGACGACGTGTACCTGCCGCTGCTGAACCGCGCGGTGGGCATGCGATACCCGCCGGGATCGACGGCCAAGCCGCTGGTGGCGCTGGCGGCCCTGGCGGCGGGGAAGGTCTCGCCGCAGACCACGTTCCATTGCCAGGGGCACCTGTTCTCCAGCGACCCGGCGCACTGGAAGTGCACGGGTTCGCACGAGTCGGTCGATCTGCAGCGCGGGCTGATGAAGAGCTGCAATATCTATTTCTACAACGTCGGCGAGCGCCTGGGCCCCTTGGTGCTGGGCGACTGGTTCCGCCGGTTTGGCCTGGGCGATCGTCCCGGCTGCGGCCTGCCGGAGGAGCGTCCCGGGCACGTTCCGACGCTGGAGTGGCTCAACCGCCGCGAGAACCGCGGCCACTGGGACGGCGAGAGCCGCCAGATGGGCATCGGTCAGGGCAAGCTGACGGTGACGCCGCTGCACATCGCCAACGCGATGGCCACCATCGCCCGCGATGGCAGGCCGATGTCGCCGCTGCTGGTGGTGGGCGGGTCGCGGGGCGAGGCCCCCGCGCCGCTGCCGCTGGATGCGACGCTGCTCGACCCGGTGCGAAAGGGTATGTGGTCGGTGGTCAATGAGCCCGGCGGCACGGCCTACGCGCCGTTCCATGAATCGGGGGCTGAGCCGCTGAAGATCGAGGTCTCGGGCAAGACGGGCACGGCCGAGGCCTCGGCGGAACTGGCCGACGTGGACGACGACGGCACGCGCGAGATCGCCCGCACGGGCATGATGGCCTGGTTCGCGGGCTACGCCCCCAGCACGCGGCCGAAGATCGCCATCGCCGTCGTGGTCGAATACACCGACAAGCACGGCGGCACCGCCGCCGGCCCCATCGCCCGCGAGGCGGTGCGGCTGTGCAGGGACCTGGGATATCTGAAAGAGTAGGATGAGCGATCCTCCAGAAACCGATGCCGCTGCCAATGCTCGTCGCGGGTGATATTGATGCGAACTGATGTGGTGGCCTGGAAGGCTGCCACGCCTGGAAGAACGAATGCTTGAGACGCTGCGCAAATACCTGAAGTACACCAGTTGGCCGATCATCGCGGCGATGATCGCCCTGATCGTCATCGGCATCACGGCCATCCGTGTTTCGGAGCAGGCGGCCGGCGTGCAGAACATGTTCAACAAGGCCGACAAGCAGATGATCTTCGCGATGCTGGGCCTGGCCGTCTTCGTCGCCGCCACGCTGGTGCCGTTCCAGCGGCTGGGGCCGCTGGCCTACGTGCTGTTCGGCCTGACGCTGGTGCTGCTGGTGGTCGTGCTGGCGCCCAAGTATTTCCCCTTCCTCACCACCCCGCTGACCAAGCCCAGCCACGGCTCGTTCCGGTGGATCGGCACCAAGGACATCTCCGTCCAGCCGTCGGAGGTGGCCAAAATCACCTACATCATCCTGCTGGCGTGGTACCTGCGCTACCGCGACAACTACCGCCGCCTGCTGGGCCTGGCCGTGCCCTTCATCCTCACGCTCATCCCGATGGTCCTCATCCTCAAGGAGCCCGACCTGGGCACCAGCCTGCTGTTCCTGCCGACGCTGTTCTTCATGCTCTTCATGGCCGGGGCGAGGCTCAAGCACCTGCTGAGCATCATCGCCGTCGCCGCCGTCCTCATCTTCGTGCCCGTGCCGCGAAGCATCCCCGCCGACATCAGCCCCTCGGAACTCGCCGCCCGCAAGGCCGTCGCCTACTGGTCTACCGATAAGAAGATCGTCTCGGCCCTGCCCCTGGCGATCATGGAGAGCTACCAGCTCAGCCGCATCGACGGCTGGCTGAACCAGAGCGAGGCGAAGATGAAGCACAGCCAGCTCTACCAGTCGAAGATGATCCTCGGGGCCGGCGGCGCCAGCGGCCGCAACGAATGGAACGACGCCGACAATTACTTCCGCTCCCTGCCCGAGGACGAGACCGACTTCATCTTCAGCGTCATCGGCGGGCAGTGGGGCTTCCTCGGCTGCGTGGCGGTGCTGGGCTTGTACGCCGTCATCTTCGTATTCGGCATGGAGATCGCCTCGATCACCAACGACCCGTTCGGCCGCCTTCTGGCAGTGGGGGTGATGGCGCTGTTGTTCTCGCAGCTCGTCATCAACACCGGCATGACGATGGGCGTGATGCCCGTCACCGGGATGACGCTGCCCCTGATCAGCTACGGCGGGTCCTCGCTCTTGGTCAACTGCGCCGCGTTGGGCCTGCTGGTCAACGTCGGCCAGCGCCGCCCGATCATGCTGGGCAAACGCCCGTTTGAGTACGCCGATTGACGCGTAGGGTGGGCAGGTCCGCCGCAGGCGAGACTCGCCGTGGCGAGCTTGCCCACCATCACGCCTGGATGATCCATGATGTTCCCGTGATGCGAACCCGATGAGGCATGGTCACTTCAGTGATCCATGGTGGCGCATGGTTGCTCTTTCGCGGGCGGGTTGGTCTTGCCGCCGGGCGTTTGACCGCGAATTGAAGAGCAGGGGGCGGGCGGACGCACGCTAAACCGCAAGCGGAGACCGCGCGTTGGTTTGTCGGTGTCCCGTCTCACTCATCCCAACCCTGCCCGGCGGTGGACGTATAACCCCTGTGCGGGATGCATTCGGAGCCCCATTAGTTTTGCTGAATCGTTCTATAAGTCGATTGTCACAACGTGCGTGGGGGGCGTTCCTTTATAATCAAAAGTCTTCACGAAAGGCGGCCGGGGCCATGGTGCTTTCGATGGGCGAAGCACTGGCGCCGCGGGCCTGACGGACGTTAAGGAACCGAAACTAAGATGTTACGAGCACCGGATTCGGTCGGGTTGTACGACCCCAGGAACGAGCACGATGCGTGCGGCATCGGCGCGGTCGTCAATATCTCCGGTCGGCGGGACCACGCCATCCTCGAGTATGGCAAGCAGATCCTGCTGAACCTGCAGCACCGCGGCGCCGCCGGCAGCGACGAGTCCACCGGCGACGGCGCGGGCATCCTCTTCCAGATCCCCCACGAGTTCTTCGCCGCCGAGGCGGGGAAGCTCAATATCAAGCTGCCCGCCGCCGGCACGTATGGCGTGGCCCTGGTCTTCGCCGATAAGAAAGACGATGCCGTCCGCGCCCGCTGCCACCGACTGCTCGAAGAGGCGGCCGCGCACTACGGCCTGGCCGTGCTGGGCTGGCGCACCGTGCCCAGCGACAACAAGACCCTGGGCCAGCTGGCACGCGACTGCGAGCCCGCCGTCCACCAGTTGTTCATCGATGGCAAGGGCCTCGACGGCGACGCCCTCGAACGCAAGCTCTACCTCGCCCGCAAGCGGGCCGAGAAGCTCGTCCGCGAGCAGCTGGGCCAGGCGGGCCACGAGTTCTACGTCACCTCGATGTCCTGCCGCACCATCACGTACAAGGGCATGTTCCTCGCCCCCCAGTTGTTCGCCTACTACCCCGACCTGGCCGACGAGCGGATGAAGTCCGCCCTGGCCATCGTGCACCAGCGGTACAGCACCAACACCTTCCCCAGCTGGAAGCTCGCCCAGCCGTTCCGCTTCGTCGCCCACAACGGCGAGATCAACACCCTCAGCGGCAACACCAACCGCATGCGGGCCCGCGAGACGCAGATCGCCTCGGCCGCCCTGGGCAGCGATCTGTCGGACCTGCTGCCGATCCTGGTCCCCGGCGGCAGCGACTCGGCCTGCTTCGACAACGCGCTGGAACTGCTCGTCCGCGCCGGCCGCAGCCTGCCGCACTCGATGATGATGATGATCCCCGAGGCCTTCGGCTCGAGCTACCACATCAGCACCGACAAGCGGAGCTTCTACGAATATCACTCCTCGATCATGGAGCCCTGGGACTGCCCGGCGGCCATGGTCTTCACCGACGGCAAGATGGTCGGCGGCACGCTGGACCGCAACGGCCTGCGTCCCGCCCGCTACGTCGTCACCACCGACGGCCTGGTCGTGCTGGGCAGCGAAGTCGGCGTCATCGAGTTCCCGCCCGAGAAGATCCAGCAGAAGGGGCGGCTTCAGCCCGGCAAGATGTTCCTGGTGGACACCGAGGAAGGCCGCATCGTCGTCGACAACGAGATCAAGAGCAAGATCGCCCGTCAGCAGCCTTACCGCCGCTGGCTGGATGAGAACCGCATCGAGCTGCGTGGCCTGTTCAGCGCTTCGCGTCCGGCCGCCGCGGACTCCGAGAGCATCGTGCAGCGGCTGCGGCTGTTCGGCTACAACCGCGAAGAGCTCAGCGTGATCCTGGGCCCCATGGGCGTCAACGGGCAGGAGCCCGTGGGCTCGATGGGCACCGACACGCCGCTGGCCGTGCTGTCGGACAAGCCCAAGCTCCTGTTCAACTACTTCAAGCAGCTGTTCGCGCAGGTGACCAACCCGCCGATCGATCCGTACCGCGAGGGGCTGGTCATGAGCCTGATGTCCTTCACGGGCAAGCAGCACAACCTGCTGGAGGAGACCGCCCAGCACTGCCGCCAGCTCAAGCTGCCGCACCCGATCCTGACCCGCGACGACATGGAGCGCCTCCGTGCGGTCGGGCGCCCCGACTTCAAGGTCGCGACGATCTCGGCCTTGTTCGACGTCGATCCCTCCAACCCGGCCGCCGCGCTGCAACGCGGGCTGGACGAGTTGGTGGCCGCGGCCGAGGCGGCCATCAAGAACGGCGGCGCGTCGCTGATCATCATCTCCGACCGCGAGGCCAGCGAGACGCGCGTGCCGATCCCCAGCCTGCTGGCGACGGCGGCGGTGCATCACGGCCTGCTGGCCCGCAAGCTTCGCGGCGAGGCGGGGCTGGTGGTCGAAAGCGGCGAGCCCCGCGAGGTCATGCACTTCTGCCTGCTGTGCGGGTACGGCGCCAACGCCGTCAACCCGTACCTGGCGATGGAGGCCCTGGACGAGCTTCGCCGCCGCGGCGACCTGGGCAGCAATCTCCAGAGCGACCAGCTGGTGGACAACTTCACCAACGCCATCAAGAAGGGCATCCTCAAGACGATGTCCAAGATGGGCATCTCGACGCTGCGCAGCTATCACGCCGCCCAGCTGTTCGAGGCGGTGGGGCTGTCCCGGTCGGTCGTCGAGAAGTACTTCACCGGCACGCCCACCCGCATCGAGGGCGTGGGCCTGGAGGTCATCGCGAAGGAAGTCTACGCCCGCCAGGCCGCGGCCTTCGGCGAGCGGCCCGCCGGCAGCCTGGAACTGGATTTCGGCGGCGAGTACACCTACCGCGCCGACGGCGACCCGCACCTGTGGAACCCGCAGACCGTGTCGCTCCTGCAGCATGCCGTCCGCCAGAACAGCCCCAAGGCCTACGCGGAGTACGCCCGGCTGATCAACGACCAGTCCAGGGCGATCTACACCCTCCGCGGCCTGTTCGAGTTCGTCCCCGGCGCCAGTGTGCCGATCGACGAGGTCGAGCCCGCGGCCAACATCGTCAAGCGGTTCGTCACCGGCGCCATGTCGCACGGGTCGATCAGCCGCGAGGCCCACGAGACGATGGCCATCGCGATGAACCGCCTGGGCGCCATGAGCAACACCGGCGAAGGCGGCGAGGACCCGGCCCGCTACGACCCCAAGGTCTGTGCCGACCTCAACAGCGCGATCAAGCAGGTGGCCAGCGGCCGCTTCGGCGTGACGGTGGAGTATCTCGCCAACGCCAAGGAGCTTCAGATCAAGATGGCGCAGGGCGCCAAGCCCGGCGAGGGCGGGCAGCTGGCCGGCCTGAAGGTGACCGATGAGATCGCCCGCCTGCGGCATTCGACGCCGGGGGTGACGCTGATCTCTCCGCCGCCGCACCATGACATTTATTCCATCGAGGACCTCGCGCAGCTGATCTACGACCTCAAGTGCTCCAACCCGGGCGTGAAGGTGTCGGTGAAGCTGGTGGCCGAGGTCGGCGTGGGCACCGTCGCCGCGGGCGTGGCCAAGGGCAACAGCGACGAGGTGCTCATCAGCGGCTTCGACGGCGGCACGGGCAATAGCCCCCTGTCGTCCATCAAGCACGCGGGCATCCCGTGGGAGCTGGGCCTGGCCGAGACGCAGCAGACGCTGGTGCTCAACGGCCTGCGCGACCGCATCATCGTCCAGGCCGACGGCCA
>CAZTVF010000090.1:0-21555 GCA_964616985.1 uncultured Planctomycetaceae bacterium
TGCGCCTTGTCCGAGACGGCCTGCTCGATGGAATACCGCTGGGCGTTTTCACGCGGCTTCGGGCCCGGCGGCGGGGCCTGCGGGGGCCTGTCCTGGGCCATCGCCACACACGCACACAGCAGGACGGACATCGAAAGCATCCGCGTCTTCATCTTCATGATCTCATTCCTTTGTTTGCGCCCAGTGGCCCTATGTCCTCGGCCTGAACCCGCCATCTTTGCCGGGCGGTGGCGGCGGGCGCATGCCGGGCGTCTCGGGCAGCGGCTTGAGGTCCGGCGCCGTGAGTTGGGCGGCATTGGGGTCCAGGCTGCGGACCGGCCGCACGTAGTTCAGAATCCGTATCGCGTCGCCTTGCGGCCCGCGCCCCTGCGGAAAGGCGGCCGGGTCGCCGGACTTGGGGTCGCTTCGCTGGGCGCCCGCGCCGTGGACGTCCCGCCATGCGCCGCCCATGCACCCCAAGGCCCGGCCGAAGGCGATGTAGACCGCCGCCCTCCCGCTGGTGCTGTGTGTGGTCGAGGTCCAGTAGTACGGGAAGTCGGCGGCCTTCGCCTCGTTGGTGATCGGCGTGCAGGTGAAGACGGCGTCGATGGCCGCGGAATGGGTCATGTCGGGGCTGCGGGTGTAGTCGACAATGCTGTGGAGTTCCTTGGCGTTGGGCAGCCGCCAATCGCTGTGGCCCAGGAACTTCTCCTGGTTCCTGGCCTGCACCCACGCCAGCGCGTCCTGCCAACTCATGCCCTTCCTGCTATCCTCCTTGGACCACATCAGGCCGCTGGCGCGGTCGGTGATGGTCTTGTTTTTGTTGTCGACGAAGTCGTTCGTGCCATATCGCGTGTTTGCCCGGACGCACAGGACGAAGAAGGTTTTCTCCCCTCCGTCGGGCGTCGACAGGTCATACCCCTTGATCCTGCCATCGGCGAAATTGACGCCGAAGACCTTGTCCGAGCCCCGCACACCCTTGTTGCCGTACACCGTGCTCGACACCCATTGCGAATCGATAATCCGCTCGCCGTGGTCCGTCTGCCCGTAGGCGAACTTGAAGACCTTGGCGTCAATGAAAGGCCGCAGCCCCGACGTGTCCGTGCCGGCGGGACTGGGATCGGTGCCGCGAAAATCGATCAGCGAGTACAACTGCTTGATCGTCGGCAGTCGCCAGTCCGTGTACCCGCCGAAGCGCGCCGCGTTGAGCTTGGCCGGGATCGCCTTCGCCTGGGCGAAGGTCATCTTGTCCTTCCATGTCACTGCCCCGTCGCCATCGATGTCGGGACTGCGCTGCCAGGTCAGGCCGGTGTTCCTATCCTCCACGCACAGTCCGTCGCCGCTGACGGCGTAGCTCGGCGGGTTCCACGTGTAATGCGCGTCCTGACCGAAGAAAGGCTCCCCCGGCTTGGGCGCCTTCAGAAGTTGGCCCTTGTCGCTGAAGACGCTCACCTGCCCGGTGTCGACGACGCGGTACGGCATCGTCGGCTGCGTCACCGCCCGGGCCGGCGTGTTGGTCTGGCTGAGGCAGGGCGCCATCGCAGCGACGATGCATGCAGCGGCGGCCACAATCGAAATGCAGGCGCGGTTCATGGAAGTTCCTTTGCGATACGGGCGAGGTTATGCGGATGGCATAGAGCGCATTGCTGCCTGCAGCATCTTCGGGGGCCTGCGCCCTGCGCATCGGCGTGGCACGAGGTCCTCAAGGAGCAGAACGCATCTCTGCTGGTGATATTGCTGCATGTGTTGAAATGACGGGAGAAGGCTACGTGCCAGAGTTTGGCTGCCGGAGGCAGGCGCACACGGATGGGTGGCGGCCTGGGAAGGCCGCGCCGAAGGCGTGCTGTGAGAGAGCCACCTCGTCTGCATGCGTTTGCATGTCGGACCGATTGCCACTATAAGATAAGCCATGGGAACGACGGAACTCCTTGTCATTATTGCGATGTTGCTGTTGAACAGCCTCTTCGCGGCTTACGAACTGGCACTGGCGTCGGTAAGCCTCGGCCGGCTCAAGCTTCTTGCGGAACAGAAGAGGCGCGGGGCGGCGATGGCTCTGGTCATGAAAGCCCGCATGGAGGCAAGCCTGGCCGTGGTGCAAATCGGCATCACGCTGGTCGGTGCGATTGCGGCGGCCACCGGCGGCGCGGGGGCCGAGAAGTATATTTCGCCAACTCTTCAGGTATGGCTTGGGATTTCGTCAGACTGGGCGGACCTGTTGTCCATCGCCCTGGTGGTGCTGCCGCTGGCGGCCTTCACCATTATCATCGGCGAGCTTGTGCCCAAGACGCTTGCCATCCGGCACAGCGAATGGGTCTGCCTGAAACTCAGCACGCTTATGCGGGCGTTTACGATGCTCGTGTACCCGGTCATGCTCGGCTTTGAGTGGGCGACCAAGGTTCTTGTCCGGCTTTTCGAGCGGCAACTGCCTGACGATGCAGGTTCATCCTATGACATTGGCTTGGCCGAGCTGCGAGCGCAAGCCCGTGCCCTGCGCACCAGCCGCATCATCGGGGCGGAGCAGGAACGCATCATCCTTGGGGCGAGCACCCTGACTCGGGCGAAGGTGCGGGACATCCTGGTCCCGCCGCAAGACATCGTGATGCTCAACGCAGACGGGGATATGACGGAACACTTTGTGGTGGTTCACCTGGAAGGCTATAGCCGCTTTCCGGTGACGGAGAAGCCCGGCGATGCGGACCGCATCATCGGCTATGTGAACCTCAAGGAACTGATCTTCGTAGCCAAGACTCACCCCGACAATCCCTCCCTGCGGCAGATTACCCGCCCCCTGCCGCCCGTCTCCCCCGAGATGCCCATCGGCCAGGCCTTCAGCATGATGATGCGAGAGCACGTGCACATGGCCATCGTGAAGGCGCCGGCCGGTGTCGTTGAGGGCATCATCACGCTCGAGGACATCCGCGAGGAGATCGTCGGCGACATCCAGGACGAATTCTACCGCCTGCCCCGCCAGGTGGTGCCCTCCGGCCAGTATTGGGTCGTCGGTGGCGGAGCGACGCTTGGGCAGCTCCGCGATGTCCTTGGCAGCCAGGCCCTGGGAGGAGACGCCGGACAAGCCACCGCGCTGGCGGACTGGCTGGAGACCCACGCGCCCCAGCCCCTCAAAGGTGGCGATACCGTGGCGATTGACGGCTACAGAATTCTGATCCGCAAGATGCGTCGGCGGAGAGTTCTGGAAGCACTTGTTTCGCGGCAAGTTGCCGAGTGAGCTTGCTGTTCGAGGCGACCCACGAGGCGGCCAGGACTCGCACCATCTTCTTGCAGTAGGCCATTCGGCCCGCTTCATTTCCATGTCATCTTGAAGCCCGGGTGCCGGAACCCCTTGGCAATGGCATTTTCTGCACAACTATACCGCGCCGATACGAAAGGATCGCACCCGCGCCGGCATGCTCGGCCGAGCCATGCCGGCGCATCAGACGTCTCGGATTGGTGGCGGCCTGGGAAGGCCGCCACCCCAGATCGAGCGATGACGAGACCGATCGCCGTTGGCAGATGTCGGCGGCGGGTGCGGCGGAACTCAATCGTGCTTCTTTTCCTGGATCTTGATTTCCTTGTTCGGCGTCTCGACCTTGAGCTTGTCTTCGCGTTTTTCCTCGTTCTGGCAGCCGGCGATGTAGGTGGTGCTTCCCATGAAGACCAGCAGCAGGACGATCGACAGAGCTTTCTTGAACATGTTTCTTCCCTTTTTGCGAGGACCCCCGGCCGCTGCCCGCCGGCGGCGAGCGAAGTCGGCCGTTTGATAAATGCTAGGCGGCGGATGGATGCCATTTCAAACGGGGCTTTGGGCCCCGCCTGTGGCCGGCCTCACCGCGGACGGTTGTGTCTATGGGCAAAAACCCCTACTAGACGATGAGTAACGCCCCCGATTGGCTTACTTTGAAAAACCGTTATCCTATTCCGGTCTTGCAGCTTGCTTCGTTTCGGTCGAGTGCGATGGCGAACTGCGCGATCCGTAAAGAAGAGGACGATTAATTATGTCGACCCGCAGCGATAGTCGCCAGGCAACGAGCATCCCACACGAGGTGCGGCCATGACAAAAGGCATGCCCACGTGCGCGCCCACCTTCGATGCAAAGACCCACGCGAGTGAGCGGCCTGCGAGCCTCGTTCGCATCCACGTCCCGCTCATGCTGGCCCTCGTCCTCGCGGCCTGGGCAGCGCCCCTGCCCGCGGCGACAACCACGTCGCCGGCGGCGCCCGTGCTCTCGGGCTGCGAGTACGACTACTCGCCCTTCTGCATCGTGAAGGAGGACAAGCAGGCGGATGGATTCGCGGTGGCCCTGCTGCGGGCGTCACTCAAGGCGATGGGACGCGATGTCTCGTTCAAGACCGCCGAGTGGGCCGAGATCAAACAGGACCTGGCCGAGGGGCGGCTGCAGGCTTTGCCCATGGTGGCCCGCTCGCCCGAGCGGGAAGATGTGTTCGACTTCACGTTCCCCTACCTGACGATGCATGGCACGATCGTCGTCCGCGAAGGCGAAGCGGGCATCAACGGCGCGGCCGACCTCAAGGGCAAGCGCGTGGCGGTGCTGGCGGAGGATATCGCCCACGAGTACCTGCGGCGTGCGAATCTGGGGGCGGAGATCATCGCGCTTCCATCGTTCGCGGTGGCGATGCGCGAACTCTCGCAGGGCAAGCACGACGCGGTGGTGATCCAGAAGCTCCTGGCCCTGCAGATCATGAAGGCCGAGGGGCTCAAGAACCTCCGCATCGTGGGCCCGCCCCTGACGGGCTACACGCAGACCTTCTGCTTCGCCGTGCGTAAAGGCGACAAGGAACTCCTGGGCCTGCTCAACGAGGGCCTGTCCATTGTGATGGCCGACGGCACGTTCCGCCGCCTGCACTCGGAGTGGTTCGCCTCGCTGGAATCCATCGGCCGCACGCGAAGCCGCATCGTCGTCGGCGGCGACAGCGAGTACCCGCCCTACGAGTACCTCGACCACAACGGCCAGCCGGCGGGCTACAACGTGGACCTGACGCGGGCGATCGCCAAGCAGATGGGGCTGTCGGTGGACATACGCCTGGCGCGCTGGAACAAGGTTCGCGAGGGCCTGGCCCGCGGCGAGATCGACATCGTGCACGGCATGTTCTACTCGCCCGAGCGGGACCACGAATTCGCCTTCTCGCCGCCTCACTCCGTCGTTCAGTACATCATCGCCACGCGAAAGGGTTCGCCGCCGCCGGCGGACATGGCCGCCCTGGCGGGCAAGTCCATCGTGGTCGAGGCGGGCGACATCATGCACGACATGGCCCGCAAGCAGGGCTATGAAGAGCAACTGGTCCTGGTGGACACGCAGGAGCACGCCCTTCGCCTGCTGGCCGAGGGCAAGCATGACTGCGCCCTGGTGGCCAAGGTGCCGGCGCTGTACTGGATTCAGAAGAACGGCTGGGACAACGTGCAGCTGTCGCCGCAGGCGGTGCTGTCGCCGGAATACTGCTATGCCACGCCGGAGGGAAAGGACTCGCTGCTGTCGGAGTTCGCCGAAGGCCTGGCCGCCGTGAAGAGAACGGGCGAATACCGTGCCATCCAGACGCGCTGGCTGGGCCCCTACGAGGCCTCGCACATGGATTTCTGGACCATCGCCACGTACGGCCTGTATGGGGCCGTCCCCATCGGGGTGCTGCTGGCGGGGTCGCTGCTGTGGTCGCAGTCCCTCAAGAAGCTGGTCCGTCGGCGCACGGCCGAGCTTCAGGCCGAGACCGAATTGAGCCGGCGGACGGCGGAGGAACTCCTCCGTTCCAACCACGAGTTGGAGCAGTTCGCCTACATCGCCAGTCATGATCTCCAGGAACCGCTGCGGCAGGTGCAGGCGTTTGCAGAACTGCTGCAGTCTCGCCACGCCGACAAGCTCGAGGGCAAGGCCGCCCAGTACATGCAGTTTGTGCATGACGGGGCGTCGCGGATGAGCGACCTGGTCCGCGGGCTGCTGGATTATTCTCGCGCGGGGGCGAGAGAGGCCCGCGAGCGGGTTTCGTGCGAGGCGGCCCTGGCGTCGGCCCTGGCCAACCTGCAGGCGAGCATCGCCGAATCGAGCGCGAGCGTGACCCATGACGCACTTCCGACGGTGACGGCCGATCCCATGCAGCTGACACAGCTGTTCCAGAACCTCGTGGGCAACGGGATCAAGTTCCGCCGCCCGGGCGTGCCGCCGGCGATCCACGTCGGCTGCCGGCGGCAGGGCAAGCACTGGTTATTCTCGGTGAAGGACAACGGAATCGGCATCGACGCCGAGCACCGCGAGAAGGTCTTCCTGATCTTCCAGCGGCTTCACACGCGGGACAAGTATCCCGGCACCGGCATCGGCCTGGCCATCTGCAAGAAGATCGTTGAACAGCACGGGGGCAGGATATGGATTGAGTCGCAGCCCGGTGAGGGCTCGTCGTTCTGCTTCACTTTGCCCCAAGGCGGTACTACACAATGAACGCGGCAGCTGTACAAGAGATCGTTATGCTCGTCGTCGAGGACAACCCCGCCGACGTGGTGTTCCTGGAAGAGGCCATCGAAGCCAGCCAGTCTCCCACAAAACTGCACGTGGTCGGCGATGGCGGCGAAGCGATGAAGTTTCTGCGACGGCAGGGAAAGTACGGCAAGGCCCCGCGGCCGGACATGGTCGTGCTCGACCTGAACCTGCCGATCCTGACGGGCGAGGAAGTGCTGCGGCTGATGGCGGCCGACGCGCACCTGCAGTCGATCCCGGTGGCGGTCCTGACAACCTCCACCTCCGAACGATCGATCTGCCGCCTCTACACGCCGGGGCGGTGCAGGCACTTTATCAAGACGTCGGACTTCGAGGATTTCCAGGGAATCGTCGCCGAAATCGAGAACCTCGCCCGGTCCTCGAGCGAAACAGACTGAGGCCCTTGCCGCAACTTCTATGAGTAACACAGAGAATCACCATCGACGCCTCCCTATCGAAGCGGCCATCGGCGCGGCAGTCCTGGCCGCGATGGCCATCGGCAGTTACAGCAACTACCTGGTTTTCCACAGCCTGGTGGAGGTGGCGGGTATCGCCGTGGCCGTGGCGGCCTTCGCCATCGCATGGAATGTCCGGCGGCGGATGAACAACGACTTCCTCCTGTTCGTGGCCCTGAGCTACGCGGCCGCGGCCGTCATCGACCTCGTCCACGCGCTGGCGTACAAGGGCATGAACGTGTTCCCCTGGGCCACGACGAACCTGCCCACCCAACTATGGATCGCCAGCCGCAGCCTCCAGGCCCCCTGCCTGCTGCTGGCGCCGCTGCTGCTGAATCGCAAGTTGAACGTCAGCGCCGCGGTGCTGGCGATGGCGGCCGCCGACGCCCTGCTGCTCACGTGGATCTTCCACCCCTGGCCATGGCTGCCGCAGTTCCCCGTCTGCCATGACGGCGAGCTGACGAGCTTCAAGATCATCAGCGAGTATGTCATCAGCGGCGTGATGCTGGCGGCGGCGGTGTTCCTGTGGTTCCGACGCGACCGGCTGGACAAGACCGTCTTCCGCTGCATGGCCGGGGCCTTCCTTTTCACCACCGCCGCCGAACTGGCCTTCACCAGCTACGTCAGCGTCTACGGGCCGGCGAACATGATCGGCCACCTGCTCAAGCTCGCGGGCGTGTTCCTGATCTACAAGGCGCTGGTGCAGGCGGGGCTGACGCGGCCGTTCGACGTGCTGTTCCGCGACCTGAGCCTGGCGAAGGAACGCCTGGAGATGGCCCAGCAGGCCGGCAGGATCGGCACGTTCGAATGGGACCTGCGACACCGGGAAGTGTTCTGGACCGACGGCATGGAAGAGATCTACGGCATCAAGACCGACGGCCGCACGGCGACCTACCAGACGTGGATACAGCGGCTTCATCCCGATGACGCGGCCCGCGTGGAACAGGAAGTGGAGGCGTCGCTGGCCGGCGTGACGCCCTTGGATACGGAGTACCGGATCGTGATGCCCGACGGCTCGATCCGTTGGATCTGCGCCCGCGGCCGCCCGCACGTGGACGACCGCGGCCGCGCGATGCGGATGGTCGGGATCAACATGGACATCACCCCCGCCCGCAAGGCGCAGGAGGAGATTCAGCGAACGGCGGCGGAATTGAAGCGGTCGAACCACGAGCTGGAACACTTCGCCTCCGTCGCCAGCCACGATCTGCAGGAGCCGCTGCGGGCGGTGACGGGCTTCCTGGAACTGCTGAAGAACCGCTACCACGAGAAACGCGACGCCAAGGCCAACGAGTACATCAACTTCTCCTTCAACGGGGCGCGCCGCATGCAACAGCTGATCAGCGACCTGCTGGCCTACGCCCGCGTCGGCACGCAGGGCCTGGAGCGCCAGGCCGTCAACGCCCGCGAACCGCTGGATCGGGCCCTGGCCAACCTGCGGATGGGCATCCAGGAATCCGCGGCGAAGATCACGTGCGATGAGTTGCCAAGCGTCGCGGCCGATCGCTCGCAGATGACGCAGCTCTTCCAGAACCTCATCGGCAACGCACTGAAGTTCCGCGGCCCCCAGCCGCCGGAGATCCGCATCGGGGCCCGGCGGCAGGATGGGGCCTGGGTGTTCTTCGTCAGCGACAACGGCATCGGCATCGACCCGCAGCAGTCGCAGCGTATCTTCGAGGTCTTCCAGCGGCTTCACTCGCGCGAGCAGTACCCCGGCAGCGGCATCGGGCTGGCCATCTGCAAGAAGATCGTCGATCAGCACGGCGGCAGGATCTGGGTCGACTCGCTCCCCGGTCAGGGCGCGACCTTTTCGTTCACCATCCCCGACGCCCTGCCGTCGCCCGCAGAGCCATCTTGACGAGGGGCCCCTTGCGAGGAACAATGCTCCCCGCCCCGATGCGAGGGCTTGATCCTTTGCGTCCGCTTCTTTGAGAGGATGGTTATGTCGAATTCGCCCGCGTTGCCGTTGCCGTCGCCCCAGCAGCTTGCCTGGCAGGAGATGGAGTTGGGGATGTTCATCCACTTCAACATGTTCACGTACTACCGCGACGACTGGGCGGTGCGGCACGACATGCCGGCCGCCGCCTTCAACCCGCGGCGGCTGGACACCGACCAGTGGATGGAGGCCGCCACGGCCATGGGCGCCCGCTACGCGATCCTGACGGCCCAGCACGGCGAGGGCTTCTGCCTTTGGCCGACGGAGGCATTCGACTACAGCGTGCGGCAGTCGCCCTGGCAAGGCGGCCAAGGCGACGTGGTGGCGCGGTTCGTCGCCTCCTGCCACAAGTACGGCGTGCGGCCGGGGCTGTACCTGAACTTCGCGCACAACGGCTACTGCAACTCGATGTACCACAAATTCCGCGACGGCAAGGGCGGGTTCAAGAGCGGGCGGGGCACGTTCAACTCGCCCCATTACACCGCCATCTGCGAAAAGATCCTGACGGAGATCTGCACCCGCTACGGCGACCTGGTCGAACTATGGTTCGACGGCTCGGCCCTGCCGGTGAAGCTCGGCGGCCCCGACGTGGCGGCCATCACCGAGAAGCACCAGCCCAACGCGATCCTCTACGGCGCGACGCAGGATCACCCGGTGGGCAAGTGCATCCGCTGGGTGGGTCACGAGGAAGGCCACGTGCCCCAGGACTGCTGGTGCACCATGCCGCTGTGGGACACGGGCTTCCACTCCGACCGCCGCATGCTGGCCACCGGCGACCCCAACGGCGAGCTGTACCTGCCGGCGGAGGCCGACGTCACCATCCGCAACCAGGCGCGGTGGGTGTGGCGGCCCAACCAGGAGCAGCACGTCTTCACCGTCGAGCACATGCTGGACCTGTACAGCCGCTCGGTGGGACGCAACGCCAACCTGCTGATCAACGCCAACCCCGACGCCCTGGGGCTGATCCCCGAGCCCGACTTCACCGTGTACCATGAACTGGGACGCGAGCTGCGCCGCCGCTTCGGCCACGCCGTCGCCCGCGCCGGCGGCGAGGGCGAGAGCGTCACGCTCGAACTGGGTCGCGAGGCGACCGTGGACCACGTCGTCATCATGGAAGACGTGGCCCAGGGCCAGCGGGTGCGGCAGTTCACGGTTGAGGCGCAGACGGCCGACGGGTGGCGCGTCGTCGCCAGCGGGCAGAGCATCGGGCACAAGCGGATCGCGGGGTTTGAACCGCTCACCACGCCCCGCCTGCGGCTGACGTGCGGCAAGTACGTCCAGCGTCCCATCATCAAGGACTTCTCCGCCTATTGCTGCCGCACCACGCCGGCCAATGACGCGTGCGTCGAACTGGGCAAGCTGCTGGGCGATACCCGGGCAGCCGCCAACCAGCTGCAATATCTTGACGAAGGCATCGTCACCCCCACCGAGGCGCTGACGAAGCTGTGCGACTTCACGGCCAGGACGCTGCCGCGGCTGGCGCCATCGCAGAAGAAGGCGTTGGAGGCCACGGCGGCAGACCCCACCGAGACCACGGCCTGGCACATCCGCAACACCCTGGCGCAGATGGAGCGCTGCCTGGGGCCCCTGCCGCAGGCGGGCGAGCGCGTATCGCAATGGGAGCGGCAGCTGCGGCTGCGACACTGCCTGGCCACGCCGCTGGCCACGTTCGAGGCCAGCCCCCTGCAGCCGGCGCCGGCGGACCTGGCGGCCGTGCCGCTGCCGGATGGGGCGATTCGTTTCTCGCCGGTGACCACGGTAACCGAGGAACAGTTCGCCGACCTCCGCACCTTCCACGACGGCAAGGACGGGCTGCTGTACGTCCGCACGCATTTCGACACGGACCGCGCCGCCACCGGCAGGCTCACCTTCGGATCCGACGGGCCGGTGAAGGTGTGGCTCAACGGCGAGGAGCTCGGCTGCGAGACCGAGGCGACCAACCCCGCCCGCCGGGATGGCTTCTACCGCCTCGCCGCCTGGCGCCAGGGGCGAAACGAGATCATGATCGCCCTGACCACCCGCGGCGGCCTGGCGTGGGGCGTGTTCGCCGGTGTGCTGTAGGAAGATGGAAGAAGTTCGCAGGTCGTAGGAAGAGCTTCGCAATCGCTCGCCTTTCGGCGCTGTACATCCTGTGTCACGTGCGCCAAAGCGTCATGCATAGACGCGACAAGGTAAGCTTGCCGCTATTCAACAAGGAGTGCACATGAGGACCAGACTCACGCTTGCGGCGTCGATGGCGATCGTGATAGCGTTCTCGGTCGCCGCCGCCGAAGATGCCAACCAGGTGACGGAGATCCTCGTCCGCGGGCAGGCGCCGACGGCGCCGGCCTCGCAGGCGGCCTCGCAGGCGGCGACGAAACCCGCGGCCACGCCCGCCGCCGCAGAGCCCGATGTCTTCCGCATCGGGTTCTTCCCCTCGGCCAACGCCGTGCGATTCTTCGTCAACGCCCCCAAGGACGCCACCGCCTGGAAGGTGACGCTCCGCGCCCAGGACGCCGCCAAGGAGCTCGCCGCCCAGGCCGGGGCCATGCCCTTCCCCGCCGCCGGCGTGACGATGAAGTCTCCCGCACTCGCCCAGGCAGGCAAGTACGAACTGACGCTGACGCTGGAACGCCGCGGCGAGCCGCTGGTCATCACCAGAGCCTTCGAGCGAAAGACCTTCCCGTGGGAAGGCCTCAAGCTCGGGCTCGACGACGTCGTCGTGCCGCCCTTCACCCCACTGACTGTCGACGCCAACGTGGGCGTCGTCGCGTGCGTGCTTCGCAGCCACGACATCGGAACGGCCGGGCTGTGGAACCAGGTCACCAGCGAAGGCCGCCCGCTGCTGCAGTCGCCCATGCGGCTGGAGGTGGAGATCGGCGGCAAGACCGTGAGCATCGCGGGCGAAAAGCCGAAGTTCACGGCCATCAAGCCGCACCGGGTCGCCGGCGAGAGCACGTGGCAGGCCGGGATGCTCGACGGCAAGACGACGTTCGCGTTTGACTACGACGGGGCGGCCGAGTTCAAGCTCTTGCTCTCGCCGGGGGCGGAGACGAGGAAGCTGGCCAGCCTGAGCGTGACCATCGACCGCATGCGCCTGGTGATCCCGATGAAGGCGGCCGAAGCCTGGCTGATGCACCCGGTGACGACGCTGCTACGCGGCCACTACGCCGGGGCCGTGCCGTCGGGCGAGGGCAAGGTGTGGGACTCGGGCAAGATCTCGCGTCATGAATTGCCGCCGCCGTTCGTGCCCTACATGTGGGTGGGCGGGCCCCAGCGCGGCGTCTGCTGGTTCGCCGACAACGACAAGGGCTGCAGCCTGGAGCCCAACACCCCGGCCATGGAACTGCACCGCCAGGGCGACACCCTCACGCTGGTGGTGAACCTCGTCACCCGCCCCATCACCTTCGCCACGCCGCGGACGATCACGTTCGGCCTGCAGGCCACGCCGGCAAAGCCCATGCCGCAGGACCCCGACTGGCGCCGCTGGTGGCCGCTGGGCACGGGCAAGAACGTCGACGACGTGAACTTCAACATGTGGGGCGCCACGATGTACTGGGGCGCCCGCGGCAGCGTGACCGACTTCTGGCCGGCCCACGAAGACTACACGTTCTTTGACGAACTGCAGCGGCTGCGCTCGGGCGGCAAGGCGGACGCCAACTTCCTGCCGCAGTGGATGGCGAAGCTGGGGCAGGTCAAGGACGAGGATCTCAGGATGCTGCAGGCCCACTACAACGCGGGCCTGACGTGGGCATCCATCACACCGTTCAATGACGCCAACGCCGCCAAGCGCCGGTACGTCCTCCCCTACACCTCCGCCCGCAGCATGGCCTGGAGCGACGCGTACAAGACCTACCTCGACGAGTGGAACATGTACGACGTGGCCGACGCCCGCTGGGACCGCGCCCGCAAGGCCCGCCTGCGCCCCACGCGCGAACAGGGCGCCGGCGTGTGGTACGAGATCGACCCCGCCGACACGTACATCGACATGGTGCTGTACTATCACAGGATGATGTACGCCAAGTGGGCGGACGGCATCTACTGGGACAACTTCTTCCTCACGGCCGACTACGTGCCCGACGAGGTCGGCGGCCCCGGTTACGTGGGCGACGACGGCCGGCTGCACCCCGGCGTGCGCCTCAGCGGCTTCCGCCAGCTGGCCAAGCGCAACGCGGTCATGATGCACCAGATGGGCAAGCGCCCGCTGGAGTGGGTGCACATGACCAACGTGAACATCGTGCCGTTCCTGTCGTTCGCGACGATCAACTATGACTGGGAGTGGCGGGACCTGGGGGCGTTTGCCACCAAGGACCTGCAGGACCGCCTCGGGTGCGACGGCAACACGTCGCTGATCCTGGCGATGAGCACCGGCCTGCAGTCGGGCAACATCGGCGTGGCGTGCGACCGCTTCACGCCGCCCAAGGACTCCAACGTCGCCCGCAAGTGGCTGGTCCGCACGGTGCTGGCCGTGTGCCTGCCCCACGAGATGAAGTTCCACGCCGGTGACGCCGCCTTCGCCACCAAGCTGCTCGAGGACTTCGGCTACGGCCTGGACGACTGCAAGGTCTACCGCTACTGGGAGCCCAACGCCCCCCTGGTCGCCACCGGCGCCGACGTGCGGGCCCTGGTGCTGGGGCGCGGCGCGCGGGCGATGCTCGTCGTCGGCAGCTTTGGCCAGGGCGGCGACTGCACGCTCCAGCTCGACCTGGCCGCCCTGAAGCTGCCCCACGGCTGCAAGGCGCGCAACGCCGAGACCGGCCAGGAACTCACGGCCAAGGCCCCGGGCCTGTTCGTGCTGCCGATCGTGAAGCATGACGTGGCGTTCGTGGTGGTCGAATAGCCGCCGGCATACGAATTGGCTGCTTTTCGGCAATACGGCCGCGTCGGCCCCGCCTCACGCGGCGGTCTTGGAGATGCGGTCCTTGTCCATCTGCTGCTGCACGGTGTCGTGCTGGGGCTCGACGGCGACGCCTTCGACGTAGACCATCTCGCCACCCAGCCAGCCCGAGGCCACCAGCAGGATCACGCTCACGATCGAGAGGATGAACGCGCTGGACGCCGGCGGCAGCCCGGCCGAGCGGTTCGAGACGCGGATGAACAGGTCCACCACGAACAGCACCGTGACCAGCAGGTTGAGGCTCATGTGCACGACGCCGATCTGCTTGGCCCGGCACTTGCCCATCGCCCACAGATCGATGAAGCCCGGCACGGCCGCCACCAGCGCCCCCACAATGCCGCCGGCCATGCAGTAGAAAGCCACGTCGACCCATACCTGCCCGCCGACCGCGCGGTAGATGATGTCGCACGCGAGCGAGAACACCCACAGGCCGATGGGGAACACGATGAGCATCGGATGTATCGGATGCTTGGCAATACTGGCTGGACTGGACATAGTGGCTCCTTTCGCCTTCATGTTGGGCTTAGACACCTCGGAATTGTAGCCTCGCAACCCGCGGGCCTGGCCCGAACCCATCCCCAAAAGCGAATGCGACCAGCACCGCAGGCCCCTTCCGGCTGACCACCCAGAGAACAGTCGGGGTCGGAACTCGGTTGACATATAGGGTTTCCGTGATAACATCCATAATGACTCACGAAGTCCTTGTGAGACAGTGGGTTGAGCAGAATCGGACCGGGTGTTCGACCAAGCGAGGAAGAACGAATGAGTACCATCGGCATCTCATCTTGGACTGGGAAGAGTCTGCTGCCTCAGCTTGTTTCTCTGGCCTTGACGATCGCTGCGATGGCGATGTCGGCCGAGGCAACCACCTATTACATCAGCCCCAATGGCAGCGACACCAACGATGGTCTGTCAGAACTGACGCCGTGGAAAACGGCCACCAAGGTCAATAACACCAGCTTCGTTGCCGGCAGCACGATTCTGTTCGCGCGAGACGGCGAGTGGCGTGAGAGCCTCATTCCCAAGACCAGCGGGACCTTGGAGGCTCCGATTGTATTCGGAGCCTATGGCGCGG
Source organism: uncultured Planctomycetaceae bacterium (assembly GCA_964616985.1). Classification (GTDB taxonomy): domain Bacteria; phylum Planctomycetota; class Phycisphaerae; order SM23-33; family SM23-33; genus CAZTVF01. The sequence goes on from CAZTVF010000090.1 coordinate 14,794, forward strand.
GCGCCAAGCCCAAGTTCCTCGGCAGCGACGTTCTGTCCAACAGCAGTTTCCAACCCGTCGCCGGCACGACTTCCACCTACAAGCTCAGTTCCACCACGGCGATCAACTGGGTGTATGACAATCACGAGTTCATGCACGCGGCCGAACAGTGTACCCGCCCCGCCGGGATGTATGCGGCCAATACCGACGCCGTCGCAAACCGCGCGTACGTGGACAGCCACGCGGGGTCCTTCTATTACAGCACGACCGAGAAGGCGCTCTACATCAACACCGGCGGCGATATCCGCACAAGCGCCGACACGTTCACCGGCGCCGTGCGCGGCGGCCTTGACGGCGGGGCCATCTACGCCAACAACAAGAACAACTTGATCTTCCGTGACCTGGTGGGCGACGAGACAGCTCACTGGAATGGCGGGTACGTATTCCGCACGATGAACTCGACGAATATCCGTTTCGAGGACTGCGAAGCCTATCGCGGAGGCAAGCATCACTTCGGCGTGATCAACACCACCGGGTTCGTCGGGACCGGGCTGCTGGCCGAGTACGCCATGCCTGACATGTGGTCGGGCGCCGCCACCGCCACCGTCAGCTACAGCGACACCAACAACGGGCGCCACGGCAACACCTCGCAATGGATCGACTGCACCGTCCAGAACTATGATGCGATGTTCCCCGCCTTCTACATGCACGGCGGCGGGGTCGGCGACGTCCTGCTTCAGAACTTCACCGCCCTGGGCTGCGGCATCGGCAGCGGCCCCGAGGGCACGACCACCATCCGCGTCATCGGCGGACTGATCGAGAACGGCGAGTACAGCACCTACGGCAGCAATACCCTGGTGGACGGCATGAAATTCGTCGGCCCCGAAAGCCGCATCCGCATCTGGGGCAACAACAACATCGTCCAGAACATTGTGATGGACAACCCCCTGCCCGATGAAAACTACATCGGCATCAACGACAAGGCCGCCATCCTCGACCGCGGCCTCAACAACACCTTCCGTTTCAACACGATCGTCCTGGATTCCGACACGCCTTCGGACTCGGCCGTGTTCTGCCTGTACAACAAGGACCCGGGCATGGACCCCACGAAGAACCCCTATCCGGACATCTACGGCAACATCATCTCCGGCACACCGTACATCTTCAAACGGAACTACACCGGCAACGGCGACATGTTGTGGGACAACAACCTCTACGGATGGAGCCCCCTGTTCAACGTGGACGGCACGATGATGACCCTGTCCGACTGGCAGGCGTTGGGCTATGACCTGAACTCCCTGCGCGGAGACCCCTTATTCCGTGATGCGGCAAACGGTGACTATTCACTCCTGAGCGATTCCGATGCCATCAACCGCTTCTATCTCGACGCCGGCATGGCCCCGCTCTATGACATCCTGGGCAACGAGCGACTGGCCGGAACACTCTACGACATGGGCGCCTACGAGGCCGTGCCGGAACCCACCACGCTGGTCCTGCTAGGGATCGGCGCGATATCTCTGATCCGTCGCCGCCGATAGAAGCCGCTGCGCCTTCTCCACCGCAATGACTCTCGCCCGTGCCGGCGTCGCCGCACCTGCCTTGCCACAGTCGCCTCGCCATCGAAGAAGCAGCACGCCGGGCGCTATAGTGGTTCCATAGAAAGGGGGAGGCATGGCTGAGCCTTTACCTTCGTGGTCGCAGGGCGAACATCCGCAGCGGGTGTGGTTGTACCCCATCGTGTCGCTGTTTGTCTGGGGCATCATCCTGATCATATTCTTCCGCTTCTTCGCGGCGGGGAAACTCGTGCTGCTGGGCCTGATCGCCGCGGCCGCCGTCGCGGCGATGCTCCGTCCGATGACCACGCGAATCCCCGGCCCGCGGGGGCTGTCGGCCGCCGTGCTGGGGCTGGGTTTCCTGGCGGCGGTGATGGGGGTGCTGGTGCTGATGGGCTGGCTGATGGTGGAGCCCGTGCAACGCTGGATCGCCGGCTGGCCGCAGTTGCAGAAGAACCTCGACGCCGTCCTGAGCAGTTGGAGCACGCGGTTCGGCATGCATTACCCCGTGACCGTGCAGGACATCGGCAACCAGATCATGGGCTTCTTCAGCACCGGCGATTCGCTGGGACAGGTCTTCTCGCAGACTGCCGACGTCACCGCCGCTGTGCTGGTGGGCGCGGCCTTCGTGTTCATCGGGTCGATCTACCTTCTGGCCGAGCCCCCGGGGCGGCTCACCGGGCCGATGCTGGCGATGCTGCCGCCGTGGCGTCGCGCGGCCGCCGCGGGCGCCCTGGCCGACCTGGATCGCCGCCTGCGGTGGTGGCTGGTGGGCACGCTGATCAGCATCGCGGTGGTGGGCGTGGCGTCGATCATCGGCTACAGCATCATCGGGCTGGAATTCGCCCTGCCGCTGGCCATCTTCGCCGGCCTGGCCGAGGCAATCCCCACGATCGGCCCCGCCGTCACGCTGGGGCTGGCCCTGCTGCTGGCGACCACGCAGGGGCCCACGCAGACGATCGGCGTCATCATCGTCTACGCGGTGGTGCAGACGCTGGAGTCATACCTGCTGATCCCGCTGGTGATGCGCAAGGCGGTGTCGATCCCGCCGGTGATCACGCTGTTCACGATCGTGCTGTGGGGGAAGATCTTCGGCGTGGCGGGGCTGCTTCTGGCGATCCCCATCGACATGTTCATCTGGAGCTTTGCCGACCACCTGCTGGTGCGCCCCAACGCCGCCGCCGACGCCGCCAGCGCCCGCGAGCCTCCCCACCGCGCCGACGCCGCGTGAGCGAGGCATGGTCACTTCAGTGACCCATGAACCCTATCGCCCCACATGCATCCGGCGGCGCCACCGTCTCCCCACTCATCGCGTACGAGTGATGTCGATTTTCGGGCTGTTCGTTCCGCTCGGATCGAACAGCGCTTCCTGCCGAACGATCCGACGCTGCCTGAGACCTGATTCTGAAGAAGAAGAGAGCGGGATTTGAGGATGATTCAAAGGATTGGGAGGATTAAGAAGAAGCAAACGAGGCTCTGGCGTGTTGCACTGGCGCGTCCAATTGATTGGTGCTCCGCCGCAGCCTGGGCGACGTTTCCGCGCGCCATAGAGCACTGCCCGGAAAGCCTTCCTTCCCAATCCTCTTAATCCTCGGAATCATCCTCAAATCCCGCTCGCATTTTTCCGGACGTTTTCGAAATCTATCCGCCCCCAGACGATGTATAATCCCGCCCCAACTATAAGGAGCAACCGATGGCCACCCTGTCGCTTCGTCCGCGTTCGATTCCGCTCGATGACTCCTGGGATGTGATCGTCGTCGGCGGCGGTCCTGCCGGCACTGCCGCGGCCACCGCGGCCGCACGGGAGGGCGCCAAGACGCTGGTCATCGAGGGCACCGGCGCACTGGGCGGCATGGGCACGCTGGGCCTGGTGCCCTGGTTCTGCGGCTACACCGACCACGAGCGGCACATCGCGTGCGGCCTGGCCGAGCACGTCCGCCAGCGCCTGCTGGACGGCCTGCCCCACTTCCGCAAGGCCGTCAACACCTGGGGCCCGCTGAGCGACCCGCCCATCGCGCCCGAACTGCTCAAGCGAATCTATGACGACATGGTCGTCGGCGCGGGCGCCACCATCCTGTTCCACACGCAGATGTGCTCCGTCGAACGCGCCGCCGACGGCGAGATCGAGGCCATCGTCGTATCCAACAAGGCCGGCATCAGCGCGTACGCGGCCAAGGTGTACGTCGACGGCACGGGCGACGGCGACCTGGCCGCGTGGGCGGGCGCCACCATCGAAAAGGGCGACGAGCGCGGCGACCTCCAGCCGGCCACCCACTGCTTTGTCCTGACCAACGTGAACGACTACCACACGTACTACGGCACCAGCGTGCACTTCTTCGACCCCAACAGCCCCGTGCACAAGGCGATGAAGTCAGGCCGCTACCCGCTGATCCACGACCTGCACTCGTGCAGCATGCAGTTCGGGCCCGGCAACTGGGGCTTCAACACCGGCCACATCCCCTTCGACGTGGACAACACCGATCCCTTCAGCGTGTCCCGCGCCCTGGTTCACGGGCGCAAGCAGGCCGCGTCGTATCGCGACGCGTTCGCCGAGTTCCTGCCGGCGGCGTTCGGGGCGTCGGTGCTGACGATGACGGGGTCGCTGCTGGGCGTTCGCGAGACGCGCCGCGTGATGGGCGACTACAAGCTGACGATGGACGACTACCTCGCCCGCCGCAGTTTCCCCGACGAAATCTGCCGCAACGCCTACAACATCGACGTGCACCGCAAGAACGACACCAACGAGTTCTACGGCAAGCAGCAAGGCAAGACGCCCGAAGAGATCGAGCGCCTCAAGAAGGACATCGAGAAGGCCGTGCACAACCTGGGCAAGGGCGAGAGCTTCGGCGTGCCCTACCGCTGCCTGACGCCCAAGGGCCTGCGCAACGTGCTGGTCGCGGGGCGGTGCATCTCCACCGACCGCCGCACCAACGGCAGCACCCGCATCATGGCCTGCTGCCTGACCACCGGCGAAGCCGCCGGCCTGGCCGCCGCCCTCGCCGCCCGCGGCGACTCCAACGTCCACAACGTCGACACCGCCGCCCTCCGCGCCAAGCTCCGCGCCGCCGGCGTCTACCTGCCGTAGGTCATTGGAGGGGCCAGGAACCTTCTGCGCTGTGGAGATATTATTAATGCGAGCCCTTAACCATCTGTTTGCGAATAACCGTAAGTGGGCTGCGGCCATGGAGGAAGAGGACCCGGGGTTCTTCGAGCAGCTGGCTCGCCAGCAAACCCCACAGTACCTCTGGATTGGATGCAGCGACAGCCGAGTGCCGGCCAACGAGATCGTCGGCTTGCGGCCGGGCGAACTGTTCGTCCACCGCAATGTGGCCAACCTTGTCATCCACACGGATCTGAACTGCTTGTCGGTGATCCAGTATGCGGTGGATGTTCTCCGCGTGTCGCATATCATCGTCTGCGGTCACCATGGCTGCGGCGGAATTGCGGCGGCGATGTCGAACGGAACCAACGGACTGATCGACAACTGGTTGCGGCAGGTCAAGGATGTTCGCGACCGCCACGAGCGGATCCTGGAACCACTGACCGACGCGGGCCAGCGGCTGCGCCGGCTTTGCGAACTCAACGTGATCGAGCAAGTCCGGAATACTTGCCGCACCACCGTCGTCCAGGAAGCCTGGCACAGAGGGCAGGGGCTGTTTGTTCACGGTTGGATATACGATATTCACGATGGATTGCTTCGGGACTTACGAGCATGCGTCGAGCGGCCCGACGAAGTCGAGATGCTTTGCGACAGAGCGGTTGCAGAGCTAACATAGCCTCTTTCTGGACGAGTATCTTTTTCCTCCTTTTGGATAAAAAGGTTCCTGACCTTCCTGACCCCTTTTTCTCCACGCAGACCGTGCTTGAGCAGGCTGAGTTGTAGTGTGCAGACGTTTCCGTGGAGGGCAACTGACCTATGGCTTCCGAGAAGCAATGGGTCGCGTCTCTCCTGGATCGGCTTCGTGACGGGCTCCCGGCCCGCCTGATCCGTCACGGCGCCTACTTCGATTTCATGACCGTTTGGGCGGCCGAAGGCGACCGCGCATGACCGATCCGACCTCCGCGCGTCCAGAGAAGACTCCCACGCAACTGGGCGAACACCCGGCCATGAAAGTGCTGATCCTCGGTGGGACCGGGTTGGCAAGCACGTCGGTCGCCCAGCAGCTCATCGACCGCGGCGAGGAGATCACCGTCCTCAACCGCGGCCAAACGCCCTCACGCCTTAGCGGTCGGTACCGGCAATGGACGGATGACCTCGGTAATGCCGAGGCCTGTGCCGCCCGGATTCGCAGCGAAACCTGGTGGGACTGCGTGATCGACATGATCAGCGGCGTGCCTGAGCGGGCGGCCGCGGTGTCGGGGGCCTGTGCGGGAATTACCCGGCAGCTCGTTTTCTGTAGCAGCACCAACGTCTACCCCAAGCCTGCCGACAGCTACCCGGTCGGTGACGACCACCGGCTGGGAGCGACATTCCCCAGCGGGATCGGCAAGATCCGGTGCGAGGAGATCTACCGCGAAGGTGAACGCCGGGGCGACTACGCCCTGACCGTGGTCCGCCCGGGCCAGATCTATGGTGAGACCGGAAGCGTCCTGCACAGTCTGGGACAGTCGAGGGGGTTCCTGGACCGCGTGAAACGCGGGAAGCCGGTAATTGTCCACGGGGACGGCCTGGGGCTCTGGTCGGCCTTGCATGCCGATGACGTCGCTCGCGTGTTTTCGCTGGCTGCGGGAAACCCCACCGCCTTCGGCCGGGCCTACAACGCGGCGGGTGAGGAGTGGATGACGTGGGACCAGTACTACGAGGGCATCGCCCTGGCAATGGATGTGGCCGTGCCCCCACGGGTGCATGTGCCGGTGGAGATCCTCTGCGAGATCGCCCCCGGGCTGTCTGACCAGGTTCGCCGCAGCCTTCAATACCCCGGCGTGTACGACATGGCCCGTGCCCGGCGCGAACTTGGTTGGAAGCAGTCGGTATCGTTCGTTGAGGGGATGCGCCGGACCGTCCGCTGGCTGATCGAACACAACAGCATCACCCCTTGGGATGCTGACTCCGACTACGAACGAATCCTTGCGGCGTATCGGGCGTGGCGGACCCGGCCGAACGGGCTCGTCCCGTAGAGGGATCAAAGGGGTCAGGAGACTAAAGGGGTCAGGAATGCTCTGTAGAACACTCAAGCCGCGGCGGCCATGGATGGTTGGACGTGCGCGTAGAGGATGAGGATATTGTGGG
>CAZTVF010000091.1:0-10725 GCA_964616985.1 uncultured Planctomycetaceae bacterium
GTCGGCGATGACGCCGGGGTTCTTGGGATCATCCTCGGGGAGCTTGAAGATGATCTTCATCAGGTCCGAGCCGATGTCGGCGATCTTGGTGAAGATGCCGCCGCCGATACGCAAGGCCGACGCGCCCAGCGACTCGCCGATGGCGAAGCCGATGAAGCAGGGGCCGATCATGTCGCGGTCCAGCCGCGTCAGGATCAGGATCATGAAGAACAGTTCGACCGACACCAGCAGCAGGCCCACGCTCATGCCCGACTTCATCGGGACGGTCATGGCGCCGATCGGATAGCCCTTGAGGGCGGCGAAGGCGGCGCGGCTGTTGGCGCGGGTGTTGATGCGGATGCCGAACCAGGCCACGCCGTAGCTGCCCAGGATGCCCAGGATCGAGCTGCCCAGAATCATCGCCAGCGAACTGATCTTGCCGTCGGCGATGAAGTGTTCCAGGAAGCCGAAGTAGTAGGTGACGCAGGCCCCGATCAGCAGCCACAGCACGACCAGGAACTTGCCCTGCTGCAGCAGGTAGGTCTTGCAGGTTTCCCAGATCGTGTCCGAGACGGTGCTCATCGACTTATGCACAGGCATGTTCTTGATCTGGAAATACTGGAACAGGCCGTAGACCAGGCCGATCGCGCAGACGACCAGGCCCAGGTTCATCAGGAGCACGCCGTTGACCTTGGCGCCGAAGATGTTGTACTCCACCTTGCCCAGGTCGGGCAGGCGGATATCGGCCTCGCCGCCGCCGGCGTGGGCCTTGGGGGCCGCTACGGGGCTGGGGGCGGGGGTGGAAATCACCGTCTCGGGGGCGGCCTGGGCCTGCGAGGGGGCCATCAAGGCCACCACGCCGATCGCCAGGGCGACGATCAAAGCTGCTTTGACACTCCATCGTAAACTGGACACGTTCACGTTCATGCTCCTTCTTGCCTGGTTTCCGCCGGGGGCGGATGTTGAAACCTTCTGGTCACACCGATCAATGGCTAGGGAAACGCCCGCGAAAAAACGCGGGCGTGGATTCAGCCGACACCTTCTGCACTCATGGACTGAGCCGACGTCCATCGGGGGCGGGCCGGCTCGAAGAGTCGCGGCGGGCGAAAACGCCGCCGCGCGAGTACTGCTAGAAGCCAAAGGAGGTCCGCTTGATGCTCTTACGCATCCGGCGGCGCTTGCGCTCCGAGGGTTTCTCGTAGTAGCTGTTGCGCTTGATATCCTTGGTCAAGCCTTCCTTCTCGCACATCTTCTTGAAGCGCTTGATCATCTGCTCGACGGACTCATTGCCTCTGGTTTTCACTTTAATCATACGGAATTTCTCTTTAGGCCCTTTCCTGCTAACGTTGCCTGCCAACCTTTGCCGGTGGGCGGTGTCCTGTTATCATATGAATCGGCCGCCCCACTTCAAGGCTTTTTTGAGGGGGTCGCCAAGATTTTGCCCCGCCCTCATGTGCGAATAACGCTGAATGGCCCGCGGGCCAGGCGGCATGAGGTCCTGCAGCCGGGCCGCCCCGCCCCCAACGCTGCCGCCGGCATGTGGGCGGCACGCCGTAGCGAGACGTCTCGCTGCGGGCGGGACGCGGATGAACGGGCCCGTGCGGTTCGCCTTTGGAGAACCGCGCGGCATCATGATATGATGTGCACCGGCCCCGAGAGAGGGGACGTGTGTGCGAGGCCCGGAAGAACGCCGGGCGGGTGGCGGGCCGTCTCAGACCGCCACCAGGAACGCGGTGATGGCGGCGGCCTCGGAAGGCCGCCACCCTTCACACGCGGATGATCGAAAAACGCCCCGCCGCTTGACTCGCGGGCGGCAGGGTCTACAATCGATTGAATAACATGTCCGAATCGGGATTCCACAAGGAGAACCCAATGGCTTACAAAGGTCTCGCAACGTGCTTCGTGATCGTCTGTGCCGTGCTCGCCGGCCCTGCCCTCGGCCAGGATGTCCGCGTCACCACCGACGAACAGGACAAGACGATCACCGTCACGGAGAAGGCCGCCGGCACGAACCTCAGCGCCAAGGACGCCGCCAAGGCGGCCGCCCTCCGCAAGGCCGTCGAGAACGCGTGCGGCACGTTCATCACCGCCAAGAGCAAGGCGCAGGACTACAAGCTCGTCTATGACAAGATCTTCACCAATGCCGTGGGCTACGTGAAGGAAATCAAGAGCGAGAAGTACAGCATCGACGCCGAATACACCACGGCCACGCTGACGGTGCTGGTCTCGACCCAGAAGTTCGAGAAGGACTGGTCGTCCATCGCCGCGACGCTCGACCAGGAAGGCAACCCGCGCGTGATCATCGTGATCAACGAGGGCACGCTGTTCGCCACCACCACCACCCCCACCGGCAGCAGCGACGTGGTGCAGGGCAAGCTCGAAGACTTCTTCATCAATAAGGGCCTCAAGCTCATGGACCGCGAGACCGCCACCAAGGTCTCCGATCGCGATAAGGAACTCGCCGCCGTGAAAGACGACGCCGCCGAGCTGGCCGCCCTGGGCGCCCGCTTCAAGGCTGACGTCATCCTGGTCGGCAAGGCCACCGCGAAGTATTCCAAGACCATCAAGATCTCGGGGCAGGATTTCAACCAGTTCGTCGCGACGCTGTCGATCCGGGCGATCCAGACCGACTCGGCCCGCGTGCTGGCCTCCAAGGCCTACGGGCCGGTGACGGTCAACACGCTCCAACTGGGCGGCGGCGCCGACAAGGCCCTGGCCAAACTGGCCGAGGACAACCAGGAAGACCTGCTCAAGGCGATCGTCGAGGCGTGGCGCAAGCGGGCCAACGTCTCCCGCACCATCGAACTGAACATCTCCGGCATGGACTACAACAGCTTCAAGACCTTCAAGAGCGAGGTGGCTGAACTCCGCGGCGTGCAGGCCATCAACCTCAAGGAAATCACCGAGTCCATCGCCAACGTCGACTTCGAATACGCCTACGACAACCAGCAGTTGGCCGACGTGCTGACCGAACTCAAGAAGGTCAAGCTCGAGGTGACCGAGATCACCCCCAACCGCATTAAGATGAAGGTTGTGAAGTAAGAGAAGAAGAAGAAAGACAAATGCGAGCGGGATTTTAGGATGATTACCGGGATTACAGGGATTATCGGATTAGAAAAGAACGAAGTCTTCTAATCCCTGAAATCCCAGAAATCATGCTAGAACCTGCCTGCCGGCAGGCAGGTCCCGTTCGCATTTCCTTTTGACAGACCAGACCCACGAATATGAGCCACCACCACCCCACCGCCTGCGACATCGACATCCGCGTGCGATACCCCGAGGTCGATGCCATGGGCGTCCTGCATCACAGCCGCTTCTGGGTCTACTTCGAGATGGGCCGCACCGAACTGCTGCGGCTGTGCGGAATCTCCTACCGCGATCTGGAGGCCAAGGGCGTCTTCTTCGTGGTGGCCAAGTGCGCCGCCCGCTACCTTGCGCCGGCTCGCTATGACGACGTGCTGGTGCTGAGCACGAAGATCTCGCGGATGGGCGCCGCCCGCATCGACCACGCCTACGAACTCAAACGCCAGGCCGACGGCGTGCTGCTCGCCACGGCCGAGACCACCATCGCCTGCGTCGACCGCAGCGGGCAGATCATCGCCATCCCGGACTTCATTCGCGGGGAGTGATGAGGACGCGGGCCGTGGGGAGTCGAACCAAAGACTTGATAGTCGCCGCCGACTTCGATACAAGCAGACTGTAAGAGTCGCACCCGGTTCGCAGGCATTTAGGAAAGGAATCCTATGTCCGATAGACCCCTCCCGCCGAACTACTCCCTCCCGATCGTCGCGGCCAGCATCATCCTCGCCGGCGCCATGGTCTTCTCGGCCATCTTCCTGTCCAGCAAGCTGACCAGCCTCGCCCAGAGCGAACAAGTCCAGGTGGATGATGAGGACGATGACGCCAACGAGCCCGAAGGCCAGGACCGCGTCTCGGCCGCCCAGCAGCAGTTCATCGAGCAGATCGCCCCGCTGGCCAAGTACCTCCAGGACCTCAAGGTCCAATCCGTGCGGATCACGCACAACGACAAGATGATGCGGATCGATTTCACCGGCAAGACCGCGGCCGGGAGACCCGCCGACAGCTACCACGTCGAACTCACCGAGGACGCCTCCGGCCGCTATCTCGGCGCCGTCACGATCGGCGGGGAGAAAGTCAATCTCGTCATCTATTGATGCGGTTGCCGTTGTACGAGTGAGGCGCTGACCTCCGTCACCCAAAGCCGGCCCACTGCGTGGGTCGGTCTTCCCCGCGCGACACAAGACGGGACTATGCCGTCGTCACCGATTGCGTGCCTCTCCGGCGGCAACACTTCCCAGTCAATCGCCAGACTTCCGTGCGATCACCGCGGCGAAGCGTCCGGCCTTGTCGCCTTCGAGGCGGTAGCTGGGGAAGAGGTCGTTGCGGGTGATGGTGCAGATGCCGGCGATGTGAACGTTCGCCTCGCACAGGCCCGAGCGGATCAACTGGTCGCGGTTGGCAGCCCAGAGATCGAAGTAGAGCTTGCGGCCGCGATGCTCGAAAAACGCGTCGCTGTGGGGGCCAACCGATGAGAGCATTTCCTCGCGCACCTCGGGGCCTACCTCGTACTTCTGCGGCCCGGCCGAGGGGCAGATGCAGGCGACGATCTCTTCGGGTCGGGCGGCGCAGTGGCGCCACATCGCGGCGATCAGGGCGACGGCGATCTGCTTGCACGTCCCCCGCCACGACGCGTGCGCCACGCCCACGGCCGAGCCGCTGGTGTGGGCGGCCAGGATCAACGGGCAGTCGGCGCTGACGGCCATCAGGCCCACGCCGGCGGCCTCGGTCACCATGCCGTCGGCCTCGCCGGCCAGCCCGCCCGCGGCGACCTGCAGGATCGTGTTGCCATGCACCTGCTTGAGGAACGCCACGTCGGGCACGCCCATCGCGGCGGCGACCTGCCTGGCCGCGGCAGCGCGGTCGCTGATCAGCAGGTTCACGTCCAGCCCCTGCCGCGTCGTGACCAGATGACTCACCGCCAGCGACTTCATCGCCTCAAACCGCCCCACCATCCATCCGTTGGGGTCTTGCGTGATGCCAAACTCATTCATATCGATACTGTTCCATTCAACGTCCGTGCTACGGCGCAATCAATACCTTCATGTTCTTTCCGTCGCCGGCCGCGGCGATCGCCTCGGCCGCGTCGTCGAGCGGGAACCGCCGGCTGATGAGCGAGGCCACTTCGATGCTTCCCGACGCCAGCGCGGCGATGGCCTCGTCGAAGGGCCCGCACCGCGAGCCCACGACGGTGACCTCGTTAATCACCAGCGGCGCGAGGTTCAGCCGCCCGCCGCCGGCGAAAGTGCTCTTGAGCACGATCACGCCCCGCGGCTGCACGGCCCGCATGGCCAGCTCGAAGCCCGCCTCGCTGCCGGTGGCGTCCACGACCACGCGATATTGTCCATCGGCCTTGAACTGCTCCAGCGGGACGGTTTCGATGCCCGCGGCCGCCGCCAGCGCGAGCTTGGCCCCATGCTTGCCGACGAGCACGGGCGAGCCCACGGTGGCCAGCACGCGGGCGGCCAGTTGGCCCAGCCTGCCGTCGCCGAGCACGGCCACGCGTTCGCCCGGCGCAAAGGTCACCTGGTGGAGCATCTGGAAGGCGGCGGCGAGCGGCTCGACGAAGACGGCCGCGTCGTCGCTCACGTGCGGTGGGATCTCATGGAGGTTGGCCAGGGGCACGGCGACGAAGTCGGCGAAGACGCCGCCTCGCTTGTCGATGCCCAGGACACCGCGGCGGCGGCAGTGATTGCCCAGGCCGCACCGGCAAAGCTCGCATTGGCCGCAGGGGCAGTTGATGTCGGCCGTGACGCGTTTGCCGCACCATCGGGCCGGCCCCTCGAGAACCTCGCCGACGAATTCGTGCCCCATCACGCCGACAAAGCCCATGTATCCCTTGAGGATCTCCAGGTCGGTCTTGCACACCCCGGCCAGGCGGACCGCGAGGAGGGCCTCGCCATCGGCGGGCACGGGACGCGGATGATCGCGTCGCAGCGACAGCGAGCCGTCGTAGACGAGGGCCCGCATCAGTCTCCCTTACCGCCTTGGGCGGCAGGCGAGGAGGCGGGCATGGAGGCCGGCGTGGGCGTGTTCTTCTTCGTCACGCCCATCCAGTCCCACCAGGGGCCCTTGTGCGGCGGGCCTTCGGGCAGCTTCGAAAGATCGACGCGGGCCCAGTCGTCGGGATCATTCCCCGCGTCGCAGCCGACGATCTCCACCAGCAGCCGGTGCGCCTCGTAGCGGACGACGAAGGCGGAATCGGCCATGCACTTGAGCATGACGGCGGCCACGTCGCGGCCGCGATAATTCGCCAGGGCCTTGATGCACGCCACCTTCACGTCGGGCGAGGGGTCGTCGACGGCGTGGCGGCACAGGGGCTCGACGGCGGACGTGCCATGCACCACCGACTTGAGGGCCACGGCGGCGTCCCAGCGGACGGCGGGCGATTTGTCTTCGAGCGCCGCGATGATGTTCGGCAGATAGTTGGGCTCCCCGGCCATGCCCAGGGCGCGGACAGCGGCGGAACGCACGGAGGCGTCGCGGTCGATCTCAAGGCGCAGGGCGTAGCCCTTGAGATGCGGCTCGCGGAGGCCCCAGGACTTCTTGGACAGGCCCACGATGCCCTCTCGCCGCTTGTCGGCATCGTCGGGATCGAAGACCATCGCCACCAGTTTGGTGCCGCTGGTGCCGCCCAGCCAGGACAGGTCGGACTCGCCGTTGGAGCAGCCTTTGCAGGCCAGCGTCGCCAGCGCCACCGCGATGATCATGCGTGTGTTCATGCCTTGCCAGTCCCGCCAAGGGCCTCGAGTTCTTCGGTGCCGATTTGTGTCACAGAGTCGATCTTCCTGCCGCCGAACCGCTCGCCGAGTTCCGCGAATCGCGGTGCGTTGTCCGTCGTGAAGCATTTCAGCGTGCCGCCCTCGCGCCGCGGGTTCTGCATTCCCGACGCCAGCAGCCGCCGCTGCACTTCCAGGGCCGCCGCCTGGCCGGAGTTCACCAGCTTCACCGCCGGGCCCATGAGCTTGCGCACCGAACCGGCCAGCAGCGGGTAGTGCGTGCAGCCCAGCACAAGCACGCCCGGGCGGATGCGCTGCAGATCGTGCAGGTACTTGCCCAGGGGCAGCATGACGATGGGGTCGTCCACGGGCCAGCCTTCCTCCACCAGCGGCACCAGCAGCGGGCAGGCTTGGGAATACACCTCGCGCTGCGGGTCCAGGGCCTTGATGGCCGCGGCGTAGGCGCCGCTGGCCACGGTGGCGGCCGTGCCGATCACCCCGATGGCCCCGTCGGTCGCGGCAACCGCCGCCGCCGCGCCCGGGCGAATCACGTCCACCACCGGCACGGGGCAGTATTTTTCCAGGGCCTCAATGCCCGCCGCCGACGCGCTGTTGCACGCCACGACGATCATCTTGGGAGAGAACTTCATCAGGAAGCCCGCGTCTTCCAGCGCGAAACGACGGATCGTATCGAGAGATTTCGTGCCGTACGGAACGCGGGCCGAATCGCCCAGGTAGCAGATGTCCTCGCCCGCCATGGCCGCGGCGAATTCGCGCACCACCGTCAGGCCACCCAGGCCCGAATCAAACACTCCGATGGGCCGCGAGGCCGCGCTTTGGTCAATCCGTGACACGCTCAACAGAGTACCCTTCGACGGCCGGCGAAGCAAGAACCTACAGCGACACCTCGTACGCCTGCAGCACCACCTGCCCGACGGGGCCCACAATATTGTGCACCGGCGTCGCGTCGCGGAGGAAGGTCACCTTCGACCTCAGCGCCTCGGCGTGCGCGGGCGGCAGGAAGAACAGCACGCGATCCTTTCTGCCGTTCTGCTGCAGTTCCTGCACCAATGCCGGCCAGTAGGAGTTGTTCATGAACGCGATCTTTCCGAGCAGGATGTGGCTGTCCCACTCGTACCCCGGCGGCAGCGGGAGGATCAGCGGATTGCGGAAGGCGTGGTACTTGTCCAGTTCGGCCGTGGCGATGATGTGCCGATCGGCAAACCACTGCTGCGGTGGGTAGTCCAGCCCGATCAGCGCCGTCAGGAACGGCATGTTCATGTGGTACGAGTCGTAGAACACCGCGTCATAGTCGTTCAGCCGCGGCCGCAGCCACTGGCTCGCCTGCAGCACGTCGGTCTGGAAACTGTGGTAGATCATCGAGCGGCGGTTGAAGTCGCCGTAGAAGACCTTCAGATATCGCACGTTGAGGAAGGCCGCGGAGGCGACCATCACCGCGGCCGCGGCGTACAGCGCGGGCCGCTTCTTTCGCCATAGCCACTCGCCCGCCGACCACGCGCCCAGCGCCGCCAGCAGCACCAGCGCCGGCAGGCCCACGAGCGTTCGCAAGGCGTGCAGGCTGCTCTCGCTGCCGGGATTGTGCTGCGTGATGCAATCGGGGATCGGGTACAGCAGCAGCCAGACCAGCAGCACGCGGGCGGCGCGCCTGCGCCGCAGGCCGGTGACGAGGAAGCCTGCCCCCAGCACCATCAGCGGCAGCGAGTACCAGTGGAACAACCCCTGGCCGGGCGGCGACTGCAGTTCGTAGAGGTCGCCGCGATCGAAGAGGAAGTCGGGGCCGAAGTGTGCGGGGTAGCGTTCGGCCACCTTGGAGACCTTCTCGCCGAACGTGTCCTGCTCGCTCCAGATCTTGGTGCTGCCGCCGCGCTTGTTCATGCCCGGGTCGGTCATGTGCTTGTAGACCAGCGGGCCGAACGTCACCGCCATCGCCAGGGCGAACGCCCCGACCGCCGCGCGGCCGCGAGGGGTTTTGAGCGTCGCCACCAGCGGCCGCCACAGCACCACCGCCGTCGCCAGCAGCATCAGCGGCAGGAACAGCCGCACGACGGGGTAACCATAGCACGCGACGCCCGCGGCCAGCCCGGCCAGTCCCGCCAGCAGCGGGCGCGGCTTTCGGTCCTGCGAGTCGTCGAGCGGGAAACCCGCCCACAGCAGAATCGCGATGGGCAACAGCACCAGCGTGGGCACCAGCGTCGCCTCGTGCGCCCATCGGCTCTGCTGGATGTGCCAGGGATTGAAGGCCATGATCGCCGCGGCGAGCAGCCCCGCGCCGTGGCTGAACAACCTCGCCCCCACCAGGTACACCAGCAGCACGGCCAGGACGCCCGAGAAGGCCGAGGAGAACCTCGCGACCTCGACGCTGAGGCCGCCGACGGCCTGGAACGGGATGAGGTAGTACAGCTGCAGCGTGCTGCGGTTGCCGCCGAAGCACTTGCTGTAGAAGATCGGCCAGCGGTCGCCGACCTGGTCCATGCCGGTCTTGAGCATGCTCCAGGCGTCCCAGATATTCTGGCCTTCGTCCTGGCTCATGCCCGGGGGCGACTGGCTGAGGTTGACCATCCGCAGCGCCGCAGCCGCCGCCAGGATGACCAGCAGGATCATGATCGCCATGCGACGGCTTGGCGCCGGCGCCGACGGTATCGCCAGGACAGGCTTGGGATCTGGTTTCTTGGCCATGGGTGCAAACTAAACAAAGGAAGTACGCAAGTCAATGGATGGCGGCGTGGCACCTGCATCTCGCCCGTGCCCTCTTCCCGTAGCACGGGCATCTTGCCCGTGCGTCCCACGGGCGTCTCGCCCGTGGCTCTTTCCGTTGTACGCGTCTCGCCCGTGGCCTCTGCGTTCTACCGGCGGCTTGTCGTTCGGCGCTGTCAGATCTGGGTGGCGCCTGAGGCTTCTACAGCGGCGAAAAGCGAGCGATAGCCGGCCGCTGGATTCTCCGTGCCTTCCTGTGCGTGCAACTCAAAGGCAGATGCGCCCGTTGCGCTGTGAGCAACACCCCCCTTGTCTGCGCACGCGTCGCACTCTATACTGGCTCTTTCCGATGACAGACACCGACCCTAATACCCCTGTCGTTGCGCCGGTCCAGCTGGAAAACCAGCCGGACGGTTCGGTCGCGCACAGCCTGGCCCTGCTCTCGACGGTGTATCACTACAACCATTGGATCTTCGAGACGCTGCGGAACTTCATCGGTTCCCGCGTGCTGGAGGTGGGCGCGGGCGTGGGCAACATCACGCAGTTCCTGCTCAACCAGGACCGCGTCGCATGCCTGGAGCCCTTCGACGATTACCGTCGGTACCTCGTCGACCGCTTCAAGAACCACCTCAACGTGCAGGTGTACCCCCAGGGCATCGAGCAGGTCCCCGACGCCACGCTGCCGCCGGGGCAGTTCGATTCCGTCCTGTGCATCAACGTGCTGGAACACATCGCCGACGACGTCGACGCCCTCAAACGTATGCGGCAGCTGGCCGCGCCCGGCGGACGCGTCATCGTCTTCGTGCCCGCACTGCCCTGCATCTACGGCCGCATGGACAAGGCGATGGGCCACCACCGCCGCTACACACTGTCGTCGCTGCGGCAGGCCTTCATCGCCGCGGGCCTGAGGCCGCTCAAGGGGCGTTACATGAACATGATCGGCGCCCCCGCGTGGTGGTGGCAAGGCCGCGCCCGCGGCAAAGACAAACTTTCCGCCCCCGCCACCCGCGCCTTCGACCGTCTCGTGCCCATCCTCTCCGCCATCGAACGCCTGATATGGGTGCCTTTCGGGCAATCCGTCTACCTCGTAGGTCAGGCGTCGGAACTGCCGCGGAGCACAGGTCCTGCGGAGTGTTGGTTATCCGATTCGGTTACCCAGGCACGCAATAGGTTGTTTGCGTATCTTAATGGCCAGCGAGTGGGAATCGGTAGTAAGGAGTCGATGCAAGAATGG
>CAZTVF010000091.1:10735-21514 GCA_964616985.1 uncultured Planctomycetaceae bacterium
ATTGGCGTAGCGAGGGCGGGTACTTGGACAAGAGTCGACAGTCGTTACGCACAATCGGCAATCGTCAATTGGCAATCGGCAATTCTTACTCTTCCATTCCCGCGAAGCGATCGTGCGGGAAGCTTTCGAGCGGGCATCCTTCACACTTGGCCACCGGCCGGCAGAAGGTCTTGCCGACCATGACCAGTTGGGCGTGATAGTCGTTCCAGAGCTCGATGTCGGTGGGCAGGTTGGACTCGAAGAGTTCCTTGATGGTCTCGTAATCGTCCTCGCGCGCGATCACGCCGTGGCGCAGCATGATGCGGTATGTGTAGGCATCCACGACGAACGTGGGCTTGCGGGCGGCGTAGAGGATCATGGCGTCGGCGGTCTCGCGCCCGATGCCGTTGATCGAAAGCAGTTCCTCTCGCAGCGACGAAACGGAGCGGTTGAGAAACTTCTCGATGTCCTCGCCGCTGTGCTCGTGCACGCGGGCGAGGAAGTTCTTGAGTCTCTTGGCCTTGATGTTGAAATAGCCCGCGGGCTTGATCAGCTCGGCCAGGCGGTCGTGCGGCATCTCGTGCAGGGCCGTCACGCCCATCGCGCCGGCGGCCTGGAGGTTGGCCAGGGCCTTCACCACGTTGCCCCAGTTGGTGTTCTGCGTGAGGATGGCGCCCAGGCAGATCTCCAGCGGCGTCTCGCCCGGCCACCACGCCTGGTGGCCGAACCGCTGGTGCATCGCCTTGTACATCTCCATCAGTCTCTGCGAGGTGCCTGGCATGCTATTTCTCGAAATCTACGTGCCAGCGGACGGTGGCCGACTGCTCCTCGTTCAGCGTCAGCACGGCCAGCTCGCCCTGGCGGGCCAAACCCTTGGTGGCCACGCGCCAGCCGGCCGGAACGTGGATGCGGACGCGGTAAGGGTCGCCGCCGACCACGTCGGCTGCGCCCGAAAGCCGCCCCTTCTTCTCGTCCCACTTGATGGATGCGGCGTCGTCGGCACCCTGCGTGATGTGGCGGCTGGTGCCGACAAACTGCGGCCGCCCCAGGTCGGGCCAGATCGCCACGACGCGGCAGGCCGTCGTGGGCACTTCCAGCGTGCGTGCGCCCTCGCCCGCATACAGCAGCGTGCCGCTCCAGGCGTCGATCCAGATGTACCGCCCCTCGGGCAGGCCCAGGCGCTTGGGCGAGATCTCCAGCGTCGCGTTGCGTTTCTCGTCCCAGTTGAACAGGGCCACCACGTCCCACTCGCCCACGCCGGCCTTGCGGACCTTCACGTCGAAGATGCGGGGCCGGTTCACGCCGTCCAGCGGGTACAGCTCCATCGGGCGGATGTCGGCCACCGGGAAGATGCGGCGGAGGATCTCCACCCGGTCGGCGGGCAGTTCGTGCATGATGTCGCTGGCCATGAGGAGCTGGCCGGTGACGGCCACCAGCGTCGCCCACACGCGGCCCTGCTCGAAGGTGAGCGGGTCGCGGACGCACACGACGTCAGGGTCGGTGTAGAACGCGACCGTGTTGAGGTACAGATGCTGCATGGTCGATGTGATCGCCTGCTGCATGCCCGCCCAGTTGGTGTGCACGTCGCCGCCGATGCGGATGCCCTCGCAAAGGCCCGCCGACGTCCACCCGTGGCCGCAGTTGAGCAGGAAGCGGCTGCCGCCCATGACGCCCCGCATCGCTTCCAGGCCCGCGCGGTACGCCCGCGGCCCGTCGAGTGAGGGGTCGGCCAGGCGCTTGCGGTGCTCGTCGTAGAAACTCGCGACCATCGCCTGCGCGTCGATCTTGACGTAGTCGTACCCCCACTGGTCGCACAGCATCTCGAAGAGCTTCTTGATGTATTCCTGCCCGACGGCGCCGGTGGCGTCGATGAAGTAGCGGCCGGACCACTCGAACATCCGCTCGGGCACGGGCATCCATTCGTAGTCCAGCGGGGTCGCGCGTTCGCCGGGGCTGGTGCCGTCGGGGCGATGGACGAACAGCTCGGGCCGCGACTTGTACAGCTCCGTATCGCTCTGTGTGAACGGGATGCACCAGATGCCCGGCCGCATGCCCTTGGCGCGGATGTAGTCGGAAATCCACTTCATGCCCTGCGGGAAGTCCTTTTCGCAGGTGACGAACCAGTCGCGATTGGTGCCGAAGTCGCAGCCACGGCCCTGCCAGCCGTCGTCGATCTGCACCCAGTCGCAGCCGAAGGGGCGGAGGTTTTCGGCCAGCCAGTCGGTGTTCTTGACGGTGGCTTCTTCGGTGATGCCCAGGCCGTAGCAGTACCACGAGCACCAGCCGGCGGGCGGGCGAGGAAAGAACCGCCGGTCCATCGGCTGGAACCAGGGCAGGTTGCGGTGCAGCTTGAGGTAGTCGGGAATGACGCGGATCTGCAAGGGCCCGCCGCACGACACCCCGAACGCGCCGCGCCCGCCGGGGAGGGGCTCGATGCACAGGTCGTCGGCGTGCATCACGATCGCCAGGTCCTTGGCGGGGCTGTAGACCGCGTTGCACAGCGCACTGGTGGCCGGGCCGATCGACAGCTGCACCACGTCGCGGTCGGAGGGCTGCTCGACGCGGCAGACCATGCCGTCGCGCAGGCCCTTGAGGCGGGCGGTGACGCCGCCGGCGGCCTGGACGAACCAGCCGCCGGCCGAGGGTTGTGCGGCAAGCGAGCTGCCATCCGGCGCGGTGATATCGGACAAGGGGCAAGCCTTCATTCGTTCATCTCCTGGATTGGGTGCCACGATTCGAGCATGACCCGCGGCGTCTGTCAACGGCCATCACCGCCCTTGCATGCTCGCGTCGCAAACCTATAATGACCCCTGTCGCACTTCCGAAATCGAACGGGCATTGCATTAACGCAGGAGATTTTCCATGGCCGAGGCCTCCAAACTTCCCGACGAAGAACCCATTTCCATGGATGACGATACGCCGCTGCCGCAGACGGCCAACGCCCCGTCGGCCGGCAAGGCGCTTGGCGGCCTGAAGATCCAGTCGACGGCTGAACTCAAACGCCCGCTGAATGTCACCGGGGCCGGCGCGACGCGGCTGAAGGTGTTCCATTCGAAGATCGCCGTCTCGTCGCTGGAGTTCATGGAGACGCAGATCAACCAGTGGATCGACGGCAGCAAGATCGAGGTCAAGAGCGTCGGCCAGGTCATCGGCACGATGGAAGGCAAGATCGCCGTCCCCAGCGTCATCGTCTTCGTCTGGTATTGAGGCAGCCGTCCACTGAGGTCGCCCGCCCCGCGATAGCCGGGCCGGCCACGTTCGCCTTTACGACGGGCTGCAGCCGATCTCCGCTTGCGACGCGCCGCAGATGGGCGCGTTGAACTCGACATACGCCCCGCCGTCGGTGTGGCGCATGGAAAAGGAAACAGCGGCACCGTTCACGGTCACTGCCGTGGCCTGGCGGCCGCGCGGCAGCAGCACGCTGAACTCGGCGTGCTGGCCCGAGCCGCTGAAGGCGATGATGAGGTTGCTCCCCTCGCGGCGAAGACGGTAGGCGAAGTAGCCGTCGGACGCGGCGTAGCGGGCGCGAACGCAGGCGGCATCCACACCGGCGGCGAACCAGCGGGGGCTGACGCTCACGCGGCCCATCAAACACGAGCAGTCCTTCACGCCACCCAAGCCCTCGAACAGCGCGTTGATCCACTCGGCCATGCCCCACCCGGCGTAGGGCACTTCATTGGTCGTGCGGAAGCCCGGCGTGCCGTCGGGCCAGTACCACACGTGCGCGCCGCCCGTGCGGCGCAGGTGCTCGATGTACTGCCGCATCAGCTCCACGCCGTACCCCTCGCGGCCGTTCTGCATCGCGGCCCGGCACAGCTCCCCGCCGACCCACGGCATGAGCCCGCCGTTGGCGTACGCGCCCTGCAGGCGGTAGCTCTCGGTCCAGTACTTGAGATGATCGGGGTAGCCCGGCTGCAGGCTCCACCACGGGTAGGCGTCGCCGGTGGCGGCGTGGCGGCGGCGGTACTCGTCGATGATGCTCCGCGACTGCTCGCCGTCGGCCAGGCCGCGGGTCATGGCCCAGGTATTGCCCATGGCCAGCTGCGAGGTCTCGTCGAAATCGCCGTGATCGATGGCGTCCAGGTGCGCGTGATGCTGGAACTTGCCGCCATCCCACAGCAGGGCGACCGCCCGGCGGCGATAGTCTTCGGCGCGGCCGGCCCATTCGGCCGCGCGCCCGCCATCACCCAGGGCCGACCACATCGCCCCCATGGCTGCAAACGCCTGGGCGTAGCCGCTCTGGTCGCAGGCCGCGACGACGTAGCGACCTTCGCCGCGGTCGCTCGCGCCGTCGATGTCATAGTCCCACGTGTCGCAGCTGTGCTGTCGCTTGACCAGCTCGTGTTGGGCGTCCCAGTGCTTGGCGTCGGTGCAGATGTATTGCAGCGCCCGCTCAAGCCGCGGCAGCGCCGCCGCCAGCCAGGCGTTGTCGCCCTTCATCTGCCACGCGTGCCACACAGCCAGCGTCATGATGTACTCGACGTCCGACTCCAGCCCGACGCGCCATGTCCTGCCGTCGCGTTCGATGCCGTCGGCCAGCATGCCGTCGGCGGTCTGCGCCTCCAGGAAACGGTCCAGCCCGCACGTGACGTCGCGCTCCCACCAGCGGTACGCGGGCGCCTGGTAAACCCAGTCGCGCAGCCAGATGCCGTCGAAGTGCCACGTGTCGGCCGACATGTAGCCCACGAACCGGCCCCGCGGCGTGTCGTACTGGCGGCGGAGGCAGCGCATCGCGTCGCGCGTGAAGGGATACAGCCAGTCAAGGTCGGCGTCGCCGGTCTCGATGCCGGCCTCGCAATCCACCTGGAAATTGAGGTAGCGGCTGTGACGCTTCTCGCCCGGCCAGAGGAGGTAGAGGTAGTGGTTGCCCAGGGGCCCGCCGGCCAGGAACTGCGCCTGCCCGCGGTTGTCCTTCAGCGAGACCTCGGTCTGGAAGTAAGGCCGCTGCCGATCGTCGCACACGCGGAGCGTGCAGCGGTCGTCGCCCTGGGCCCGCCCGGTGACAGTGACCGTGACGGTGTCCAGCGGCCTGTAGCGGCGGGCATCGGTGCGAAGATCGCCGTACGTGCCCATGGTGGCGTAGGGGTGAACGCGGGCGGGCATGAGGATCTCCCGGAGAGGTGAGGCGAGCGCCCGCAGGTGGCGGCCGGGGCAGGCCGCCACCCGGGGCAGCGAAAATCAGTCTCAGACGGCCCCGCCGCCGACGCGCTGGGCGATCTGCACGTACTGGATGCGGCTCTCGTACAGGGCCTGGTCGAGGAGCTTCTTCTCCTCTTCCGACAGGTTGCCCTTGGTCTTCTCTTCGAGCATCGACAGCGTGTCGATGTAGTGCTTGGCCACCTCGAGATCGACGTACCGCTGCTTGGTCTTGGGGTCCTGGTAGCCGCCCAGCGACATGTAAATCTGCGTGACCATCGAGCCCACCAGCGTGGTGAAGTTGGCCGGGGGCAGTTCGCGCGGGCCGCCGGCGGCGCCCTCGTGCTCCGCCTCTTCCGAGAGCTTCTCCTTCTCCGCCTGCGCCTGCTGCTTCCAGTCGTCGTCCACGATGATCTTCGGTTTGTCTTCTGCCATGATGTTTCCTTTTAGCGGCCGATGCCGGCCAGTCGAGAGCTTACGCGAAACACGCGATATTCGCCAGACGGATCATTCTACGCAAGGGTCCAGGGGTTAGGGGTTAGGGTCTCCCCCGGTCCCTGGAACCTATACCCTGGTGCCTTTCCCTTCTGCCTATTGCCTATTGCCTACGACCTTCTTCTACGCCCCCGCGATGCGGGGCATGGGCGTGGGCTCGCACTGCAGCACGGCCTGCATGAATTCATGCAGGAGCTGCGACTTCACGCTGGCGGCCGCGGGCTCGTGCCAGAGGTTATGCACCTCGCCGGGGTCGGCGCAGAGGTCGAACAACTCGCCGTCGTCGCCCTGGCGATAGACGGTGATCTTGTAGCGGGCGTTGACGTACGTCCGCATGTGAACCTTCGTCC
The DNA here is from genome assembly GCA_964616985.1 of uncultured Planctomycetaceae bacterium. GTDB lineage: Bacteria > Planctomycetota > Phycisphaerae > SM23-33 > SM23-33 > CAZTVF01. Next base: position 16,696 of record CAZTVF010000091.1, read on the forward strand.
GCGTGTGGCGGTTCTCGGTAATGCTCCACGTCCGGGCGGAGGGGCCTCCCTGCCAGCAGTCCAGCTGGTTGACGCCCGTCATGATGCCGGGCGCCTCGATGCCGGCGGCGGCCAGGAACGTGGGCGCCAGGTCCACGAGGTTCTGCAGGTTCTCGCTCACGCGCCCCCCGCCGCAGCGCCGGCCCCACCGCACGATGAACGGAATCCGCAGCAGGTCCTCGTAATGGTGAATCGCCTTGGCGATCAGGCCGTGGTGGCCCATGAAATGCCCGTGGTCGGTCGTGAAGACGACCAGCGTGTTGTCCGCCTGGCCCAGCTCGTCCAGCCGCTGCAGCACGCGGCCGATCTCCTGGTCCATGAAGCTGGTCATGCCGTAGTAGCAGGCCATGTCCTTCTGCAGTTCACGCGGGTCGTGCAGGTGCGAGTGCGCGCCGTGGATCGAGTGGTCCTCCCAGTAGCGCCCGAAGTCGGGCGACTTCTCCTGCGTCATGGCGAAGTGGGCGGGGTTGCGGTCGTGCTCGCCGGGCGTGAGCGTGCCGATGTCCATGTCGTCGGGGTTGTACATGCTGGCCCAGGGCTCGGGCACGATGTACGGCGGGTGCGGGTCGTGGAAGCTGGACCACAGGAAGAAGGGCTGGTCGGCCCCGGCGGCCTGTTCCATCCTGGCGATCGTGCGCTCGCTGGTCCAGCGGCTGTAGTGGTATTCCTGCGGCAGGCTCCAGTGGCGGTTGGCGCGGGCCCAGTACTGCGTGCGGCTCTCGGCCTTGGGCGGCGGCCAGGGACAGAAGTAATCGCGCCAGTTGCCCAGGCCCTTTTCCTCCATCCAGACCGCGTAGTGCTGCCCCGCGTGAGATTCATCGCCGTGCATACGTGCAAGCTCGACGTGGTCGAAGCCGTACCACGGGCCGTGGAACCGCCGCCAGAAGTCCAGGTCGCGCATGATCGGCTGGCACTCGATGGACTCGTACTGCGGCGTGGAACTCAGCGGATGGAAGTGCGCCTTGCCGATGAGCGAGGTGGCGTAGCCCGCCCCACCCAGGGCGGCCCCCAGGGTGGGCACGTTTTCCATGAGCTTGGTGCCCAGCGACCACGCGCCGTGCTGCGAGGGATACATGCCCGTGATGATGCTCGCCCGCGTGGGCGTGCAGGTGGGGTTGGGGCAATAGGCGCGGTCGAAACGCGTGCCCTCGGCGCAGAGGCGGTCGAGGGCCGGCGTCTTGATCTTGGGGTTCACCACGCCCAGCGTGCTGTAATGCTGCTGGTCGCTGGTGATCAAAAGGATATTAGGCCGTCGTGTCATGCTCATCACTCCAGTGACCTGGAGCATAACGGCAACACGGGCGGTTGGGCAAGGATGGCGTGGGACGGCATGAGACGGCATGCGCTACGGCAAGAGTCGTGATCGGTACGACATGGCATGCACTATGGCAAAGTCGTCATGGGGCTTCGCGGTGCCACCCCCAAACTCGTTTGGGGGTGAGAACACCCACCCGCTTCCCGTGTCACAGACGTTGATACAGATCGGCCCGAATTGATGGGTGGCGGCCTTCCCAGGCCGCCGCCAACGCTGCAAGGGCGGCGGCCTGGGAAGGCCGCCACCCCCCCACACGCGACTCAACAGTGCCCTACCGCGTTGTGCGTCTTCTGCGGGAGACGATCCACCCGCCGCCCAGGGCGAGCATGGCCAGGGTCATCGGTTCGGGCACGAAGGTGGCCAACCAAGGCGAGTAGGAACTGACGCGGACCGCGTCGTTGATGTCGGCGCCGCCGTAGGGATCGAAGGGGTCGCGGAACCAACTCTCGTTGAGGTGGCTGACGGCCCGGCTGAGGGCGACGACGTACCAGTCGGACCCGGAGTTGTACAGCCAGCCGCCGCCGGAATCCCACATCGCAATAGCGGCCTCGTGGGGCAAGGCGTAGGGGCCGCTGGGGTTACTGAATGAATCGTAGAGCAACTGCGTGCCGGTGTCCGTCGCGTCGGTGCCGAGGACGACGTTCTCGCCCCACCGCTGGACGTTGTTCGCCGATTGGCTGTCCCACGCGTAGCCGTACAGGACGCCCTGGGAGTCCAGCAACGGCGCGCCGCGCCCCCAGCCAAAGCCGCCGATGGTGACCGTCATGCCCGGTTCATCCGAACCGCTGTAGATGCCGACGTGATGCGACAGGTTGGCCCCGGCCAGGCGGGCCACGCGGATGTCGGCCCCGCCGGGCTCGTCCCACACCTGCGCGACGGCATAGTTCGTCCCGCCCACGTTGACGACCGAGCCCACGCCGCCTCCCTGGTGCTTCGTCGTCAGCACGAGGTCGCGGCCGATCACCACGGCCGAGGCGTTGGAGCCCCAGCGAGCCATCACGTCGTCATAGGGTTTGTTGGTCGTCCCCGTGTCGCCGGGGTACATGATGATCGCCGACGCATTCGGGGCCAGACAGAGAATCGACAGCAGCGCAAGCGGGACCAGTTTTGCGACGTGCAGCGGCATATGTGAAGTCCTCATCTTTGAACGAAGCGAGAGCGAACTCGATTATTCTACCCCCAAATCTGCATTTGTCAAACCAGAAGGTGGGGCGCATTGATGTATGGTGATCGACGTGCTCACGTTCTTCTGGTAGTCCGTCACGGTTGAATCTGGGAGTGAGGCTTTGGCGGCGGCTTGCGGTGAAAACGGTTGATTTGGAGAGCGGTTGTGAGACAATGGTCGCGGGTTGAACTCTCCAGGGAACCACGAATGATCCATCAGGATGCGCCGCCGATTGAGTTGGCCGTCGCCGTAACAGCCGCCACGCTGTCAGAGGCCGAGCTTCTTTGCGCCCTGTTGCGGGCCGAGGGGATTGACGCCTTCGTCCCCAACAGCCACTCCACCAACGTCCTGATGCACGCCAGCCTGGGGCTCAACCCGCGGGGGGTGCAGGTCATGGTGCAGGCGGAGGACGTTGAACCGGCAAAGGAGGTGCTCGCCGAACTGCGGGCCGAGCCGGACACGGAAGTATTCGAAGCCCCCGACAACACCGCCGACCAGTACGCCCGCAGTGCGTACTATGCCGCGGTGTGCTCGCTGATCATGGTCCTGTTTGTTCCCCTGACGTTCTGGTACTACTTTCGCGCCCAGGCCGCCGCACAAAGGGAAGCACCGGCCGACCCCCAGCGCTTCCACCGGCACATGAAGTGGGCGGTCATCATGATGATCGCGATGACGGTGCTCATCGCGGCCATGAGTCTCTTCTTCGCCTCCCTTCGGTGGATGGCCGATGGCAGGCCCTTTGACGGCGGCCGCTGGTGGTGAAACCGACCGCCGCCTACTTCTTCTTCATGGCCGCGGCCACCAGCCCGACAAACATGGGGCTGGGGCGCAGCGGGCGAGAGGTCAGGCACGGGTGCGCCTGCGTCCCGATGAAGTACGGATGCACGCTGCGGGGCAGCTCCAGGATCTGCATGATCGGGTGCGTGGGGTGGCGGCCCGAGAACACCATGCCCGCCTTCTCCAGCGTCTCGATGTAGCGGGGATCGACTTCATAGCGGTGGCGGAACCGCATGCGGATCCGCTTGGCCTTCTCGAACAGCTCGCTGGCAAGCGTCTCCGGCGCAACGTCCACGTCCTGCCCGCCCAGCCGCATGTTGCCGCCGAGGCCCTCGATCCGCTTCTGCTCGGGAAGGATGTCGATGACCGGGTGCTCGCAGTCGGGATGGATCTCGCTGCTGTCGGCGCCCTTGAGGCCGCACACGTTGCGGGCGTATTCAATCACCGCCATCTGGAACCCGAAGCAGATACCCAGGTACGGCAGCTTGTTTTCGCGGGCGTGGCGGATGCACGCGATCTTGCCGGCCGTGCCGCGCGAGCCGAACCCGCCGGGCACGATGATCGCGCCGCAGTCGGCCATCGCCGCCCCGGCCGTCGCGTCGGTCAGGTCGGTCGTGTCGATCCACTTCACGTTCACGCGCACGTCGTTGGCGGCGGCGGCGTGTTCCAGGGCCTTGATGATGCTGGCGTAGCTGTCGCGCAGGGCCGTGTATTTGCCGGTGATGCCCACCGTGACCGAGCCCTGCCCGTCGTTGATCCGCTGGGTGAAGCGCGACCACTGCACCGCCGCCCGCGAATCCATGGCCGAATTCACCTTGCCGCCCAGACGCAGCAGTTGCACGACCTCGTTGTCCAGGCCGTTCTCACGCATGATCTCCGGCAGGAGATAGATGCTCGGCAGGTCGTGCATCGAGAACACGCGGTTGACGGGCACGTTGGTGTAAACGGAAATCTTCTGCCGCACCTTGTCGTTGACGGGCTGCTCGGCCCGGCAGGCGATGATGCTGGGCATGATGCCGTATTCCATGATCCGCTTCATGCCCAGCTGGGCGGCCTTGGACTTCTGCTCGCCCAGGGCCACCGGGGCCATGATGTACGTCAGGGCGACGAAGATGACCGCGCCCTCGCCCTCCTCGTAGCTCAGCTCGCGCAGGGCCTCGATGTAGAACGAGTTCTCCAGGTCGCCCACCGTGCCGCCGACCTCGACAAAGACCACGTCGGCATTGGTCTTGACGGCCAGCTCGCGGAGGCGGAGCTTCACCTCGCCCGTCACGTGCGGAATCATCTGCACGTCGCGGCCGAGATAGCTGCCGGCCCGTTCCTTGGTCAAGACCGAGGAGAAGATCTGGCCGCTGGTGGCGAAGTTGGCGCGCGACAGGTCCTGGTCGAGCATTCGCTCGTAGGTGCCCAGGTCCATGTCGGTTTCCATGCCGTCATCGAGGACGAACACTTCGCCGTGCCGGAACGGATTGAGCGTTCCGGAGTCGATGTTGAGGTAGCCCTCGAGCTTGATCGGCGAGACA
>CAZTVF010000092.1:0-21357 GCA_964616985.1 uncultured Planctomycetaceae bacterium
TTCTCCCGCTCTGTGAGCGACGTTTTTCCTGTGCCAGGAAAAACGGTCGCTCACTCACCTCGCGCCTTCCCGCGTTCAGGTTGACAATCATCCCCCGCGTGTCTACTATTCCGATACAACGGAAAAGGAGTCGCCCGTGGCATCAGAAAACGTGATGGAACTGACTGACGATAATTTCGAGGCCGAGGTTCTTGGCGAGGGAACCGCCGCGCTGGTCGACTTCTGGGCCGAGTGGTGCATGCCCTGCCGCATGCTTGCTCCCACGATCGACGACATCGCCACCGAATACACCGGGCGCCTCAAGGTCGGCAAGGTCGACACCGACGCCAACCGCGAGATCTCGATGAAGTTCGGAATCAGTGCGATCCCCACCGTCATCCTCTTCAAGGACGGCCAGATGGTCAAGAAGTTCGTCGGCCTCCAGCAGAAGCGCGATCTCAAGGCCGCGATCGATCAGGTCATCGGCTAAGGTCAAGCGCCGTTGGCCTCAGGGGTGGCGGCCTTCCCAGGCCGCCGCCAGGAACGGTGCCACATATCTTGTGGCGGCACAGGTCTCCAACCTGTGCTGCACAGCTTGCACAGCTTGCACAGCGGTGCCATGGTCAGAGAGGCCCACGTGAAATCGCTCTCACGCCAGCAGGTTCGCGCGATCGACCGCTATGCGATCGACGTGCTGGGCGTTCCGGGCGTGCTGCTGATGGAGAACGCCGGGCGCAATGCCGCCGAAGCCATCGAACACTACCTCGTCACGGCCCGCGGCCACTCGGTTGCGGTCGTTGCCGGCGGCGGGAACAACGGCGGCGACGGCTTCGTCATCGCCCGGCACCTCGTCTTGCGCGGCGCCAAGGTCAGCGTCTTCCTGGTCGCGCCTCCGGAGAAGATTGCAGGCGACGCGCTGGTCAACCTCAACATCATTCGCAAACTCGGGCTCGAAATCCGCACGCTCGCCGAGGCCGACCTCGACGGGCTCTACCTCGTGCTGCGGAGGTTCGACCTCATCGTCGACGCCCTGGGCGGCACGGGCGTGCAGGGCTCGCTCACCGGGGCCATCGCCAAGGCGGTGGGGCAGGTGAACGACTCGGGCACGCCGGCGGCCGCCGTCGATATTCCCACCGGGCTCGACTGCGACACCGGCGAAATCCACGGCCAGACCATTCGCGCGGCCTTCACCGTCACCTTCGTCGCCCGCAAGAAGGGCTTCGACGCCGACGAGGCGGCCGAGTACACCGGGGAGGTCATCGTCGTCGACATTGGCATCCCGGCTGCACAGGTGGCCCAACTCATCGAAAACGCCGAGGCGAAGGGATGAATGTCCGCCCGCTGCAGATCGAGGATGTCGCGGCGGGACTGACGCTGTGCCGCATCGCCGGGTGGAACCACCTCTACGACGACTGGACGACCTACCTCACTTGCGGCGGCATGTTCGTGGCCGAGGAAGGCGGGGCGGTCGTGGCGACGGCCGGGGCCATCCCCTACGGCACCGACCTCGCCTGGATCGGCGTGGTGCTGACGCATCCCGACTTCCGCGGCCGCGGCCTGGCGACGGCCCTGATGACCGAGTGCATCCGCTGGCTGCGCGCACGCGGCGTGGGCAGCATCAAGCTCGACGCCAGCGACATGGGCAAGCCCATCTACCAGCGGCTTGGCTTTGTCGAAGAGCAGCCGATCATGCGCTATCGCGGCATCGCCGCGGGCAAGGCGGCCCCCGCGCGGGGAATCGCCGCCGCCCACTGGCCGGCCGTGCAGGAACTGGACCGCCGCGCATTCGGCGCTGACCGCTCAGCTCTGCTGCACACGATCGACTCGCAAGAGGGCACGGTGTCGGCCATCGTCGAAGGCAACGGCGTGCTCACGGGGTATGGCATGGCCCGCCCGGGGCACCTGGCGAGCTACATCGGCCCGGTGGTGGCCGCCGACGCCGCGGCCGCACGCGAGGTCTACGCGCGATTGCTCGACGCGCTGCCTCATGGCCCCGTCTTCTGCGATGCCTTGCCCCGCCACGCCGCCGCCGGCCAACTGGTCGAATCGCTGGGTTTCACTCCCGCCCGCACGCTGACGCGGATGTACCTGGATTCCAACGTCGCCGGCGCCGCCGATCTCGTTTATGCCGTCGCCGGCATGGAGTACGGTTAAGAGCCTAATGCTCTGGCGGCGGCTTGCCGTTCGTCGCTGCTTCTCATTGTGGCCAAGACCTGACAGCGCCGAACGGACAAGCCGCCGTCAAAGCTCGCCGCAAGAAGATCAGTCACGTGCCCTCATTCACCCGCCTCATTGCCAATCATTCTCCTTTCGCCTAGACTGTTGGCGTCACGGGCAGGGCTTTATGACCAAGACCAAGATCAACGTCGCGCTCATCCAGATGATGGTCGGCACCGACGGCGGCGAGAACCGTCGCCGCGCGTACGACATGATCGAGCGGGCGGCGGCCGCGGGCGCCAACATCATCTGCCTGCCGGAGCTGTTCGCCTCGCAGTACTTCTGCCAGCGGGAGGACGCCGCATCGTTCGACCTGGCCGAGGCCGTGCCGGGGCCGACGACCGACAGCGTCTCGGCCATCGCCCGACGCATGGGCGTCGTCGTCATCACCCCCGTCTTCGAACGCCGCGCCGCCGGCGTGTATCACAACGCCGCCGCCGTGATCGACGCCGACGGCGCCGTCGCGGGCCTGTACCGCAAGATGCACATCCCCGATGACCCCGGCTACTACGAGAAGTATTACTTCACCCCCGGCGACACGGGCTTCACGGCTGTGACTACGCGTCACGCGACGGTGGGGCCGCTGATCTGCTGGGACCAGTGGTATTCCGAGGCCGCCCGCCTGACCGCCCTGCGCGGCGCGAGCATCCCGCCCAACGCGACGCGTGGCGGACCGTGCAGCGCGGACACGCCATCGCCAACGGTGTGTATGTCGCCGCCGTCAACCGCGTGGGGCTCGAGGCGCACTACGGCCCCGGCATCGAATTCTGGGGCTCGTCGTTCATCGCCGATCCCATGGGGCAGATCATCGCCGAGGGCGCCGCCGACCGCGAGGAGATCGTCATGGCCGCCGTGGACCTGGGGCGGATCGAAGAGGTCCGCCGCAACTGGCCCTTCCTTCGCGACCGCCGCATCGACGCGTACGCCGGCCTCGACCGCCGCCTGCTGGACAAGGGCGTGCTGCCATGAAGCGAACGTCCGACGCCGCCCCCGGCAAGACGCCCGCCGCTCTGGGCTTTCGCATGCCCGCTGAGTGGGAGCCGCACGAGGCCACCTGGATCGCCTGGCCTCATAACCGCACGGACTGGCCCGGCAAGATCTTCGCGATCCAGTGGGCGATGGCCGAGATGGTCCGAAAGATCTCGCCCGGCGAGGTCGTCCGCATCCTGGTGAACTCCGTGGAGCACGAGAGCAAGGCCCGCGGCCTCCTGACCCGGGCGCACGTGGATATGTCCCGCGTGGAGTTCTTCCGCATCGGCACCAACCGCGCGTGGGTGCGAGACTCCGGCGCGATCTTCATCCGCCGCGGGGGAACGCGCCCCGAGATGGCGGCCGTCGATTTCGTCTTCAACGCCTGGGCCCGCTACAGCGATTGGAAACGCGACGCCCGCGTCGCCAGCCGCATCGGCCGCGCCATGGGCGTGCGGGTCTTCGACGCCTCGGCCGACGGCGTGCCGGTGGTGCTGGAGGGCGGCTCCATCGAGACCAACGGCAACGGGACGCTGGTGACCACCGAGGAGTGCCTGCTGGACACCGAGGTGCAGTGCCGCAACCCCCAGCTCGATCGCGACGCCATCGAGTGGACCATTCGCGATTACCTGGGCGTGACGAACATCCTGTGGCTGGGCCACGGCATCGCGGGCGACGATACCCACGGGCACGTGGACGACCTGTGCCGCTTCGTCAACCCCACGACGATGGTGCTCTGCCACGAGGACGACGTCCGCGACGTGAACTACTACCCGCTGGCGCAGAACCGCGAGCGTCTGGCCAACCACCGCCTGGAGGACGGCTCGCGGATCGAGGTCGTGCCCCTGCCCATGCCCGAACCGCTCTACTTCGACGGCCGACGCCTGCCGGCCAGCTACGCCAACTTCTACATCTGCAACGCGGCCGTGCTGGTGCCCACGTACAACGACCCGATGGACCGCAAGGCGCTGGGCATCCTCTCGGAACTGTTCCACGACCGTCCCGTCGTCGGCATCCACAGCGGCGACCTCATCTGGGGCTTCGGCGCGATCCACTGCCTCACGCAGCAGCAGCCCAGCTTCTACGGGGCCGGACAAGCAGGGGAGTGAGTTCCTTCGGGTGCCACTGTTCTCGTTGTTTGAGAACAGTGCTCGCCTGGCTCATGCAGGCGCGCGAGTCTAGTCGAAAGTAATCATATATGAAACGCACCTTGCTCATCGTCCTGGCGGGATCCTTGCTTGCCCTGATGGCCTGCGGCCGGAATACTTCCCTTGATTCGTCGGCTTCCAGACCGGGCGCGCTTGCTGCCGGCTCCAGGGATGGCGCGACCACGTGGGCTGTCGAGGTCGAAATGCAGGACGTGGAAATGGAGGAGAACTGCTGGCTGTTGCCGATCAATCCTGCCGGCGGCTCCAGCATCCGATCGTTATACGAGCACGCGCCCACTCAGCCGGTGGCGATCCTGAAGCCCAAGCCAATTGCACTGGTTGCCCGTCTAGCCTGTGCCGGTCGGTCCGAAGATCAATTGGTTTCAGAAGTCACCCGCAAGGGAAACAACATTATCATTAACATCAAGGATATCGGGACTGGCTTGAGTTTGCCCCGAAACAAGGTTCCCTTCGTGCGGGCGTCACTGCCCGAGTCGCTTCCTCCAGGCCGGTACTACGCAACACTGTTCTGGCAGGAGTACGTGCGGGACAGTAGCGGGGAACTGCAGCCCAGGATAGAAACGATGTGGCTTCCGTCTTCTTATCTCTGTTGCATGTTTGACGTTGCTGGCCCTGACGGGAGGTCGCCCGAAGCCAATCGACCTCTGCCGGGAAACTTATCGATAGCGCAAGCCGTCGGCAACGGCGATGTGCGCGTTGTAGTCTGTGAGAGCAAGGGTCCTACTCTATTCAGATTTGACAAGGACGTGTCGCTCTGCTACGCAAGCGACGAAGCCGTCGTACAGGAAGTGATAGCTGGCGACGCGAATGTCGGCGATGTATTGCGAATACCCTATATCCTGATGTGCGAGGACGAAAACCCCGTCTTCAAGGGGCAGAAGGTCATCTGGATAACGCCTCTTCGAGGCAACTGGGCTCCCTTCCCCAAGGCCCTGGCCGATACGCCAGAGAATCGAAAGGCAGTGATCGCCGCCATAGCCGAGGCGCTCTCCAAGCCGCGACCAACGAGCTCGCCGAGCCGGCCTCGCGTGTCCACACTGCCGGTAACACGCGCTTGCCCGCCTGGGGTTTAAAACCGTGGCAACGGGATAAGTTCGTCGTGTACAATCCCGCCCGACGGTCGATCTCTCACCTCTCAACAGGCTTGCCACATGGACGAACTGCGACAGGAAATCTCGGCGTACTACGGCGGCATCGCAGCCGATGCTGACAATCCCGCCTTCGCACGAATGCGGCGGGAGGTGGCCGAGGCGATGGAGCGGTTCGCCAAGGGCAATCCTGCCGCGCACCCCGCCTTGATGAAGGCCCGCCTGCACGAGGAAATCTCCGAGCGGTTCGAGCCCGTCGTCTTAGCGCACAGCCCCTTCTTTTTCGAGATGGGCGTGCGCCCCTCCGGCAACGATGGCAGGCCCTCGCCGCTGTCGGCGGCGGCGTGGATGTACTATTACCGCCAGGCCCTGTGCACCGCCTCGCCTGCATGGAAGAACCTGCTCGCGTGCTCGGAGGCGCCCCTGTCGCTGGCGGCGGTGCGCGGGCCCTTCGAGGCCCTCCACGACGCCGGATACGCCAAGCTCCTTCGCCTGGGCCTGGCCGCTGTGATCGATCAGATCCAGGTCTACAAGGACATCTCCACCGACGCCGACCGCCCGTTCCTGGAGGCCGCCGCCCGCAGTGCGTACGCGGTGCTGGGCGTGGCCAAGCGGTTCGGACGGAAGGCGGAATTGCTGCTGGCCGCTTCGCCGCGCGGCGGTCAGGAGCAGAACCTGCGGAGAGTCGCTGAGACGGCGGCCCGCGTGCCCGCGGCCGCCCCGAAGACTTTCTTCGAGGGCCTCTGCGCCCTGGCGTTCTATCGCGAGGTGACGGCCTCGCTGGAATGCGTGCCGCTTGCCCTGCCGCGGCGAGTGGACCAACTGCTGATCAACCTCTACCGTGCCGACCTTGCCGAGGGGCGGCTGAACGAACCGGACGCCGCGGCCCTGCTGGCCCGCTGGCTGCTGCACCTCGACGCCCGCGCCGCCGGTACGCCCGCGGGCGCGCTAGTGCTGAGTTGCGCCGGGGAGGAGAATGAACTGACCAAGCTGATCGCCGACGTCCACGCCCGCAGCGGGCTGCAGAATCTGCAGATCGGGCAGGGCGCGGGTGATCCGCCCGCGCCGGCGTGCGTGCGATGCGAGATCGGCGTGCCTCGCGTGCTGGAGCTTTGCCTTCAGCCGCAGGCGGCCAAGGACGCGCCCGCCGACGTGGCGGCGGCCTTGCCGCGAGCGTACGTGCCCTCGCTGACGTGGGAGGAGTTCTATCACCATTTCACCGATGTCCTCACTTCGCTCGTGCGTGCCTCGCGGAAGTGGACGAAGCAGGCGGCGGGGCTCTGGCCTCAGGTGCAGCCATGCCCTCTGCTGTCGGCCTCGCTGGAGGGCTGCATCGAGTCGGCGAAGGACTGCATCGCCGGCGGTGTCCGCGAGGTCGTGCTGACGGGAACCCAGGAGGCGTCGGTCTCGCTGGCCGCCATCAAGCACGCCGTCTACGACGGGGCCGCAGGCACGCGCCGGCCGGCCGGGCGCGCGCAGGTCGCCGCGAGCCTCGCGCAGATCGCGCCGCCGGGCGTCGCTCAATCGCTCGACCCCCTCGCCGCCGCCATCGCCCGTGACCTGGCGGCGGTGGGGCGGTAGCGACAGACGTTTTTCCTGCGCCAGGAAAAACGGTCGCTCACCTCCGTGGGGTGCAGTCGGTTCATAGTGGCGGCTGCGGCAGTCTCCGCCCCGGCCGGGCTCGTCCCGGCCGAGCGCTGATTGACCACTACCCCAACGTTCTCCCGTCGCACGCCCCGGCCGGGCTTGTCCCGGCCGAGCGCTGATTGACCACTACAGCTGGCGGCAGAGTCCTGGTGGCCAATCATCGCTCCGCCGCCGCAAGGGCGGCGGGGGCGGAAGGAGCGGAACTGCCCCGTAGTGGCCAATCGTCGCCCCGCCCGGACGAGCCGGGACGGAGGCGGGAGGACAGCAACCATTAGCCGAACGCACGCCCTCCGTGTCCTCGCCCACTCTTCTTCTTGCATTCCGCCCGGTCTTGAGTAGGCTGTTACCCTATTATCCTGCCTGCGGGCGGGTCTTTCAGGAGCTTAATATGCCGGAACGTGCGATTGTCGTTGGCGCGGGTGGTATTTCCAACGCGTGGTTTGGTCCGCTGAAGCAGGAAGGCGTCGAGGTCCAGGCCGTGGTCGATATCCGCCAGGAGGCGGCCGAGGCCCAGATCAAGAAGTACGAGCTCAACGCACAGGCGTCCACCAGCCTGGGCAAGATGCTCCGCAAGTACAAGCCCGACTTCGTCGTGGACCTCACCATCCCCGAGGCCCACTGCAACGTCACCGTCTCGGCCATGAAGGCCGGGTGCAACGTCATCGGCGAGAAGCCCATGGCCTCCTCGATGGCCGAGGCCCGCCGCATGGTGGCCGCCGCCGACAAGTACGGCAAGATGTACATGGTCAGCCAGTCCCGCCGCTGGGATGCCAAGCACGACCGCGTGAAGCTCGCCGTGCGCGGCGGCGGCGTGGGGCAGCTGACGACGATCAACTGCGACTTCTACATCGGCGCCCATTTCGGCGGCTTCCGCGACGCAATGCCTAGCCCGCTGATCCTGGACATGGCCATCCACCACTTCGACCTCGCCCGATTCATGACCGGGGCCGACCCGGTGGCCGTCTACGCTAAGGAATTCAACCCCGCCGGCTCGTGGTACAAGGGCGACGTGGCCGCCAGCTGCATCTTCGAGATGTCCAACGGCGTGCTGTTCACGTACCGCGGCAGCTGGTGCGCCGAAGGCTGCCACACCAGTTGGAACGGCGACTGGCGGGTCATCGGCGACAAGGGCACGCTGCTGTACGATCACGACCAGGACCCCACGGGGCAGGTTGTCGCCGGCGACGGCGGCTTCCACCGTCCCACCAAGCCGCTGGAGGTGCCCGCGTCGGATCTGAAGTTCGGCGGCATGCACGGGGCCCTGCGGGAGATGCTGGCCTTCCTCCGCACCGGCCAGAAGCCCCAGACCGAGTGCCACGACAACATCCAATCGCTGGCGATGGTGTTCGGCGCGATCGAGAGTTCGAAAAAAGGCAAGCGAGTTCCCATTCGCGCCCTGTAAGCGCGAGCAACCATAATGAAGGAAGAACGCATGGAAGAGGCTATTCGTATCGGTACGCTGGTCAACGGCGGGGCCAAGACGGCGGATTACATCCGCCAGATCCTGCCCTACGGTTTTGAATCGTTCTCGATCACCTTCTGGCAGCGCATCGGGGACACCGATCTCAAGCGCCTGGCCGAGGAGGTCAAGGAAGTGCTGGCCGACAGCGGGGCAATCATCAGCTCGTTGAGCTGCTTCGGCAACCCGCTGATGGATCGCGACATCGACAAGGAAACCCGCGACGGCTGGAAGAAGCTCATCGACGCCGCGCACCTCTTCGGGTGCAACATCGTCAGCGGCTTCGCCGGTCGAATCATCGACAAGCCAATCCCCGACTCGATGAAGCAGTACGCCAAGGTCTACGGCCCGCTGGCCAAGCGAGCGGCCGACAAGGGCGTGAAGCTGGCGTTCGAGAATTGCGAGATGGGCGGCGACTGGAACCGCGGCGATTGGAACATCGCCCAGACCCCGACGGCGTGGGAGATGATGTTCAACGCGATTCCCTCCGAGAACGTGGGCCTGCAGTGGGAGCCCTGCCACCAGATGGTGAAGCTGATCGACCCGATGCCGCAGCTTCGCAAGTACGTCAAGAAGATCTTCGCGGTGCACGGCAAGGACGCGACGGTATTGTGGGACGTGGTGCGCGAGCACGGCGTCCGCGGCCCGCACCAGTTCGCGTTCCACCGCACGCCGGGCTTCGGCGACAGCAACTGGACGGACATCATTTCCGATCTGCGCCGCGGCGGGTTCAAGGGCTCGATCGACATCGAAGGCTGGCATGATCCCGTCTATCGCGCCGAGTTGGAGATGACCGGCCAGGTCGCCGGCCTGAACTACCTCAAGCGCTGCCGCGGCGGTTCGTTCGTTCCGAATCCTACCTAAGGCATGGGCGATGTGAGGCGTCTTCTTTCACCGCAGAGAACGCGGAGAACGCAGAGAGAAGAAGAGAAAGCCAAGGGAAGCAAATAACAACGGGCGGTCCAGAGCATCTGGACCGCCCGTTGTCATTAAACGTAGCACGGGCGCTTCGCCCGATGAGCCTGCCTGCCGTTGTCGCCCCCCGCAGTTCCACGTGGTATTGCGAGGGTTCATGGGTCACTGAAGTGACCATGCCTCAGCGGATCCACCTTGGATGGTGGTGCATTTCAACCTGCCTGCCCGCAGGCAGGTCCGCATTCCGCAATTCTTTACTTTCCGCCTTGTTCACCGAGGCGGCGGTAGTAGTTTTCCATGACGTCGCGGAATTCTTCGGGCATCTTGCCAGTGGCGGCGTTGGAGATGTTGTCCTTGATGTACTTGGGCATGGCGGCGGAGGTGTCGGCCGAGACGTCGACCTTCTTGTCCACGGCCAGGCGGGTCTGCTTGAGGGCGTCGACGGCGGCGTCCTTGCTCCGCAGGGCGTTGGTGTAGCGGTGGTTCTCAAGGTCCTTCTCGGCCTGCTCCATCAGCGTGATGGCCTCGAGGAGCTTGAAGTTCGAGTAGTCGGTCTGCTTGAAATTCTCCAGGAACTTCTTGCCCTTGGAGATGAGGTCGGCCTGCTTGCCGGCCAGCCGGTCGAGCTCCTTGGCCATCGGGGGCGGCAGGGGGCCTTCGAGGCCTTCGCCGCCGGAGCCGGAGATCTTGCCGCCGCCGGTGGCGCCGCCGGCGGGCTCGGTTGAGCGGTCGTCGATCTCGCCCTTCTGGAACGGCTCGGGTGTCAGCCGCGTCGGCGTGCGGCGGCCGCCCTTGCCCACGGCCTTGTCTTCGACGAATTCCCCGGAGCTCTTGCCCTGGCGGCCCTCGCCGCTGCGGCCGGAGAGCTCGTTGTTGTTCGGCAGCTGGTTGCCCGTGACGCCCTGCGCGTTCATGCTGGAGATGGGCCCGTCGAGCGCGTCCCAGCCCATGCCCTTGTCGCCGCTGGTGGCGTATTTGCTGGTCTGGTCGTTCATCTCGTCGAAGAGGTCTTCCTCCTGCTCCAGCAGGTCGCCGACGAGGTCTTCGAGCTCGGTGGGCAGGTTGGGGGTCTCGGCGTTCATGCCCGCGTCATCGGTGGGGCTCTCCATCTTCCACTTCTCGCGGTCGGGCGTGTCGGGCAGCCACTTCTCGATGTTGGTGGTGAGGCTCTTGGCATTTTCCATGATGCCGTTGTCCTCCCACGCCGTGGCGATCTCGGTCGCCTTCTTGGACAGCGCGTCCTTGGCCATCGTGACGTCGGACTTCACCGAGATCAGTTCCTTCATCATCTGCGGGTTGGAGAAGTCCTGCTGGGCCAGCTTCGACAGATCGGTCATGGCCTCTTCCATGAACTTCTCCCACTTGTCGGCCTGGCTCTCGAGATCCTTGAGCAGCTTGAGGTCCTCGGGCGTGTAGGAGTCCACGGGCTTCTTGGCCAGGTCCTTCGAGGCTTCGATCGCCTTGCGGACCTCGTCCATGAAGCTCTTCATGTCGTCATCGAGCTTCTTGAGCTTCTCGGCCACCTCGGGTGGCAGCTTGTCACCGGGCTTGAACTTGTTGGCCGCGGCCTTGTTCGCCAACGTCGGCATGATCGCCAGCAGGTCCTGCAGCACGGAGATGATGTGGTCCTGCGTCTTGATCAGCGGGGTGCAGGACGGCTCGCGCGAGTCCATCTTGTCCAGCTTGGCCAGGATGCCCGCCTGCTCGATCGCCAGGACCGATTCGTTCTGCGCCAGCGACGCCACCATCTGCTGCACCGGCACCATGTCAGTGTCGAACTGCTGTTTCTCGGCCAGGTCCAGCAGGGCCAGGCGGATCTTCTTCTGCTCGGCCACAATGGTCGTGGCCGAGGCGACGACGTCCTTCACCTCGGTGAGTTGCTTGAGGCAGATCTCGCTGCTGACGCGCTGGGTCTCCTGCATCTTCAGGATTGCCAGCAGCTTCTTGCGGATCTCCTCGTAGCGGCGGGCCTTCTCGGCGGCCACCGCGTTGGGGTCCTGCACCATGATCTTGTGCTTGGCCGACACGGTGGTCTGGGGCTCCAGGCCGGGCAGCTGGCGGTTGTCGGTGACGGTGGCGTAGTAGACGACCACGTCGCCCTGGGCGAAGCCCTCGAGGCTGACGGTGTAGTCGAGCACGCGCGTGACGGCGACCTCGTTGGCCTCTTTCTTGCCCGAGAGGCTGTACTGGTGCATCGCCTTGGGCTCCTGGCCTTCCTTGGCGGCCCAGAACGTCGCCGCCGTCAGGCCGTACTTGTCGGAGAGCTTGACCTTCGTCTCGAGCTTGCCGCCGGGGCCGACGGCCACGTCGCGGTTGGGGGCGATGAACTCGGCCTTGGGGGCCTCGTCCGGCAGGGCGGTGATGGGGAAGTAGCCTTCGCGACGGAGCTTGCCCATCTCGCCGTAGCCGTCGCCGGCCCGCTGGTGCTCGAAGGGGTCGGGGAACTGCTGCAGCGTGTGGCCGGCGTTGTCGCGGAAGATGAGGCGGTAGGCGCCGTTCTTCTCCACGGGCACCAGGGCCTGCATGGTCACGCCATCAGCCAATAGCTTCATCGGCTGGGCGGGGCCTTCCTTCATTTCGACCTGCGCCACGGGGGCGGCCTCGGAGAGGCGGGCGGTGACGATGACCCGCGTGCCCAGCGGGGCCTCGATGGCGCCGTCGACCACGTTGGCCTCGCGCGAGGCGAGGCCCGTGTAGGCCGGGTATTCATATCGCAGCAGCATCGATTCCAGCCGCACCTTCTTGACGACGGTGACGTGGTAGTACTCGCGGTCGGTAGGCCAGCGCGAATCGCCGATGCGAACGGCGTAGTCGAAGCTCTGGTCCTGGGGGCCCAGGTTGGCCGTGAAGCGGGCATTGCCGGGGCTGGCGATCATGGCGCGGTTCTCGCCGTCCTTGATGATCACGTCGGCCTTGAGGGCCCGCTCGTCGGCATTGCGGATTTCGGCGACGACGTCGACGGGCGCGCCGGCGAAGATCTTGATGTCGCCGGGCGTCAGCGAGAGCAGTTCCAGCGCGTTGACGGTGGGGAGGTACGTGCCGGGCGTCATGCCCATCAGCCCGCGGCTGAAGCGGTCGGGTGAGGCGGCGGCGAAGGCCGCCAGCAGTGTGACGGCCACGCCGGCGGCGATGCCCCATCGCTTGATCGCGGTCATCGAGATGCTTCGGTTGACATCGACGTTGCGTGCCCGGCGGGCGGCCTCGTGAATGGCCTGCTGGACGAGTTCTTCGCTGGCCTGTGTGTTGTCGCCGGCCAGCAGCACGGAGTTGATCAAGTCGTTGCGAAGCTCGGGCAGGGCCTGCTCGACGAAGCGAGCGACCTGGGCCTCGTTCTGATTCCACATCAGGGCCCGCACGACGTACATGGCCAGCGAGCCCACCAGCGCCCCGCACACCACGGCCAGCAGCACCCAGCGCAGCATCGCCGGCGGCTGGCCGGGCCAGAAGCCGGTGATCAGCGACGAGGCCGTGATGACGCCCGCGACGATGGTGACGACGGCGAGACAGGCCGTCAGCAGGTTGAGCCCCCATCGGCGAGACCGCACCGCTTCGAGCCGTTGCAGGATCTCGTCGACGCCCTGGTACCGATTTGACAAGGTGGTCATGTCCGTGTCCTTCTGCGCGGGGGTGGAACCGTCCCGATCAGCCGCCGCGGGGTTGGATCCATCCACCTCGCACCCCAGCCGATCTCCCGCTGATGTTATGCGGACGCAAACGCGTACGATTATTCTAGCCTGTTATATCATCGGACGTTGCGCCATATCCACCCTATTTAACTCGCGATATATTCCCGCGGGTCGGGAAAAACGGTGCATGGATCTTCCGACGGCATCGCCAGTCTCGTAGTCCTTCTCGGCGGGTAGCTGAGTCGAGTCGGAAGGCGGCTCGTCCGGTCGGCGCTTTATGTCTTGGCTCCAACGGGAGACAGCGCCGAACGGACAAACCGCCGCCAGGGCCTCAGCCACAGATTCGGCATGATTCGGGCACGGGGCTGTGCGCTACAGCTCAAACCTCTGCCCCGGCGCGGGGATGTGGACTTGCGGACAGCCCGCCTGGGTGAGAAGCTCGCGCATCGCCAGCATGCGCGGGCCTTCGCCGTGCACGACGAAGGCGGCGGTCAGGCCCTGCGCCAGCGGGCGAAAGAGGCGGATGAAGTCGTCGTGGTCGGCGTGGGCCGACAGCCCGTTCATGACTTCCACGCGGCAGAGCAGCTTGTAGGGTCGGCCGAAGATCTTCACTTCCTCGCGACGCTCCACCAGTCGCCGCCCCAGCGTGTGCTGCGCCTGGAAGCCCACGATGATGACCGTGTTGGCCTCGTTCTCGATGTTGTTCTTGAGGTGGTGCAGCACGCGGCCGGCCTCGCACATGCCGCTGGAGGCGATGATGACCATCGGCTGCTTGCTGTCGTTGAGCGCCTTGGAGGAGCCCACGTCGGTGATGAACCGCACCTTGCCCAGGCCGAACACGTCGCCCGTGCGGTTCCAGAAGCCCGTCGCCTCCTCGTCGTACAACTCGTGGTGGCGTTTGAAAATCTCGGTGGCGTTGACCGACAGCGGCGAGTCGACCACGATCGGCAGCGGTTCCATCAGGCCCGCGTCGATCGCCTGCGACAGCAGGTACACCACCGTCTGCGTGCGGCCGATCGAGAAGGAAGGGATGATCACCTTGCCGCCGGCGGCGCGGGTCTGGTTGATGATCCAGACGAGCTTCTCCTTCATATCGGTCGAGTCGGCGTGGTTGCGGTCGGCGTAGGTGCTTTCGGTGATGAGGTAGTCCACCGGCGGCAGCGGCTCGGCCGGATCGCGCAGGATCGGCACGCCGAACCGTCCCAGGTCGCCCGTGTACAGCAGGCGGATCGGCTTGGAGCGGCGGATCTCCACGAGGATGCACGCTGAGCCCAGGATGTGGCCGGCCTCGTAATACGTGGCTGTGCAGCCGGGGGAGAAGTTGACGGGCCTGCCGTAGTCCACCGGGCGGAAGTACTTGAGCGTCGAGACCACGTCCTCCATCGAGTACAGCGGCTCGATGTATTCTGACGCATCGCGCGCCCGCTTCTCGTTCCAGAAGCGGGCGTCTTCCTCCTGGATCTTGGCCGAGTCGGCCAGCAGCACGTTGCACAGTTCGCAGGTGGCGGCGGTGGCGTAGATGGGAGCCCCGAAGCCGTTCTTCACCATCCCCGGCAGGTTGCCGCTGTGGTCCATGTGGGCGTGCGAGAGCAGCACGCCGCGCAGGTTCCGCGGGCGGAAGGGGAAGTGCATGTTGCGCTCGCGGCTTTCGCGGCGCTTGCCCTGGAATAGGCCGCAGTCCAGCGCGTAGGCCCCCTCGGACAGGTGCAGCACGTGCATGGAGCCTGTGACTTCCTGGGCCGCGCCATGGAATTCCAGCGCCGCACCGTGCGGGCCCGTGATGTCGATCGCCTTGTCACTCACTCAACACATCCGTCAACAGGTATTGGTGTTTGTATTGATCGCTGCGGCCATGGCGGCTGCGAATGGCGGCGGCCTCGGCGGCGTCGATCGCTCCGGCCGGCAGGCGCAGGGCGCGAATCGGGCCCAGTCGGCCGCTCTTGCGTTTCGCGTCGTACTCTATATTCAGATCGGCCAGCGATGCGTCGAGGCATTGGGCTAATTGATCGGCTGCATTCTGCGTGGCCAGTTCGAGGCGAAGCTCGTAGTAGGGCGTCGCGGCGAAACGGCCCTGAAGCACGAACCGCTCGATGGGGCAGGAGGCGGTGGCCGCGGCCTGCCGCATCGCCGCGACCACCTGGTGCTCGGTGAGCTTCTCGCCGGTGATGTTGGCCGTGTGCTTGCCGCGCGAGAGGAACTCGAACACGGGCGACTGGCCCAGGCGCGAGACCACCCGGACGCGATCATCCATGTCGTACCGCCACAGGCTGGCCCAGTTGGTGACCACCAGGGAGTACTCGCGCCCGACCTCGACTTCGTGGGCCAGCAGCGTCCGCGGATTATGGCCGCCTGCTTCCTCGACGGGAATGAACTCGAGGAAGTTGCTGAGGATATCGGCCACGCCCGCCGGCGAGCCGTCGGCGATGGGTACGCTGAAGCGGCCTTCGGAGGCGAGCAGGCCGATGTCCCGGATGGGCACGTCGCCGAACAATTCGCGCAGCCGCCGCAGGTACAGGTGCAGCGTGCCGCCCGTCCAGTTGGCCAGCAACTCGACCTTCCAGAAGTGGCGAGGCAGCAGTTGGCCATCGCGCTGAACCTGCTGCTCGATCGAGCGGGCCAGGGCGGCGTTGGGCCTGAATTTCAGGCGTTTGGCGAGATCCGCCGGCGCATCGCCCGGCGGGGTTAGCGTGCCGTCCCGCACGTCGCGCAGCAGGCGTTCGCAGTGCTGGCGGCCGGTCTCGATGAGCTTGATGGTGCTCGAGGGGTTGGCCGTCGTGATGATCGAAACATCTCGCCCAATGCCGCACCGCAGGACGGTGTAGTAGCGGGCGACGGAGTCCTTGATGTCGGCCACGCCCAGCGGCACGGCGTACATCCGCCGCACGATCCGCTTCTGCGTCGCCGCCAGCAGGCCGCTGATTGCCCCGCAGGGGATGCCGGTGGGGCTGAGCGTCTCGTTCATCGACGACGCGATCTGCAGGATAGGCCGCAGCCAGGCGCGGGGGTGATCGGACAGGGCCCGCACGCCCCAAGTGTTCCAACCTTGGCGGATGGTCTGGAGGAACCGCTGCGTGACCGGGATGAACTTGGGCTTGCCCGTCGTGCCCGAGGTCATCGAGAACATCATCACCCGCTCGCCCCCGGGCAGCAGGGCCGCGGCTTCGCCGGCCAGCACGCGGTCCATGTAAGGCCGCAGGCGCTCGTAGTTGCCGACGGGGACGGCGGCGCGGAAGTCGGCGATCGTCGCGATCTTGTCAAACCCGTGGTCGCGCCCGAACGCCGTCGCCGCGTGGGCGGCCGTCAGCTCGCGCAGCAGGTTCTGCTGCACCTGGGCCGTCCGCTTATGGGCGTGCAGGAACCGCTGCAGTTGCCTGCCCGCATGCAGCCCGGCCAGGTACGCCGCCGGCCGCAGAAGAGTGGTCACGATGCTCATGGCCCTGCAGTATAACGAGTTGGCCCCCCCCATGTAACGCCCGAGCGTTCAATCGCTAGGCCACTTCGGTGCTGGCGGGGGAGGTGATTTCGGATTCCTGCACGGCCTCGCCGGTGAGGTGGCGGCGGAAGAAGGCGGCGGTGCGGGCGGCGTACTCCTTCGGCTGGAGCATCACCGACTGGTTGTGCTTGGCGTCCTCGACGATCCACAGGTACTTGGGCGAGGGGGCGTCGTCGTACAGCAGCCGCGTCTGGTCCTCGCGGATATAGCTGTCGCGCTGCCCATGGATGAAGAAGATCGGCCGCGGCTGCATCTCCTTCAACGCCTTGCGGACGGAGAGGAACCGCCTTCCGAGCTTGGGCTGGGCGAACCGCATGAGCAACCAGAGCAGCGACTTCCAGAAGAATTCGCCATGGTGTTCGTAGACCAGCTTGACGCTGGCGAAGATGTGGGCCCAGCGTTTCATCAGGGCGATCAACGTGGTGTCGGTGCTGAATGCGCCGTCGCAGACGATGGCCTTGATGTGGGGGTCGCTGGACGCCGCCAGCAGCGCCGAGCCCGCCCCGCGGCTGATGCCGAACACGCCGATGTCGGTGGGCTTGCCCTCGGACGTTAGCACGCTCTCGACATATAAGCAGGCGCCCAGCGCGTCGCCCATCTCTTTGTCCGACGGCCATTGCAGGGGCTTGTAGTTGCCGCCAGTGGAGCTCTGGCCGTGGCTGCGGAAGTCGAAGGTGAAGACGTCGAAGCCCGCGTCGATCAGGGGGCGGGTGTAGCGGGCGCAGCTGTACATGTCCGAGCCGAACTCGTGGCAGAAGACGATGGTGCCCTTGTAGCTGCCGGCGTTGGCGTACAGATGCATGCCGCGGAGGCTCGTACCGTCGAAGCTGCGGAAGCGGACGATCTCGCCGTGCAGGGGGCGGAAGTCCAGCGGCCCCATCGACAGCGGCGGGGGGGTGTCCACGAAGATGTTCAGGCAGATGCGGACGTACTTGGTCATCAGCAGCACGATGAACACCACCAGCGACGCGACGGTCAGCGCAATGGAAAACGCCGCCCAGTTCTGGTTGATCCATGTCCACAGGGCAAGCGTCGTCGGCAGGATGTTGGATAGTTCATTCATGCGTTAGAGCGGATGGCAATATGCCCAAGAAGAAAGCAATTGGCAATAGGCAATTGACGCCAATCGCGCGGGAATAAAGTTGCACCCTCATTTGCCCATTGCCGCGCGCCGATGCCTTCTTCTTACGCCTTGCCGCGGAGCTGGCGGTGGTAGAGCAGCGAGCCCGCCAGCAGCAGCACGCCAAGGCCCATCAAGGACAGCACGCGGTAGACCATGTGGATGCGGGCGAGGTCGACGATGAAGACCTTGCCGATCAGCACCGCGAACAGCGCGATGGCGATGTACCGCACCACCGTCCGCGAATAGAGGAAGCCCAGGCCCAGCAGCGCTGCTGCGTACAGGCCCCACCACAGCGACAGGCTCACGTGCATGCCCTGGTACGGGTCGGTCCACGACGGCGAGGCCGGGCCGTAGAAGAAGCGATGGACCTCCATGCTGCCGGCCCACAAGACCGGCAAGGCTGCCGCCAGCGAGATGGCCGTCTCGAAGAACGTCAATCTCACCAGGTTGCGGGCCAGGCAAAGCCGTCGCCATACTATCGCCGCCGCTGCCAGCGCCACCCCCAGGCCGAACTGCCAGTTCAAGACCACCGTCCAGGCGAGGCGGCGGGCGACGGCATCGAACATCTCCGGCGGGCCGATCTGCGGCGGCGTGTTGCCCATGGTATCGGGGAAGATGTACTTGAGGATCGTGGCGGCCAGGGCGAACGAGGTCAGCGCCGCCAGTGACGAGCTTCGGCGCAGGAAGGCGCACGCCCCCAGCACCGCCACCAGCGCCAGCCACCACCACGTGGTGGCGATCGCCGGCAGCTTGATCAGCGTCACCAGGGCGTACATCGCCGCCGCCACGGCGACCAGCGTGCCCGCCAGCCACCGCTCGGCCAGCATCGGCCTGCCCAGCCGCAGGATGCCCGCGGACAGGAGCAATGCCGCGGTCACCACCAGCGTGAGCACCATGCCGTAGTCGATGTTCACGCCCATGGGCGACCACAGCACGTCGTTGAGGCTGCGGTCCGAGGGCATCTCCTTGCCGATGAGGTGCGACAGCGCCAAGACCAGCGCCGCCGGCGAAAGGGCCAGCACCATCGTGTTCCGCAGCCGCTTGGCCAGGATCATCATGATGACGCCCTCGGCCGCCCACGCGATGGTGACGGCCGAGCGGTCGAAGTGAATCGGCACCGCGACGGTCGCCAGGATCAGGCCCTGTCCCAGGAACGCGTACGCCAGCGCCCGGCGGCCGAGGCGCTTTCGCACAAACACGGCCAAGGCGATGATCGCGGCGGCCAGGACGAAGCCGTACAGGCCAAGCGGCATGTGTTCGATGGCGGCCAGGAGCGGGCTGATCTGCGGGGTCTCAACCAAGTTCGTCCACAGGGCCCGTGCGCTGTGCAGGATGGCGAAGGTGCCGCCGAACATCAATGCGGTGGCCGAGGAACTGAAGACGGCATCAAGAGGTTCGGCCGCCTCGCCTGGCTCGCGCCGCGCGGCCCGGATGAGAACGTCGGCGAGAAAGATCAGATAGAGCGGCCAGATCCAAAGGCAGTACGTCGCGCCCATGCCTGGGGTGGTAACGTGCGCGCCCGCGTCTGTCGGTGTGGCACCTCGCAGCAGGCTGGCGCCGAAGTAGATCGCGCCGCACAGCAGCAAGGCGAAGTTGACGCCTCGCCACCTCTGCACCTGCCCGACGGCCAGCACGAGCACGACCATCGCGACCAGTTGCCCCGTCGCCAGCGGTTCCAGGGCTGCAGGCTGGATCATCAGCCATCCGGCGGTGCAGACGAGGGCAGCAACGCACATCGTGGGTGCATGCGCCTGCCCGGAGCTCACTCGCCGCAGGCATGCCGTCCCCGCCAGCATGACCAGGAAGCCCCAGGCGTAGAGGCTGTAGGTGGCCTCATGGGCGTCGGCGGCCGGCTGGAAGCCCATGCTTCGCATCAGGCCCATCCACATCGCAGTCAGCAGCGCCGTCAGCACAACCGCCGTCATCGTGCCCGCCCGCTGCCAGACGGCATAGGCCGCCGAGAGCGCGCCCAGCACAAGCATCTGAAGGCAGAACGCATGGCGAAGTTCCATGCCCGGCATGGCCAGCAGGGCAGTCGCCATGGCCGCCGTGGTCATGACCGCCATCGCGTGGGCAAGCTCCGGCGAGGCCCGCCGCCAGCGCACCGCCGCTGCGACATACAGGCCATGCACCGCCGCCAGCATCCAGGCGAAGGCCGCGGTTGTGGCGAACGCCTCGGGGCCATAGTGAACGCCGAACCACCCGCCGAAGACCAGCGTCGTGCCGATCAGCGACAGCACCGGCAGCGACTGCCATCGCCGCGCCATCGCGACAGCCAGGAAGCCCGCGTCAACCACCAGCAGGTAGAGCAGCACCTCGCGGTTCTGCCCGGTGGACAGGAGTATGGGGGTGGCCATGGCACCGACGAGCGAGACGATCGCCGCCATCGACATCCGCGTGTGGAGCGACAAGGCCACTCCTAGCAACGTCACGCCGCACATCAGCACGAAC
Organism: uncultured Planctomycetaceae bacterium; assembly: GCA_964616985.1. Lineage (GTDB taxonomy): Bacteria > Planctomycetota > Phycisphaerae > SM23-33 > SM23-33 > CAZTVF01. The sequence continues at coordinate 20,137 of CAZTVF010000092.1, forward strand.
GCGGTCGTGTGGTCGATCGCCCGCAGGTCCTCGAAGATGCCGTTGGGGCTCGCGACGTAGATCACCTGGTACAGCCAGACGATGCCCACGCCGATCAGGGCCGCCCCGAAGAGGCGCATCTGCCGCCGCAGTGCGATCTCGCCGCCGACGATCATCACCAGCCCCAGCAGGGCGCCGAAGATCATCCGGCGCATCGGCGTGATCCAGCCGATGTCGTACGCGAGCTTGAAGAAGAACGCCCCGCCCAGCAGCAGCACCACCACGCCCGCGATGAGCATCCACCGCGTGCCGATGGTCTGCTCGAAGGTGCGGCCGGAACTGGCGGGTCGGGTTGACGGCATCGCCGACCGCGTCGAGAGCGGCTGGGCCGATCGCCTCCCACCCGGTGCGGCCATCATGTCCTCGAGGGCCTGAGTGGTGGCGTCGACGCGCGGCGGCTCGGGCATCGCGGGCGCCAGCGGGATGGGCTTTGGGTTGGCTGACGCAGGCTCCGCGGGCTTGGTCGGCGCGGCCGGCCGGGCCACGGGCAGGGGCTTGTACGTCGGCGGCAGCGTGGGCGGCGTCACGGCCGGATGGGCGGTCATTGTCGCCTGTTCGAGCCTCTCGATGCGGCGGCGCAGGTCCTCAATTGCCGCGGTCAATTCTGTCAGTCCCGGCTGCTGCTCCGTCATGTGCTGCCCCTTATTGTGCCGCTACTTCAGCACGATCTTGGACACGTCGATCATCGGCTTGGGAAACTGGGGCTTCATCGACTCCATCGTCTCGACGATGATCTGCGAGACGGCCAGGTTCCGGAACCACTTGTGATTCGCCGGGATCACGTACCAGGGGGCGTTCTTCGTGTTGCACCGCTGCAGGGCGTCCTGGTACGCCGCGACGTACTGGTTCCAGTGCTTGCGTTCGGCGACGTCGGCCGGGCTGATCTTCCAGTTTTTCGCCGGGTCGTCGAGGCGGGCCTTGAGCCGCCGCAACTGTTCGCCCTTGCTGATGTAGAGGAAGAACTTGAGGATCGTCGTGCCGCTGGCGGCCAGCAGTTCCTCGAATCGGTTGATCTGGTCATACCGTTGCCGCCAGACGCTGCCGGGCACCAGGTCGTGCACGCGGACGACCAGCACGTCCTCGTAATGCGAACGGTTGAAGATGCCCACGTCGCCCGCTCGCGGCACCCAGCGATGAATCCGCCAGAGGAAATCATGGGCGAGTTCTTCGGGTGTGGGGGCC
>CAZTVF010000093.1:0-14202 GCA_964616985.1 uncultured Planctomycetaceae bacterium
CGTGAACATCGCTGGCGGCGGTCGTCAGCGGAAGGTCATCCGGGAAATCCCGTATAATAGGTCTGCTGGCTGACTTCAATCGCCCGGCACACCTCCGGCACCGATACGCCCTTGCCCAACTCCACGTCCGCCTGACGCAACTTCTCTACGATCTGCTCCGGTCGAAACTTCTTCATGTCCCGAGTCCTTTCTGGGGCCATTATGCCCCATTGGACTCTCTCTGAATATCCGGCGGTTTATTGGGGGCAGGTCAGTGCCCGATGCGGAAATCGTCATCGATCATAAAGAACGATGGTCTCTCCAGTGCGAGCGCACGGATTTCTGGGCGTACCGCTGGAATGTCTCATCCAGCGGGCAGAACGACTCTCGGCACGCCGCCCATCGTCCCCGACGATCGTCTGGAATGGCGGCCCCTCTCGTCAGCCGCGCTCATCCTGACTCGAGCGATGGCATCGGTCGGCCTTCGGCGTCCCAGCCGCCCCGAAGCAGTAGTCCACGACTGGGCGGCCCCATGATTCTCACTCTCATCGGTGTACAAGTCCAGAAGTCGAACTGGGGGTTGGTTCACGTGAGTCCCGCGGGACGTGGGGTTACACGTTTCGGGACAGTCCTTCCACCACGGTCGCTCTGCCGTTATCCTCTCCTGGTGTGGCGTGTAAAACATCGTGATCTTTTCCGATCACGGCCGGCACGAGGTGGTTGGTGCGCCAACGGGCGGCTGAACGGAAAGCGCGATGCTGACTCGCACGGGAATTGCCTGGTCCTGTGCACGTTGACGGTATGAACGCAGTTCATGCTGCAACCAAGGAGTCGTGAGTCCATGAAGAGCCCCACAAGTGACGAGCGTTGGGTTCATCCAGCCCTTGAGCGCCTGTCGGCCGACAGACCCGGCCCTTTCCTGGCGATGGCCGATGGCAGCATCATAACCGTTGATGACCAAGGCATACGCATCAGCACGGACGAAGGGGCTACCTGGTCCGATGCCACGCCGGTGTGTCCCGGAATTCCCCCGCCGGAGGGAGAATCCGCTGCGCATTACCTGCTGCAGACTCGAAACGGCGTTGTGATACTGGTTTACCTGGATTTCTCGCAGTGGGATTTTCAGTGGGATGCCGACACCCGCGAGCCGAAACCAGGGTGTCGTGGTGAGGTATGGTCAATACGCAGCCGCGACGGCGGCAGGACCTGGACCGACCGGCAACGTCTCCTTGACGGCTACAATGCCAATTTCTTCGGCTTCATCCAGACCTCGACGGGAAGAGTGGTGGCGTCGGTGCCTCACCTGGTCTCCCATCCGGGCCGCTGGGTCACTTGCTCGCTTTACTCGGACGACGAAGGCAGGACTTGGTCACGCAGCAACCTGATCGACCTCGGCGGTCATGGGCACCACGACGGCGCGATGGAGCCCGCCGTGGTGGAACTGGCCGACGCTCGCCTCCTCATGCTTATCCGAACTAACCTCGGCCGCTTCTGGCAGGCATTCTCGGAGGATCAGGGGCGAACGTGGCGCACCATCCAGCCCACCTGCATCGACGCCAGTTCCGCACCGGGGGCCCTGGTGAAGCTGCACAGCGGCCGGCTGGTCCTGGTGTGGAATAGGGCCGGACCCGCGGATGGTCGTGATTGGCCACTGTGGCACGATATCCAACACACTGAGTTCCCGGCGTCCTGGCACCGGCAGGAGCTGTCCCTGGCCATTTCGGGGGATAGCGCGCAAACCTGGACAAAACCCGTAGTGATCGCCCGCCAGTCAGTGGGCGGCCAATTCAGCTATCCGTACGTTTTCGAGCGGCGGCCCGGCGAGATCTGGATTGCCGCCGGCTTCACCTGGCTGGGAAGATGGGGCGGCGAGAAGGGCTCGCCGCTCCGGGTGAGGACCGACGAGCAGACGATCAGGAGAATGGTCACCGTATGAAGACCACGTCGTCCATTCGTCGAAAAGGCAACGCGACTGGCCCGGGTCGAGAATATGCTGGACATCCTCACCAATCTCAACATTGGCTTTGCGCTATGGAACTTCCGCGGCCCCTTCGACGTGCAGGACTCCGGCCGCAAGGATGTCCCCTACAAGGATTGGCACGGGCACACGCTCGATGAACGCTTGATCAAACTACCGCAGAGGCATTATTGAAGATTGAAGAGCCGACGTAACAGGCGAAGCCATTCTCGCCGGTCCTGGGGCTTTGGGCTGTTGCATTGGCAATTACAGACATTAATAGTCTGGAATCATCGCCATCGATTACCGAGAGGAGCCACCCCTCATGGACGTCTTTGTCCCCTCATCGTTCGGCGACGCCAACTGGGTGGCGGACAATCTCGGCTTGCCACATCAGGCCGGCAACGCATAAGATGGACGGCCGAGTTGAACGACGTCGGGACCACACAGTAAAGGGACTGACAGATGAAAACAGGCACGTTCTGGGCATTGATACCGGGATTGCTGTTGGCGGGGATGGCGCAAGCGGGAATCACCGAGACGCCCCGCGGGGCCGTTGCCGAGACGAACCGGTACAAGATCGTCATCACCGACGGCATCGTCACCGGATTCCTCAACAAGCTCACAGGCGAGGAATACATCAACAAGGATGCTAATCGCGATCACATCCTGCCCTTCCTGCCCAGCGGGCTGGGCACGCAGGCCTCCGAGGACGACCGCCTCGGCGCCTACAAGCTCTTCCTCAAGCCGTGGTGGGAATACGTCGTGGATCCTAACTTTCCCAATGCATGGAATACCCCCGACCCCAAGCTTGGCCACGACGCCAACTGGCCCAACCAGCACTACCCCCATGTGGGGAGCAAGTTCGCCTTCGCAGCCAAGGGCGACAGCGCGGCCGTCCTGACATACACGGGCCTGTTCAATGGCCAGCAGGCCAACGACGATGAGGTCTACAGCTTGGAGCTGGCCATCGACGCCAACACCGCCGACCTGCTGGTGACGCCGGCGGTGAAGAGTCCGCGGCCTGGCGTCTACGGATGCAGCCTCACGGTCAGCGGGCTTGCCCCTGCGATCACGATCGAAGCGCCCATCTTCGAGGGGGTTCGCCTGGACCGCTCGATGCAGCCCAAGATGTGGGTGAACCAGTGGGGTTCCTTCTGGGATTACTCGTTCCTTGCCCTCAACGGCGAGAAGGCCGGCGCCATCGCCGTCTGGGGGCAGGACGCCGACCTGAACACCTACAAGTATCTGTTCTGGATGAGCAACTCTGAAGGCCTGAGCTTCTCGGTGATGTCGCTCAACATGCCGCCGTTCGACAAGAGCACCGAGGCCCGCCCGCTGACGTGGCGGTTGCAGGCGTTTGACAAAAGCTGGGCCCAGGCGGCGGCGCGGTTCCGCGACTGGCGAGTCAAGAACCAGAAGTTCGCCAAGCGTCCTGACTGGGTGGGACGGGTGTGCTTCATGAACTACGGCATCGACAAGGCCAAGTCGCAGTGGATCGATTACCTGACGGCCTACTTTGACGACAAGGACCTGGGCCGCACAGTGACGTTTGCCCCTGCGATCCGCGAGGTGGGCTTCGACAAGAACCACACCAACAACACCCCGTACCAGACCTTCGAGAGCAACGACCCGAAGAAGCCCTCCACGCCGGGCTTCCGCGAGGACATGAAGGCATGGAAGGCCAAGAACGTCAAGCTGATGGCGTACCTCCAGCCGACGATCATGTGGTCGCCGGCGCCCAAGAACGATCGCGAGCAGAAGGGCCTGGAATATGCCCTCGACGCCCGCACGCGATGCCCGTTCCTGCCTGACGCCAACACGTCCGTCACCTTCCACGACTACCACAATCTGGCCCACCCGCAGTGGCAGCGATGGTTCCTCGATTGGGTGAAGGAATACATCCAGGACTATGGTGCCGACGGGATCTACCACGACTCCGCCTACATTTGCCCGATGGATGTCCGCGGGGCAGCCATCGGTGGCAAGACCTCCGCAGCCGGCATGGCCGAGTACTTCTACAAGGCCCAGACCGAAAATCCCAACTCGATCCACGGCACCGAGCACATGACCGAGGTGAACACCAGCGGGGCGTCGTTGGGGCTGGGCTGCGGCACCATCTGGGGCACCAAGCCTTCGATGAACATGCAGCGGATCAAACAGGCATCGCCGGTCTCCAACGCTCTGCACGCACCCTACGGGGCCATCTTCGGCTTCCCCCACAAAAGCCAGATCGTCGAGCAAGGGGGCGCCGCTTTCCACTTGGCCATGGAGCAGATGGAGCGGCGGGGCGACCTGCCGGCCACCCCGCTCATGCGTCCCCTGTACGCCGGCAAGAGCGTGCCCTTTGACCAATTCGTCAACGAATTATGGCTCGAGCGGGCGAGGGCGCTGCTGTTCGTTCGCAACGGCCTGCGGGCGACCTTCCCCGAAGACTGGGATCGCAAGGTGCTAACCTACTTCAGGGGCGACAAGGGCGAAGACTTCCGCTACGAGCAAACGCCCTGGGGCACGGCATTTGTCCAGTACGAGGGCGGCAAGAGATTGTTCCATTACGGACGTATCTATAATGTCGCCAAGGCCGATCCCCCCGGCGGCATCGCCGGCTGGCCATGCTACGACGCCAGCGGCCCGACGGGACTGAACCCACGCCAGTGCTACGTGATCGATCCCAACGTCGCCAGGCCGGCGGCTTGGCTCGAGATCCCCGACGGCGTGTGCGTTGCCGACGGCTTCGCCAACGACGTGTTGATGTTCGCGCGCCTGGCGGCGGCCGACGCCAACATGGGGGCCTCCGGGCCCGGTCTGAGCGTGTTCCTGCATTCGGCCCAGGAGCCCAAGGGCGTCTGGATCGACGGCAAGGCAGCACAGGCCGGCAAGGCAACCGACGGGCGATGGGAGATCAAGGCCCCGCGCGGTTCGGCGATCCTCGTGCTGAACAAGGCGCCGGCCGAAGGCAAGGTCTACTCGCTCGAAACGGTCGTAAACCGGATCGTCGATCCGGCCACCGGACGCGACTACTACAACCCAGCGTTCCTATCTGTCGACGTCAAGGAAACCAACGGCGTGCTGTCGATGATGGGCAAGATCACGACGCCCTATGGCGCACGGGAGGTGCATATCCCGCTCCGCGCCCCCAAGGATGGCGGCGATGGTACGATGACCGTCGCTGTCCGCACGTATGGCACAGCAGTCAGGTACCAGGTCAATGGAGCGCCCGCCCAGACGCCGACGGCGACGACTCGGCCGGTCGCCCTGACCTTCGCCGTGCCCCTGAAGGCCGGCGAGTGTTCCCTGCTGACCTTCCTGGGCTGCGGCCCTGGCGACAACTACCAGATCCAGTGGCAAGCCGCTGGCGGTGAGAACAAGTAGGGTCGGCCTGCCCCCTCACCATCCCTCTTCAGGAGTCGCAGCGATGGTGACTGAAATCCCCGGCGGCGTATGGTCGGGTGCCCCGATCCCGTTCACGAAGGACATGAAGATTGACAAGGCCGCCGTCGGCCGATGGAGCACCACGTTCGCCTGGGCGTGCGGGGGCTTTTCCTGACCGGCAGCAACGGCGAGGGGCCTTGGATGACCGACGCGCAGCGGCGGACGCTGGTTGAGACGGCCGTGCGCTGCTCGCGGGGGCGGATGCCGGTGGCCGTCCAGGTCACCGACAACTCCGCCGCCCGAATCCTGGACAACATGCGCCAGGCCGCCGACGCCGTGCCCGCCACGCGTAACTATCCGCTTACTGCGTCCTGGCAGATGCACCGATCCCGGGCCACCCACAGGGCAATCGCGTTCTCGGCTTTTTGTGGCATGGGCGCCCTGCCCATGAGTCGCAGGGGCGTCTCGCCCCTGCAGTGTTTCTCGAATATCCACGGGCGGGACGCCCGTGGGACGCACGGGCAAGATGCCCGTGCCACGAGAATGCGAATGCCCTGGGGCCACCCATGGGATGCTTGATGTTGGAGCCCGTTCGGGTTACCGTGCCGCCAAGACAAGTTCATCCACTCCTGCATCACGCGAGCGTGAAAGGCCAGGGCGAATATGGCTCAAATCCGATTCGGAGTGTGCGGCGTCGGCCGCTTCGGCACTGAACATTGCCGGTACTTCAGCAGGGCCCCAGAGAAGTTCGAGCTGGTTGCGCTGTGCGATAGGGACCCGGAACGGATCAGGGCCGTGTCAGAACAGTTCGGCGGAGCGGGCTACGCGGATTTTGCGGAGTTCCTGGCGGCCCAGGATGTGGAACTCGTCATCATCGCCACGCGGTCGCTGGACCACGCCCGAAATGCCGAGCAGGCCTTGGCCGCTGGCAAAACGGTCTTGCTGGAGAAACCGATAGCGGTGACAGCGGCGGATCTGCGGCTGCTGCGGCAACTCGACAGGGCGCACCCTGGCAGGCTCTACTTCTGTCACAACCACCGTTTCGAACCGGCCTTTGGCAATGCCATGGAGATTCTCGCACAGGGGCTGCTGGGCAAGATACAGGTGGTGAAGCTCTGCAAGCACCATGATTTCATGCGGCGAAACGACTGGCAGATGCGGCTTGATTGCGGCGGCGGCCAGCTCAGTGTCTGGGGGCCGCACCTCCTGGACCAAGGGCTGCGGCTGCTTGGCGGCCCAGTGCGCGAGGTGTACAGCTATCTCAGGCGTGTTCTTACCCCGGGCGATGGCGACGACCACGTGAAGATCGCGCTTATCGGCGAGAACGACGTAGCCGTGGAGATCGAGATCAGCAACTCCGTGGCGCTGCCTGGACCGTACTGCACCGTCTATGGTGATCGCGGCACGCTCATGTACGGGCAGGAACAGGAGAAGATCCATCTCAGATACCTCGACCCCCGATTCCAGTGGCCGCCGGCCGTCGCAAATACCGATAACCCCGCGGGCAGACCCATGAGCGCCGACCAGGATCTGCCGTGGATGGAAGAGATCCGGGATGTGACGCCAAGCACCAATATGTGGGCCCATGTCGAGATCGCCCTCGCCGGCCACGTGTATGACGCCCTGCGCAACAACATTCCATTTCCCATCAGGAATGCCGATGCATTCGAGGTGGTCCGGATCACGGAGATCGTGAAGGAGCAGAACCCGCAGTTTGCGTGGATGCAGTGAGAGTGATTCGATGAAGAGAATCAGAATCGGCCAGATCGGCATCTGCCACGAGCACGCATCGGCGAAGATGAAAGCCATGCGTGCTATGCCCGAGGTCTACGAGGTGGTCGGCGTGGTGGATGACCGCGGCTCCGCTGCCGCGAGATTCCCCAATGACGACATGTCGCCCTATGAGGGGTTGGCTTGGATGACCGAGGACGAGTTGCTGGCGGCAGCCGGGCTCCAGGCCGTGACCGTGGAGACGGCGAATCTTGATCTGGTTCCCACGGCAATGCGCTGCATGGATCGCGGACTGGCGATGCATATGGACAAACCCGGCGGGGATAACCTGGAGCTTTTCGGCAGGCTTGTGCGCGGATGTAACGCGAAGAAGCTCCCGTTCCAGATGGGCTACATGCTTCGCGACAACCCCGCCGTGCGGTTCTGCCAGGAAGCGGTCCGCAAAGGCTGGCTGGGCGATCTCTTTGAAGTGCACGCGACTATGAGCCATGACTACGGCGGGGATGGTTACCAGCAATACCTGGCGAACTTCAAGGGGGGCATCATGTTCAACCTGGGTTGCCACCTGATCGACGTGGTGGTGGCCATGCTGGGACGCCCTGGCCACGTCACGCCCTTCCTGAAACCGGCCCCGCTTTCGCCCGGCGGTTGCATGAACAACTGCCTGGCGGTGTTGGACTATCCCCGTGCCATCGTCATGTTGCATGCCTCTAGCCGCGAGATCGACGGCATCAACCACCGGCGTCTGAAGATCTGCGGCACCCGGGGGACGGCTGAACTGTGCCCGTTGGAGCGATTCGATGGCAAGTCGCTGACCCTGCGATTGACCCTGCGCGAAGGCAACGAAGAGTATGCAGCCGGAACCCACGTCGTTGACTTTGGCCTGCAGCACGACCGCTACCGCGGGCAACTTCTGGAATTGGCCCGGGTCATCAATGGCCAGATCGAGAATCCGTACACGTACGAGCACGATTACCTGGTGCAGGAGGTCGTGCTGGCGGCGTCGGGATACGGCAGATGGAGCGGATCATGAAGCCATGGAGAGTCGCCATTGCCCGAGACACCGCGGTGCCTTCGCTCGGATTGCACGGGCTGCACATGGCTTTCAACGGGCTGCCTCATGTGGAGGTAGTCGGCTTCTTCGACTCCAAAGCAGACGACCTGGAAAGCGTCATGGCGGCAACGGGCGCGCACCGGCACTACCGGGATTACGCGCGGATGCTCGATACGGAGAAGCCGGACATCGTCGTGCTCTGCTCGCGCCACCCCGGAGTCCATTTTCCGCAGATCGTCGCGGCGGCCGAGCGGGGCATCCACATCTACTGCGAGAAGCCGATGACCTCGAGCCTGGAGGAAGCCGACGCCCTTGTCGAATTGCTCGAAAGAACAAATATCAAGCTCTGCATGGCGCACCCGGCCCGTTACGATGCGAGTTTCCTGCAGATGAAGAAGATGATCGAAGGCGGCGAGATTGGCAGACCGTTGACGGTCATCGGCCGAGGCAAGAGCGACCATCGCGGCGGCGGCGAGGACATGATGGTTCTGGGGACGCATATCCTCGATCTGCAGACCTTCTTTTTCGGCGAACCGGAGTCTGCCTGGGGCGAAGTCGCAGTCGACGGCCGGCCGGTCCGCAAGGGCGAACTGATGGCGACGGTCGAACCGATCGGTCCGGCCGCCGGCGACGAGGTCTTCGCCGTGTTTCGGTTCGCCAAGGGCGTGCGAGGGCTGTTCGAGAGTCGGCGGGGCTTGGCCGACCCCACCCGGCAGAAGACGCAGATGGGCATCGCGGTGGCGGGGACCGAAGGCTCACTGTCCCTGCGTTTTGACGACCACCGGGATGCGACTCTACTCGTCAACCGCCGGCCCTTGCCGACCGACGCCGAATCGCATTTCGAGGAGGTGCCGGTCGTGGACACTCGCACCATCCCCGGCGCGGCGCCGATGGAAGAGTCGCTGCGCGGCGCGTACACGCCGTGGGCGACACTGTTCTGCAAGAGCAATCGCCATGCGGCCTGCGACCTGATCCGATCTATCGAGGAAGACCGACAGCCGATATCCAATGTGCACAACGCGCGCCTCGCCCTGGAAATGATCTACGCCGTCTACGCCTCGCACCTTCGCGGCTGCGCCGTCCGATTCCCGCTCGCCGATCGTACCCATCCCTTGGATTGGACATGACCATGCACGCCATCCTCATCGCGGAAGACAAGTCCCTCCTCTGGAGCGAAGTTCCCGACCCGGTTCGCAAGGACGGAGAGGTCGTCATCGACATCCGCGCCGCAGGAGTGAACCGCGCCGACCTGTTGCAGCGGGAAGGGAGCTACCCTTCGCCGCCTGGATGGCCCCAGTGGATGGGGTTAGAGGTGGCCGGCATTGTGGCCGAAGCTGGTGCCGGCAGCCGCTGGAAGGTTGGCGACAGGGTCTGCGCCCTGCTGGGCGGAGGCGGATACGCCGAGAAGGTTGCGGCACCTGAATGCATGGTCCTGCCCATTCCGGAGGGGCTGACCTTCGTGGAGGCCGCTGCTATTCCCGAAGCGTTTGCCACGTCGTACTCGAATCTATGTATCGAAGGCGGGATCGGAGCGGGTGACACCGTGTTTGTCCAGGCCGGTGCCAGCGGGGTGGGAACTGCCGCCATCCAATTGGCCAAGCATGTCGGCGCGAAAGTCATCACCTCGGTCGGCTCCGAGGAAAAGGCACAATTCGTCCGGGACCTTGGGGCCGATGTCGTGATCAACCGCAGGAAACAGAGCATCGCCGATGTGCTCGCGGCTCATCCGGTCGATGTCGCCCTGGATTGCGTGGCCGGTCCCAATCTCGGGCCGTGCTTGAAAACCATGGCCAGCGGAGGGTGCTGGATTGTCATCGCCACCCTCGGCGGAACAGCGGCCGAGCTGGACATGCTCGACTTCTTCAAACGCGGCGTGAGACTGATCGGCAGCACCTTGCGCAGCCGCACGATTGAGATGAAGGCAAAGATTCTCGCCGCCCTTGAAGAACAACTCTGGGGTGCCTTCTCGAGGCGTGACCTCAGGGTCAAGATTCACCAGGTCCTGCCGATGACCGAAGCGCAAGCCGCTCACGCGATCATGTGCGGCAACGGAAACAGTGGAAAGATTGTGCTGCAAGCGATAGCCGGGTAGGTACCGCTGGTGAACATGAAGAGTGCGATATGTCTATGTTTCTGCGCAATTGACGCCGACGGAACCCTTCACGCCGTGACAAGGGGACTCAAGATAATGTCGATGTCCGCGGCTACGTATCAGTGACAGCAATCGAAGAAGACACGATCGGAGCGGCCCGCGTCTTGGCCCGATCGGAAAGGAGCGTCCGGATGAACCTGTTTGACGCGTGTCGAGGCCAGGCTCTGCCCGACCACTTACGATAGTTGAACGAGCCACCTCGGTGGTGCTTTGACGCCCATGGAAAGCTGGCCGTTGCCCCAAGGCCTGCTCGGACTTCCTCAGGCCCTAGGGGGATGCCGCACATGACGATGTATGCCCTGCTTCATACGGTTCCGGGGCCTCACCCGGCAGGACCAGGGATTTTAGGATGCGATTGCCCTGAGAACGGTGGGCAGTTGACTTGACACCGTAGGCACCCGAAGATGAGGCACCAACATAATACAGGCGACATCCCATGTTCTGCGATTCTCACGTACACTGCATGGAAGGCGATGGCAACGACGTGTTGCGGGAGCTTAACCGTTGCGGCATTCGCCGCATGTTGGCGATCGCGCCGTATATGGGCGACGAGAAGCTCACTCTCTCGAACATGTCGGCGGAGGCCCAGAAGCGTTCCACCGACGCGATCATCCGCCTATGTACGCCCGATCCGGCCCGGTTGGTGCCCTTCGCGTGGATCGAGCCGCGGCTCCAGGGCGCCGTCGAGGCCGTTCGCTACGCGGCCGAACGCGGGGTCAGGGGCATCAAGATGATCCCCGCGCACTGGTATCCCTATGAAGAACGGCTCTTGCCTGTATACGCTGAGATCGAGCGCCATGGCCTGCCCGTGCTGTTCCACTCCGGAATCCTGTACGCCTTCGAGGACTCCAGTCGCTTTTGCCGGCCGTGCTTCTTTGAGGCCCTGCTGCACTTCCCTCGCATCAAGTTCGCGCTGGCGCACATCTCCTGGCCGTGGACCGACGAATGCATCGCGACGGCCGGGCGGATGATGGCGTATGCCCATGAGCACCGGCGGCCCATGCAGATGTATATCGACATCACCCGGGGCACGCCCGACCTGTGGCGGAAGGACGCGTTGCACAAGGCCATCGAATTCGCGGGCGCCACCAGGCTCATGTACGGCAGCGACAGTTCCGCCCCGGGCGACCTGATGCGGTCGGCCGGGGACGCGGAGAAGGATCGCCAGATCATCGTCGAGCAGCTCAAGTACGGGCAAGACGTCTACGAGCAAATCGTGAACAAGACGTTCGAAGACTTCCTCACGCCTATGCCGTGACGGGGGTCCTGTCCCTCCCGAAAATCTGATCCGCCCGTGAAAGACTCATACGGTGACGTCTGCTCGAGCGTCCGATCCAGCGCGAGGGAGCAATTCAAGGTCCCCGATGCCATGTTCGGGCTGTTGAGCCGCTGATAGAGACTGTGGATAACATCGGGGATGGTATCAAGTTGAACCGCTTCCGCGCAGGAAACGTCTGCGAAGATTCCGTCTTGACAGCACGGCCTTTCTCATAGAAGGTCGTGGTGAGCGTGACGATGCCAACGTGAAAGTCGTGAGTTCGACCTCCATCGCCTGCTTAACGCATCCGCTTCATAGCGAGCCGTATCGCATCGAGGTACTGGCCCTCGGAGTCCTCCCTGGTCGGGGCGATGTGGCCGCCTTCGCCGAACTCGTTCCATGCATAGATGAGCACGATGCGCTCCGCGGTCGTCTGGTCAGGGTGCCGGTCCATCCACGCGATTGCGCTGCACAGGAAGTCAGAGAGTTGCCCCGGCGTCCGATCCGGGTAGTACCAACCCGCCTTCTGGTTCAGGCCCGCCGGGCCCTCCCACGGCCGCTTGTCCCAGCCGGCGGTCACGATTGGCATGTAGGGTTGCCCGCGGCTGCCGCCCCATCCCGCCATGTTCGCCGCCACCAGCTCCACGTACTTGTGCTGCTCAGGCCCCTCCGTGTATCCCGGCACAACGTTGTAGTGAGTCCGGTGGGTGTAGCCGGTCTCCGGCGGTGCCTCCCCGCAGCCGGCGATGGCGAGCCCCGGCAGGCCCGCCTTCCTCGCCGCTTCCTGGGCGCCGGCGAAGCCGACCTTGTCGCCGCCAGCGGAGCTGAACACGATGATCAGCGGCTTCCCGCTGACCGTGACGTGCTGCGGATGCTTCAGATACGGCATCCAGAACTCCGCCGCCTGCTTCCAGTTCTCCGCCCCCTTGATCTCCGCCCCCTGGTGGTTGGCCACCAGCAGGCAGAACTTCAGCCGATCGTTGTTCCGGGCCTTGAGGTAGAGCCCCAGACTGGTGTGCAGCGGATCGTTCTCGATCGCCTCTCTGTTGATCATCCGTCCATCGTCGCGCCAGTACCAACAGAAGGCGAAGAAGGCGATCCCATTGTCGGCGGCCAAGTCGATCTGCCGCTCCATGGTCTCGAGCGCGTCGTCCCTCCACCCCCAGACGGGTTCGCGGCCGGGAAACTCCTTGAGCATCCGTTCGGTGAGGTGGGTGGGCGCGTTCCTGGCCCACTCCGCCTTCCCGGCCAGCGGATGCCGGCCGGCCCAGCCGTCAAAGAAGTAGGCCCCGACTTGCACGCGGGTCGCCGTGGGCGCCACAGTCGCGGAGATCGCCTCCCAGACTAAGTCGGCGATGGCCTTCATGCCCTTGTCGCCCGGATGGACGCCGACACCCTGATGCCCGATCTTTCGTTCGGCGCGGGCATAGAGGGACTCGTCGCCGCCGAGGCTACTGATGTCCACAAAGGTCCCACCGGCTTCCGTGCAGACCTGCCGCAGGATCCCATCCTTGACCTTGTCGGGCCAGAAAGAGCTGCGTACAAACAGCGCCGGCTGCCCGCCCTGCTTCAGCACCCCCAGCATAGCCGCGAACGCCGTGCGGAATCTCTCCTGGGCCTCCTGGCTGGCCAAGCCCGGCACGTTCTCGCCGATGGCCACGACGATCACGTCGGCTTTGAACTCGGCCTCCTTTCTGAATCTCACGCCGACGTCGCAGGTAGCGTGCTCCCTCTCGAAGTCGACGACATTCTCAATCATCGCCTCGGGTTTGGCTTGGGTCGCCTCGGCCATGAGGCCCAGCAGCAGGTGCACGTAGTCCCTTCCCTGCGCGGTAGCGGCCATGCCCCAGTTGCCCGACCAGCCGATCTCCGGCGCCGGCCCGTGCATGGTGATGCTGTTGCCCAGAAACAGGATCCGACTCATCTTCCTGCTGTCCATTGGGACTCCTTACTCGCCAAGTCTTCGTGTGAGTCTACCGCCCGCGGATGCAACAAGGCAATTCCAACTGCCCGAGTGTTGGAATAGATCAGTTCGAGGGCCTCTTGTTCCTGGCGAACCAGTTCAACAACAGGGTCTTGCGGTCGCTGGGCTGCGTCGTGGGCTGCTTGTCTTTGGGGTCTCGCCGTTGGCTGTCGCACGGGTCCGCTCTCGGCAGTGAGCAGCCGGATCGGCCATTTAGAGAAGTTGCGACAAACCGGGCTAAGCCGCTCATAACCTGGAGGTCGTGGACTCGTTCGTGACAACCGAGACCATGGAGATCTCGCCGATAGGACTTCGCTCGACGCACAACTTGGCCCATTGAGTTCCGCCGGACCGAACCGTCATCGCCGCCGCGTCGCCGAACCCGACAAGTTCCGCGCGGGTCGTCGTCACCGCGGTGAAGTCGCGGGAGACTTCCGCGTAGAGAAGACACGCGTCGTCATGCGGCACGTCATCGTGAGGCCGGAAGAAATCCGCACAGGCCTTCGGGACGATGGTCAAGCAACCGCCGTCTGTGAAATGCCACTGCGGCGGCTCGTTCAGCCATCGCAGGCTGTTGTTGAGGGCTTTCCCTCGGCATCCTTCGAACATGTTCATCGGAAAACTCTTCTTGTGTTTCCAGCGGCGTCGGTCTCCAGTCGCATTGTCGGCCGAGCCGTGCTCATCGTGGTTCTGCTCCGCCAATGGCGGCATGGCGTCAGGGTCAGAACCTCCTCAG
>CAZTVF010000093.1:14212-21253 GCA_964616985.1 uncultured Planctomycetaceae bacterium
TTTAAACGATTGTTTCTATTGATTACGCGACGATACAAATCGTTTAGATCTGATGTTGCAAATCTTCCACCGTCTAGTTGAACCATCCAATGGCGTCATGGCGTCAGGGTCAGAACCTCCTCAGCAGATCCAGCAGCCTGCGATCGAGCCGGTGGCCGTGCCAGTCCTCGTAGGCAACGTCCTTGCGCTGGGAATTGAGCACGCCAAAGGGGCCGCGAAAGTTCCACAGCGCATAGCCGATGTCGAGTCCCGTCAGGATGTCCAGCACGTCCTCGAACCAGGCCAGCGCGACCGCGTGCGGCGTGTGGTTGAAACACCCCCCCTCGCCGCAATGCACCCCGACCCCCTGCCGGGCCATCTGCGCCCACGGCCGATAGTGCTCCTCCAGCCGTTGGCGATCCCATCGCTCGCCGTCATGTTCCACCGGCCAGCGGGGTTCGGGAGACGCAACGCCGCCCGTCCAGGTCGCCTTGTAGAAGCTCACGGCGGAAGGAAGATAGAAGCGGCAGCTCTGGGCCACGCTCAGGTCTGTCAGCTCCGGCAGCGGCTCGTTGCCCCATCGTACGCCATCGACGATGATCAGTCGCTGGGGGTCTTCCTTGCGAATCGCAGCCGTCAGCGCGCGGATGACGCGCTCGTGACCGGCGCGGGTCATGTTCTCATCGGGCTTGGCTGGCTCGTTCAGCAGGTTGAAGCTAAGCTGCTGGGCGGCAATGCCGCGGTAGCGTTTGGCGAATGCCTGCCAGTAGTGGCAGCACTCGGCCAAGGCGTCGGCGTCCTTCCAGAGGCTTGAAGGCTCCGGCGGAGGGTTCACGCAGTAGCCCGGTGCACGGTGCATGTTCAGGCAGACGTGGATTCCGCAGCGCCGTCCGAACTCGACGGCTTCATCCACCTGCGAGAGCACCCGCTCGTCCATAGCCATTGGGCCCTCGCCGCCGGCCCAGCAGCGGTACGAGATCGGCAAGCGGACGAAGTCGAACCCCCAGTCGGCGATCCAGCGGAAGTCATCCTCGCTGTAGGGCTCGTGCCGGCCCATGCGGCCCTCCGCGGACGTTTCGTCCGACAGTCCGTCACGGGCCGGCTTGAACTTCTCAGTCAGGTTAAAGCCCCTCCAGCGCGGCAGCGGGTTGTGGGGTGTCGCTGTCATCGGCGTTACCCTCATCTTTGGTTGTCGCTCGTCATCGTCAGTTCAGTCCGCATCCAGCCACGAGACGTCTTGATGAAGATCGCCTCGTTGCCGCTCTGGTCGACCCACGCTATCTCGCCGACTCGCCCCTCCTCAGGTGTCGGCGGAGACGGCCGGGCGTCCAGCCGCAGCGACGGGCCGGTCACATGCACCGGCGGGAAATGGTTCAGGTCCCCGTTCTGCGATGGAATGCGGCACTCCTTACCGCCGTGCACCACTCCCTGCGGGTAGACGTCGCCCAGGATGGTCGCGTCGGCAAGGTAACCGTCGTAGCCCTTGGCGAGCGTCTGCTCGGCCGTGGCGAAGTGGAAGTTGCCCAGGTACGTGCCGCTGTGGCCTTCGGGGGTGATGAACACGGCCGTGCCCGACCGGTCGGCCTGAAAACGGCTGTAGAAAGTTCGGCAGGCAACGACTCGCTGAAACGGTTTGCACACGTGGAAGCCGGCCACCTTCGGCGAGTCGGCGTAGCACTGGACGTACGTGTCACCGGTCCCGTTGCAGTAGAAGCAGTAGTTCATCGGCCCGTGCACGGGGTCGTAGTTCCACACGTGCACGCCGTTGAAATCATTGCTTCCGCCGTCGCTGCGGACGCCGATCTCGTAGCCCACGATCATGGCCGTGTGCACGACGCTGTCGGCGTTCTCGTAGTGCAGCCCGATGCTGCCCGGCGGGCACTTGAGGTCGAGGTCCACGTTGCAGCGGATGTTGTGCATGTTGACCTCGTACCAGCCGGCCGAGTGGATGCCCTTCTGCAGGGCGTTGTGGACCTCCAGCTCCGACACCTCCAGTCGCGAGCACCCCTCGATCTTCAGGCCCGTTACAGGCAGCTTGGCGCCATCGATGACGCCGCCGCGAATCCAGCCGCAGCGATGGTGGACCTCCTTTTCCTTGTCATGGACAGCCTTGAGGACCACCGCCTCACCTTCGAAGCCCGGCAATGCCCGGATAGTCGCGTGCGGTGACATGCTCAGGCTGACCGTCCGGGGCAGGCGCAATGTCCGGTCGATGCCATGGACCCCGTCGGGCAGATCCAGCGTGCCTCCGCCCCTGCGTTCCAGCTCGGCGATCCGCCGGGTGAGTTCGCTGTGCATATTCGCTGTCTGTGTCATGGGATCAGTTCTCCTCTGCCGTGTTGTCTTCCTCAGATGCGAGGTATCCGCGGTACTTCTCCAGAGCGACGCAGATAGCCTCAATCGTCTCCAGCGTTAACCCGTCGTCGGTCTCGGCTTTCAGCCACAGCCCACCCTGCGGCAGTCCCAGCGTCTCGACCGCCTCCCGCACATGGGCGTCGATCTGCGCCGGCGTGGCAAAGGGAAAGAGCTGCCGGTCAAGGTCCAGGTCGACGCAGACCTTGCCCTTGCACACCCTCGCCAGGTTTTCGACGCCGTTGGCGCGGTACTGCGGGTTGATCACGTGGACGCCGCACTCGATCAGGTCCGGGATGATCTCCCAGATGTGGCCGTCCGAGTGAAGGTAAACGTAATGCCCTGCCCGGCGGCATCGGCCAAAGAGTTCGGCGAAGCAGGGCTTGAGGTAATTGCGCCATTTGGCCGGGCTGATCGGAAGCGACGTTTGCATGCCCATGTCGTCGCCGAAACCGACCATCGTCGGCTCCTTCAACGTCTTGAGATGCTTGTCCAACTGGGCCAGGTTGTATTCCAGCACCACGTCGATCATCCGTTGAAGCTCCGGTGGCTCCTCGGCGAAGTCCACCATGGCCTCCTCAAACCCCCGCAAATACATCAGTCGCATATACATAAAGCCGTGCGGCAGGCCCTCGTCGATCGTGGGGGGTTTGAGCTTCCAGACATCCTCCCGCCGCGGTAGCGGGTGATGCACCACGTAGGCGTCGTGGCCCTCGTAGATGTTGTCCCAGACGCAGCCCCAGCCGTCGGCGTGCTTGCCCCGCCGGTAGAGGTCGCTCCAGACCCAGTCGTAGTTGCGGTCGCCTTTGATCTCGCCGAACAGCAGCGGATGCCGCCTGGCCAGTTCGTCAAGTTTCTGGCGGTACTTCATCCACGCCGCCGGCAGCACCCCGAGCGTTACCGGGATGTATTGGGGATGGGCAAACCTCATGGCCTTGAGGCGATCCGGTTCCATCATGGCGCGTGGTCCTCTTGGGTCGCGCAGGCGACAGGGGTTCGATTCTCGGCGCATCTACGACGCAGAGGTTTCCCTTGATCCAGCCCCGCCGCCCTGGCGGGGCTGTCATTGGTTTCCTTACAGCCGCATGCACCTGTCCGCGTCTGTCTGTCCTGGTTCGATGTCACGGAGGCTATATGAGCTCCAGGCATCTGTCAATCCACGCATACTCATTGTCTGCCCGCGGCGGGCCGGGTTCCAGCGCCGTCAGGGCGCGTAGATTTCTCTGGCGTACTTCGCGGACGCCTCGCACAATTCGCCTTTTGAACGATCACCGTCAAAGTGGCCGAGGCCATGATGAGGTCCCATCTGGCAACTGACGAACAACGAGTTCGAGGGCTCGCATCCGTGGCGAAGGCAGGACACACTCTCACAAGAGATGGCTGCGGCGGTCGCAGGTCATAGCCGCGGGGGCAACTCGGCCCAGACGATGAATAAGGTTCGACAGCATGATGTCCAGGAACATGAAAGAGCGAGGCGGGGCCGCTTCCGGCTCAAGCCCCGCCGAGCCGGGCGAACCCGCATGGAGCGGCGCGGACTATCGGTATCGGGCGGTTGACGGCGGCATTGAGGCGTGGAACGGAACCCGCCGCTTCAACCGGCCGCTCTACAGCACGGTGCCGCGGCCCGACCGGCAGATCACCCTGGTGAGCGATCGGCCGGAATTCATGCTGATGAAGATCTCCGCGACGAAGGACATGCTCAAGCTGGCCAATGTGATGCTGGGATGCGCCGGCGGGCCCTGGCTGTCTGAGGTCGAGCCGGTTCTCGCGAGGCACTGTCTGGGCCTCCAGCAGTACCGTCTGGGCGAGGGGCCCGCCGCCGTGAAAATCGACGCCGTCCGTGCCATGGCTTTCGAGGGGTTGTTGCTGCGGATACGATTCGAGGGCGAGCCGCCGGCCCCCTTGGTGCTTGCCGTAGGCGGACGGGCGCACGCCAACTACGACCAGAACCCCCAGGCCAGCGCCTTTCATCCTCAGGAGTGCGAGGGCGCACAGGTCTCTTTTGCCGCAAACGTGGCCACCCTTTCAGGCGAAGGCCCACCGCTGCATGTTGCCGCCACCTTGCCGGCGGAATTTGTAGCGGCCGACGCCGACGCCGTCGCCGGGGGCCCCGGGGCGCTGCTAGAGTCACGCGGGACGGCGCGCCCCGTCGCCGCGTTCTCCCTACGGCTGCAAGGTGGGTCTGATCTGTTCGTTGTCGTCACTACCGACGAGCCCGCTGCGGAAGGAGTGCGGGCGTTCCTGACCCGTCCAGCGGAGGTGTTTTCCCAGGCGATCGCGGACCATCGCGCCATAGCCGACTCGATCGTCATTGACACGCCCGACCCCTATCTGAACGCCGCCCTGCCCCACGCATTGCTGGGCCTGAATGCCGCCTGGAACGCTCCCACGTTCCGCCACGGCGCCATCGCCTGGCACGATGCCTACGCCGGCTGGCGCAAGACCTACGGGGCCACCACGGCTGGCTGGCACGACCGCGTGCGGGAAGACGCACGGGCCTTCTTCGCCAAGCAGAGCCCCCAAGGGCGAATCCCCGGATACCTGCCGTGGGACGTGCTCTATAACATGAACGAAGTCCTGGTGGACCAGGTGCTCTACGACTGGGAATGGACCGGCGACCTCGACTTCATGCGCGACGGCGGCTTCGACACGATCGCCAGGCATCTGGACTGGGGCGAGACATACCTCAAGACCATTGACGGACTATACGAGAACTTCCTCAACGCCTGGAATACTGATTACAAGTGGTGTAACGGCGGCGGGGGTATGATCGCCTCCGTTTACTACTGGCGTGCCAACAAGGCCATGGCCGATATCGCGGTTCGCCTGGGGCGTGACCCGGCGGTGTTTCGGGCTCGCGAGGCGGCCATCGCCGACGCGATCGAGCGGTCGCTCTGGTCGGAGAGCGCCGGCGTCTACGGCGAATACCGAGACAGCCTGGGCCTGCGTCGTCTGCACGAATCGCCCGACCTCTCCAGCATCTACACGCCGATCGACCTGCGGTACAGCAACCCTTTCCGCTCGTACCGCATGCTGCGTTTCGCCCTGCGCAAGTTCGAGATCCCCAGCGGCGCCATGCCGCGCGCGGGCGCCATCATGTATTCCTCCGAGTGGCTCCCCGATCTCTACAGTACGCGCGGGCTGTACACAGCTGAGATCGTCAATACGCTTCTGGCCTGCTACCGGATCGGACAAACGGAGGCAGCCGAGCCTTTCCGCCGGGCTATCGACGGCAGCTTCTTCGCCGGGCCGGCGCCAGGCGCGACCGGGTACAAGATCAACCCAGACGGCACCTTCACGCCGCACACCGATTTCAGCGACCTGACGTCCATCTACGTACGGACCGTGGTGGACGGCCTGTTCGGCGTGCACATGCAGGCGTCTGACGAGCGGGTCACGCTCCAGCCTGCCTTCCCGCGGGAGTGGGCTAGCGCCTCGATCCGCTGCAAGGCCGTGGAGTACCAGTACACCTGGGACGGCGAGCGGGAACGGATGCGTATCGCCACGGTGCGCCCGCTGGCGCATGCGGTCCGGCTGCGCGCGCGAACCGCCGAGATCCGGTCCGTCACGGTGAACGGCCGGCCCGTCGACCATTCCGTCGAACCCGGCATCGGATGCGCCTGGATCCAGGTGGAAGGCCCTCGTGGCACGCACTGCGTCGTGGAGATCGCCTACGGCCCGGAGCCCCTGCCGGAGGCGAGCATTCCCGCCGATGGCGAAGCCGGCAGCGAATTCAAGATCACTCTCGATCGCGGGGCCGTTCTCGGAGTCCGCGACAGCGGCCGCGCGCTGGGTACACCCGCCCTCAGCGCAAGCGGCTCGACCTGCTCGGTTCGGCTGCCGGACCGGACCAGCGTCTACACCTTCTTTGTGCTCGTCTCTCACCGGTCCGTGCGTTTCTGGCTGCCCGTGGAGGTCGACGTGCGGTCAGCCGTCGGGCGAGCCGCGCGTCCCGATCGGCAGAGCACCATCCGCCGGCCGACCTACACGCCAGTCGACCTCTCGGCCTTCCGCAACCAACGGCTCGAGCATCTCCATGAGAACGTCTACACACCGCAGCTCAAGCCGTTCTATTGGCACCGGGCCGAGTGGCAGGTGCGAACCGTGCAGGCCAACGGCCGCAGCCGCTGGGAGGTCCACCAGGTCGGCCGCCTGACGCCGGATGTCTCGCGGCTGACCGCGGCGGGCGGGCGCTTCGTGACAGACACCGGAGTGCCCGTCGATGTTCCGGCCAGCGGCCTGGACGCAGTGTTCACCTCGCTCTACGACCAGTTCCCCACCTGTGTCGACATCCCGGTCGCCTTGCGCGGCTGCCGGATATATTTCCTCGTGGTCGCATCGACGAACCCGGCCCAGAGCCGCATCGAGAACGCGAGGCTCACCGTGCTGCTGGCCGACGGCGGCCGGCGGGAACTGGCCCTGAGCAATCCCGAGACGATCGACGACTGGCTGTGCAATGGCACGGGAGCACCCTACGTGCAGAGCGGCCGCGCGCAGGCCCTCGGCGACAGGGGCACGCACGCGGTGCTGCAGGAACTGGACCTCGGCATGGAGGTTGAGATCCAGTCCGTCCGCTTCGAAACGCTGGCCAACGAGGTACTGACGGGATTGCTTGGGATTACCATTGTGCAAGA
Organism: uncultured Planctomycetaceae bacterium; assembly: GCA_964616985.1. Classification (GTDB taxonomy): domain Bacteria; phylum Planctomycetota; class Phycisphaerae; order SM23-33; family SM23-33; genus CAZTVF01. The sequence goes on from CAZTVF010000093.1 coordinate 21,178, forward strand.
CATGGGGACGCCGTAGACGCCAAGACAAGGATTCAACCATGCAAGTCGGCTTTGGAAAGCAGGACGTCACGCCGCG
>CAZTVF010000094.1:0-21206 GCA_964616985.1 uncultured Planctomycetaceae bacterium
CTGCGGAAGCATCGCGTTTATGCATCTCGGATTTGAATCTGCGAATCCGCAATTCCCGGGGTTGCGCCACCGACTCAATTGAACTCCCCCGCCGCTTCCTTGGCGTACTGCGCCCAGGTGTGCAGGCGGTGAAGGTCGCCGTTGAGGGTCTGCAGCTCGCGGAGGACGATCTGGCGGCAGCAGCCGCGGCTGATCCGCATGCCTTCGCGAAGATGCGTTCGCATCGCCTCGGGGCGGCCGAACACCACGTCGCTGGCCTTCTGGCGCCACATGATCGTGTAGCGCCCGCCGACGGCGTCGACCACCTTGCCCAGGTCCGTCCAGGCCGAGCACACGAAAATCCGCAGGTTGCGCAGGCCCAGCACGCCGTCGATCTTGTGGGTGAGGTTCTCGCAGCAGCCGTACGACACCAGGCCGAACCGCTCCAGGATGGGCCGCTGGTATTCCATCAGGAACTCGCGCCACATCGCGGGCGAGACCAGCTCGAACATCTGGCTCTCGGCGTGGCCCCACAGGTCGCTGATTCGCAGCGGCTGCCCCGGCGGCGTGCGGCGGATGCTGTCGCTGCAGTACATCTCCTCGGCGTTGTTCTCGGTCAGCAGGCCCATCGCCTCGACCTGCTCCATCACCGTCGTCACCCCGCGCTGCAGGTGGGCCATCAGGCGATGCATCATGTCCGGGTTCATCGCCAGAAGCAGCATCATGTTGTCCAGGCCCACGATCTCGGCGGCCAAGTTGCCCAGGCTGGGCACGTACGGCACCGCCGCCGTCAACTGCACGGGGAAGATGTCGCCCACGAGCTCGCCCATGAATTCCAGCCGCCGCTGCGACTCGGCCGCCTCGTGAACCATGACGGGCAGGCGAAGGCGGTCGAGGTCGGCCTCGTCCTTGACCGGCGGGTCGAAGGCCCAGGCCCCGCCGACGTCGGCGGGTTTCACACGGCGGATCTCCACGCCCCACGGCAGGCCTTCGGCGCGGATGGCCGCCGCGACCGGCCAGGAGAGCGGGATAAGCGAGTCGTCGCCGATTTCGTGCTTGATGAGCCACTGGCGCAGCTGCCGCTCGATGTTCCGCAGCGGCCCCTGGCAGCGAAGCTCGCCCTCGGGCAGCAACTCGCCCCAGCAATCGATGGGCTTGCACCACACGGGCGAGCGGTCGGGCTTGCGCAGGGCGTTCACGTCCCGCCAACGCCGGCGGCGCCGTTCGTATTCCTCGCTGGTCGCCAAAGCGTACGCCTGGCGGGCAAGCTCGCGGACGTAGTCACGATCTTGTGATGCCATCATGGATGACTCCGGCACTGTAGGGCCTGCAGGTTCCGCCGCAACGCGGCGGGTTCTGCATGCCGCCGATGACGTCCGGCCAGCGTCGAGGCGCGCGGTGCACGCGGTGACGCAATCTCGGCATGCAGGACCTGCCCCTTCGGGTCAGAACCTGCATGCCCTACGATTAAACATGCTTTTGCCCCTGCGGGGGCTAAAAGCATGGCACCCGGAGAACCTCGCGGCTAGCAACGCCGCTTTCTCTTCTCTCTGCGGTCTCTGCGGTGAACGCTTCTTCTCGTTGCGTCACCGACTCACCGGCCTGCCCTACCGCCGCAGGATCAGTTCACGAGCTTCTTCATCGCCGCGGCGCTCTTGCCGCGAAGGTTGCCGCCCTTGCCGCTGGAACGCTCGCGGGCGAGCTTGCCGATCAGGCCGTCGATTTCCTTGGCATCAACCGGCAGCGTGGCGGGCTTGCCCTTGAAGCCGGAAATGTAGATCGCGTTGGAAATCTCCAACTCGTTGATCGCCTCGCTGCCGGCGACCACCAGGGGCTTGCCCCGCAGCACGTGCGCGGCGAAGGCGTTGATCACGTTGATATGGTGCCCGTTCGTCGCCGAGGGCGTCCAGGGCACATCGACCCATTCCGTCGGAATGCCCGCCCACACTTCCTTGCACGTCAGCAGGTGCTTGGAGATGGGCTCCTTGAGCTTGCCGAACCGCAGCTTGCCGTTCTCGGCGATCAGCGTGCCCTTGTCGCCGCAGACCATGAACTGTTCCATGCCCGGCGCCTCGGCCGTGGTGGCATAGATGTAGCCCACCTTGCCGGGCCCGTACTCGCAGATGGCGTTGGCCGAGTTCTCGACCTCGATCTTGTGCAGGCGCGTATCCAGCACCGCGGTGATCTTCTTGGGCATGCCGCCGATCCACTGGAACAGGTCCAGCGAGTGGGGCGCCTGGTTGAGCAGGATGCCGCCGCCCTCGCCGTCCCACGTGCCACGCCACGAGCCGCTGTTGTAGTACGTCTGCGTGCGGTACCAGCTGGAGCACACCATCGACACGCGGAAGATCTCGCCGATCTCGCCGCGATCGATCATCTGCTTCATCTTGATCATCTCGCCGCGCGTCCGCTGCTGCAGCATCGTGCCCAGCGCGACCTTGTTCTTCTTGCACTCGGCGATCATCGCGCGGGCCGCGCCGACCGTGACGGCCAGCGGCTTCTCGCACAGGACGTGCAGCTTCTTGCGGGCCGCCTGGATCGTCAGCACCGGATGCCAGTAGTGCGGCGTCGCCACAATCACCGCGTCAACCAGGCCCGACTCGAACATCTCGGGGCCGCTGTTGAAGAACGGGACGTTGTATTTCTCGCCGACCCGCTGGGCGATCTCCGGCACGATGTCCGCCACCGCCGCCAGCTTGTAGTCCTTGCTCTTGGAGGCCGCGATCGCCGCCGCGTGTCCCCCGCCCATGCCATTGACGCCCACGATGCCAAACCGAACCTGTGCCATCTCGAGATCTCCTTTGGAGAAAGTTGTCGCGTATAACGCCAAACGCAGCGCGGTAGATTACGGCGCTGCCGCACAAGACTCAAGCGCCAGTCCGCTCCCCAATCATGCGTTCACTAGGAGTTGCACGCGAGAAGGCGTTGAGAAGGCAGCGGCCCGGCCGTCGCTGCGCCAGGCGCTGTCTGGGGTCGTGCCGGTAGCGGCAGTGCCAAGAGCATCGCCATGGGGTCCGGGATCCTGCGTGATCCCGCTCTCCTTGTCTCAGCCCGATGGCTTCGACACGCGGGACGACTGTCGCTTTGCGAGCCTAAGGCAGGCTGGCGTGTTTGGCGAGCAAGGCATCATACTCCGTCCAGAATCGTTCGTACTGCTGGCGGTCCTGGTCCTCGGGAATCCTCTTCGTCACGCCGTTGAAGAGTTGCCTGGCCTCCTGGGCAAAATGCGTGACGACTTCGCGATATTCATGTTTCTCGATATCAACAGCCAGCCCGGGGAAGGTAACGACATCGGTGTCGCTCGTTGTATCGAAGCGGCGTACGTCTGAGAGGCGCACACGATCGCCGCTGAGATGCTCGACCTTCCAGTCCATGCCGATGGGGCAGCCCATCATGAGGATCGTCCCGCAGCCGTGAAAGACCAGTCGCGATCCACTGGGCCAGTTGTCCGTCGCGGGCTTTTCCTGCGAATGATCGCTTTCCAGCGTGCGAAGCATCGCCAGGGCCGATTCGCTGATGCCGTAGTCCTCCGTGCCGGCGGACACCAACGTGCCGCCGATGGCAATCCGCAGTCTGCCATGAGAGCACAGGTCCGCCTCCGCCGCCTCGACTCCCTTTCCCAGCCAGCCCTGTTCGATGATCTCAATGGAGAATAGTCTGCTGATGGCCTGCTCCTTCGCAACATTGTGCGGCGCCGCTTTCCTCAGATACTCTCCTGTTCAGCGTATCCTGTAAATACCGTTGTATCATATAAGGTCGCCGCGACAGGCCGCCACCCATTATGGTGACATCGGCCTTTAGATTACTCACAGAGGGACATATAGGTAGGTCCAATCGGGGGGTGGGCCGCAGGTCGGATCATAACCTTCGGATTAAAAGCGGGTTGGATCGCTGAATCGCATCGGGTCTCACCGCGTTGAGGCCCGGAAGTGACCCAAGGGCGGTGATTTCCCCCACCGATAGGCCACAAGAACCAACAGGTTTTCAACAAATTGTGCTTCGCTGGATGTTGTAATACCACATGTTGGGCTATTGACAGATCGGGCGATGTGTGTTAGACTTCTGTTCGCATGTTTGCTCCTGTTGGCAATCAGAATGTAGTTGTTCCAAGATACCGGAAGACAAGGGCTTAGAGCCAACCACAAAATATAGGGTGATTTTCTATTGAGGTACACTATTCCTTGTGCTAGCCTAACAACCCGTCGCTCGACTGCAATGGATTGAGTCTGGGCCATGTCGTTGATGCCGCCATGTGGGTGCTGGAGGCGTCGCAAAACAATATACGGATAGCGCGCTGTGCTATATATTGATTGCGCAATGACTTGGCCGCTGTTTCGTGTCTGGTTGGAAATCCGTCAAGATGGTTTGGAGATCGTGATATGGCGTCTCATTCGGCAGGATCGACCCCCCGCGACAACTCCCCGGCTGATTCACAGGATGGACTGAAGGTCCCGCAGGTGTTCTCTACGCCCGGCGAGCATCCGTTCAATCAGCTGACCTGGGAGAAACGCGCCGCCCGCATCAGCGGCGAAAAGGGCAAGGTCGTCTTCGAGCAGACCGATGTCGAGGTCCCCGCCGACTGGACGCAGCTGGCCACCAACGTGGTCGTTTCCAAGTACTTCTACGGCGAGAAGAACAGCGCCGAACGCGAAAGCTCGGTCAAGCTCTTGGTCGACCGCGTCTGCCGCACCATCACCGACTGGGGCAAGGAAGACAATATCTTCGCCACGGCCGAGGACGCCGACCGCTTCTACAACGAACTGACCTACCTGTGCGTGAACCAGTATGGCGCGTTCAACTCGCCCGTGTGGTTCAACGTGGGCCTCTATCATCAGAAGGGCATCAAGGGTTCCGAAGGCAACTACCACTGGGACACCCAGACCAACGCCCCTGTCCGCACCAAGCACAGCTACGAGTATCCCCAGGCCTCCGCGTGCTTCATCCAGGCCGTCGAGGATACCATCGAGGACATCATGCGCCTGGCCACGGCCGAGGCGATGCTCTTCAAGTACGGCTCGGGCACCGGCACGGACTTGTCCACGCTGCGTTCCAGCCGCGAGAAGCTCTCCGGCGGCGGCACGCCGTCCGGCCCCCTGAGCTTCATGCGGGTCTACGACCAGGTGGCGGCCGTGATCAAGTCCGGCGGCAAGACCCGCCGCGCCGCCAAGATGCAGTCGCTCCGCTGCGACCACCCGGACATCAAGGAGTTCATCGAATGCAAGATGAACGAGGAGAAGAAGGCCTGGGCGTTGATGGAGCAGGGGTATGACGGCTCGTTCAACGGCGAGGCGTACAGCTCGGTGATGTTCCAGAACTCGAACTTCTCCGTCCGCCTGACCGAAGAGTTCATGCAGGCGACGCAGGCCGACAAGGACTGGGAGTGCCGCGGCGTCCGCGAGCCCAAGAGCGTGCTGGCGAAGTACAAGGCCCGCGAGCTACTGAAGCTGATCGCCGAAGGCACGCACATCTGCGGCGACCCGGGCGTGCAGTATCACAGCACGATCAACCGGTGGCACACCTGCCCCGCCAGCGGCCCGATCAACGCCTCCAACCCCTGCAGCGAGTACATGTTCGTGGACGACTCGGCCTGCAACCTGGCCAGCCTGAACCTGATGAAGTTCCGCGACGCCGGCGGGCGGTTCAACATCGAACGCTTCCGCGCCGCGGTGAAGGTCTTCGTGATCGCCCAGGAGATCCTGGTCGACCACGCGAGCTACCCCAGCGACCGGATCTGCCGCAACAGCCACGAATTCCGCCCCCTGGGCCTGGGCTACGCGAACCTGGGCGCCCTGATTATGTCGCTGGGCCTGCCCTACGACAGCGACGGCGGGCGCGCGGTCGCCGCAGCCATTACGTCGGTCATGACCGCCACCGCCTACAGCACCTCGGCCGAGCTGGCCGGGCGCGTGGGCACCTTCCCGCAGTTCTACAAGAACCGGGCGGCCATGCTGAAGGTGATGAGCATGCACCGCGCCGCGTGCGACGGCATCTCGGCCGAGCATTGCCCGGCGGAGATTCGCGCCGCGGCGGCGGCCGCCTGGGACCAGACGCTGGCGGCGGGCGATCGCAACGGCTTCCGCAACGCACAGGTGAGCGTGCTGGCGCCGACGGGCACGATCGGCTTCATGATGGACTGCGACACGACGGGCATCGAGCCTGACATCGCCCTGGTGAAGTACAAGCAGCTCGCCGGCGGCGGCATGTTCAAGATGGTCAACGGCACGGTGCCCCTGGCTCTGGAGCACCTGGGCTACAGCAAGCAGCAGATCGCCGACATCGTCGACCACATCGACAAGAACGACACGATCGAAGGCGCCCCGAACCTCAAGCCCGAGCACCAGGCCGTGTTCGATTGCGCCTTCCGCCCCTCCAAGGGCACCCGCAGCATCCATTACATGGGCCACATCCGCATGATGGCGGCCGTGCAGCCCTTCCTGTCCGGCGCGATCTCCAAGACGGTCAACGTTCCCAAGGAGATCACGGTCGAGGAGATCACGAAGATCTACGTCGAGGGCTGGAAGCTGGGGCTCAAGGCGATCGCCGTGTACCGCGACGGCAGCAAGCGGACGCAGCCGCTGAACGTCCACAAGGACGCGCACAAGAACACCGGCGTGGCCGCCCCCGTCAAGCCCGCGCCCGTCTCCAACGACCGCTCGCCCAACCGCCGCCGCCTGCCGGCGACCCGCCCGTCGATCACGCACAAGTTCGACGTGGCCGGGCACGAGGGCTACCTCAACGTCGGCCTCTACGAGGACGGCACGCCGGGCGAGCTGTTCATCACGATGTCGAAGGAAGGCTCGACGGTCGGCGGCATGATGGATGCCTTCGCCACGTCGGTCAGCCTGTGCCTGCAGTACGGCGTGCCGCTGGAGGCGCTGGTGAAGAAGTTCACGCACCAGCGGTTCGAGCCCAGCGGCATGACGTCCAACCGCGACATCCCGTTCGCCAAGAGCATCGTCGATTACGTGTTCCGCTGGATGGGCATCACCTTCATGGAGGACTTCCGCAAGGCCAACCTGCCTCACGGCGGCGAGCCGACCTCCACGATTGCATTACCGAAGGCAGCGCCCGAGGTCGTCAAGGACGATGGACACTCGGAAAAGAGTAGCGCCGACAAAGCCGCCGGCACGGATGGTTCGACGGCAGTCGGCGCCTTGTTCAAAGACAGCTACGCAGGCAGCGGCAACGGCGATTCGCACATGGCCTCGGGCGTGAAGCTCGCGGCTGAGAAGCGTACCGCCCGCGCCCCCAAGACGGATCGTCTCAAGGCTTGGGGCTCTCAAGAGGATGCACCTCCCTGCCTGGAATGCGGGGAGATCATGGTTCGAAATGGCGCTTGTTACAAATGCAGCAACTGCGGCTCGACTTCGGGCTGCGGTTGATGGAGTTCTCTGCGAGGGATGTCGGCTCGGCTGGCCATGGCTGAAAGGACGTACGACATCCCGTGATGGCGCAAAGGATCTGCGCCAGGTCTTCACGTGCGGCGGGTTTTTCGTCTGCCCCGTGAAAACTCGCGGCCGGGCGCCGTTGAACCGGTCTGGACCCACCGGTACCAAACGGCTGCGATCGAGCAGGCAATGCTTGTCTAAGAATTTGTCGCGACGGCAGTTGGCGCCCTGCCGTCGTGACAATATTTGTGGGTAGTGTGGGTAGAATTACGGATTTTCGGTTGTGCTTTCTTCAGAATCTGAAATAATCCGCTCAAGATTGAAAACCGAGAATACCGAACTATAATGCTTAGAGTTGTCCGCTGCACCCCTGACAATGTAGGTCTCCCTCCACCTACGTTTGGGTTGCGGCTATTGTGGCGATGTCGAGGTCTCCCTCCACCTTGGCATCGCCTTTTTATTTTTTTACGGAAACTACCTATCTCTTTCCCTATGTTGTGCAATTTTTCTGGATTCACACGGTCTTGGTAGTTCATCACACACTATGTGAGTGCGCCTGGCGGCGGCTTGCTCCCAGATGCGATCGTGAAGGGATACCAGGAGTGGATCCCCACATGGCCAGCGGCTGCTCTGTGCAAAGCTCCCCTACGACCTACGACCTACGACCCATGACCTACGACCTTTCCCCCTCGACCTTTTTCCCACAGGGGCGAACTCCACGTTGTGAAGCGGCGAACGAACTGGTAGGATGCCGCCACAGGAGACGTTTAGAAATGCTTGAATCGCAGGCCACCAAAGAAACGATCGATACCCTTCGGTCCCGGATTAACGCCATCCGGGACTCTCTTTGACATCGCTACAAAACAGCAGCAGATGTCCGCCCTCGAAACCAAGATGGGCGAAAACAGTTTCTGGAATAACTCCGAAGCCGCACAGAAAGTGGTCGGGGAGCTGAAGGCACTCAAAGCTGTCATCGTCCCGTTCTCCGATCTGGACGCGCGGGCCGAGGACCTCGACGTGCTGTTGGCGCTGGCCGTCGAAGGCGACGACGCCGCCACCCTGCAGGAGGCGGCCGAGGGCGCCAAGAAGGTCGCCGCCGACCTCGAACGCCTCGAACTCAGCACGCTACTGTCGAACCCGCATGATTCCGGCAACTGCTACTTCTCCATCCACGCCGGGGCCGGCGGCACCGAAAGCTGCGACTGGGCCGAGATGCTTCTGCGAATGTACATTCGCTACTTCGAACGCAGCGGCTACGGCGTGGCCGAGGTCGACCGCCTGGCCGGTGAAGAGGCGGGCATCCGCTCGTGCACCCTGCACATCTCGGGCCCGTACGCGTACGGCTACCTCTCGTGCGAGCGCGGCGTTCATCGCCTGGTTCGCGTGAGCCCGTTCGATTCGCAGAAGCGCCGCCACACCAGCTTCGCCTCCGTCGACGTCCTGCCGGAACTGGAAGAGATCGACGTGCAGATCGACTGGGCGAAGGACGTCCGCGAGGACACGTACTGCGCCTCGGGCGCCGGCGGCCAGCACGTCAACAAGACCGCCAGCGCGGTCCGCCTGACGCACCTGCCGACGGGCATCGTCGTGCAGTGCCAGAACGAGCGCTCGCAGCACAAGAACCGGGCCGAGTGCCGCAAGATGCTCGCCTCCAAGCTCTACCAGCTCGAGCAGGCCAGCCGCGACGCCGACCCGGCCAAGGAATACGGCAACAAGGGCGACATCGCGTTCGGCTACCAGATCCGCTCGTATGTGCTGTACCCCTACCAACTGGTCCGCGACGAGCGGACGGAGCTCAAGAGCCCGCACACCGACAAGGTGCTCGACGGCGAGTTGCAGGAGTTCATCGACACATACCTGCGGTACCGTGCCGCCCTGAAGATCAAGGGCGCCAAGGCCCCGCCGCCCAAGCCGCCGGCCGAAGATTGATCGAGGATCCGACATGAACTCTCGTCAGCGCGTGCAGGAGACGTTGGCGTTTCGAAAGGTGGATCGAGCCCCGCGTGAGCTGTGGGCTCTGCCTTGGGTCGGCCAGTACGCCGCCGAGGAGAGCAACCGCCTGAACGCGGATTTCCCCGGCGATTTCACCGGGCCCTGGGGCCTGCTTTCGCCCAGTTCGCGCGCGACGGGCACGCCCTGCCGCAAGGGCGAGTATACCGACGAATGGGGCTGCGGCTGGTCGTGCGGCGAGGATGGCGTCGTCGGCGAGGTGAAGCACCCGCCGCTGGCCGACTGGTCGGCCCTGGCCAGCTTCACGCCGCCGTGGGAGATGCTGCAGGACCCCAAGATCGACCCCGCCCGCGCCGCCTACCATGCTAACGCCGCCTCCAGCGAAGCCAAGTTCTTCCGCATCGGCACCAGCCTGCGTCCCTTCGAACGAATGCAGTTCCTCCGCGGCACCGAGGCGCTGTACATGGACATGGCCTACGACTCGGCCGAGTTCCGCCGACTGCGCGAGATGGTGCACGAGTTCTTCCTTCGCGAGCTGGAGATTACACTGAAGGTCCCCTGCGACGGCGTGTGCTTCATGGACGACTGGGGCGCGCAGAACTCGCTGCTGATTTCGCCGGCAATGTGGCGCGAATTCTTCAAGCCGCTCTACAAGGATTACTGCGACCGCATCCGCGCCGCCGGGGCCAAGGTCTTCTTCCATTCCGACGGCTGCATCCTCGATATCTACGAAGACCTGATCGAGATCGGCGTCTCGGCCGTCAACAGCCAACTGTTCTGCATGGACATCGAGGAGATCGCCCGGCGCTTCAAGGGCCACATCACCTTCTGGGGCGAGATCTGCCGCCAGCACGTGCTGCCCTTCGGCACGGTCGAAGACGTCCGCCGCGCGGTCGGCCGCGTGCGCCGCGCGCTGGACGACGGCCGGGGCGGCGTCATCGCCCAGTGCGAGTGGGGCGTCCGCAATCCCCCCGCCAACATCCGCGCCGTCTACGAATCGTGGCTCGCGCCGATCGAAACGCTGCCCTGAGTAAGCGGGCGCAGGTAGAACAATGAGGACAACACGCTGGCACTATCCAAACGCCGGCAATCGCTCGCCTTTCTGCGCTGCAGACGCAGCGCGGCACGACGAGTTCCGGATTCACCAGTCCAATGAACATATGTGCTAGGATTTTACTATGACCGATCGCCCCAACATCATCCTGATCTGCGTGGACCAATGGCGGGCGGATTGCCTTTCGATCGCGGGGCACCCCGCCGTCGAGACGCCCCACCTGGACCACATCGCCAATCGCGGCGCGCGATTCACCAACGCCTACAGCGCCACGCCCAGCTGCATCGCGGCGCGGGCGTCCCTGCTGACGGGGCTGTCGCAGCGCACTCACGGTCGCGTGGGCTACCGTGATGCCGTGCCGTGGCGATACCCGGTGACGCTGGCCGGCGAGCTGACGCGGGCGGGATACCAGACAGCCGCCGTGGGCAAGATGCACGTTCACCCGCAGCGCCACAAGATGGGCTTTGAGCAGGTGGTGCTGCACGACGGCATGCTTCACCACTACGGCGCGTCGCGCGAGAGCGAGTACGAGGACTGGCTCCGCAAGACGGCCGGCAGCGACTGCGGGCTGTTCGAACACGGCCTGGCCGCCAATTCATGGGTCGCTCGGCCGTGGCATCTGCCCGAGCACATGCACCCGACATACTGGGCCACGTCGCGCGCGGTCGACTTCCTCCGCTCGCGCGACACGTTGCGGCCATTCTTCCTGTTCCTGTCCTACGTCGCGCCGCACCCGCCGCTGGTGCCGCCGCAGTGCTACTTCGACCAGTACATGCAGCAGGACCTGCCCGCCCCGCCCGTGGGCGACTGGGAACACAAATTGGGGCTCGACATCGCCGGCGGCCGGTGGGACCCCAACGCCTCGTGCGGCCGCCTCGACCCGCGGGCGCAGCACCGCGCGCAGGCGGGCTACTACGGCCTGATCACGCAGATCGACCACCAGATCGGCCGCCTGCAGGAGCACATGAGCGACCTGCGCCTGTCGGGGAACACCGCCATCGCCTTCGTCAGCGACCATGGCGAACTGCTGGGCGACCACAACCTTTTCCGCAAGAGCCTGCCCTACGCCGGCAGCGCGCAGGTGCCGCTGATCCTCAACCTGCCCGAGTCCGTCGGCCCCGCCCGCGGCGCGGTGCTGCCGCAGCTGGCCGAGCTGCGCGACCTGATGCCCACGCTGCTCGACATCGCGGGCGTGCCCATCCCTGATTCGGTCGAAGGCCGCAGCCTGCTGCCGCTCGCGCGAGGCCAGGGCGGCGACTGGCGCAGCCACCTGCACGGCGAGCACTGCACCTGGCCGCTGGCGAATCACTACATCGTCGACGGCCGGTTCAAGTACATCTGGTTCAGCCAGAGCGGCATGGAGCAGCTGTTCGACACGCAGGCTGACCCGCAGGAACTGCACGACCTGGCCGATCAGGCCACGCATGCCGATAGAGTGGCCGAGCTGCGCGGCCTGTTGATCCGCGAGCTGACCGGCCGCGAAGAGGGTTACACCGATGGGCGGCGACTCATCGCGGGCCGGCCGCCGCGGACTGTTTTGTCACACATCCTCGCCGAGTAGCGCGGGGCAAAGGAGATAATATGCAGTTGCTGGTATCGCTGACCGTCGTGATGTTCGCCGTCGCCCCTGCCCTGGCCGCGCCCCCCGCGGCCGCCAGCAAGCCCCTGCCGGCGGCGCTGACGGGCGTGAGCTCGATCCTCTTCCTGGGCGACAGCCTCACCGACGGCAGCAGCTTTCCCGATTACGTCGTCAACACGATCAACGGGGCCGCGGGCACGAAGATCCGCCTGATGAACGCGGGCATCTGCGGCGACACCGCGGCGATGCTGCTGGCGCGCCTCAAGGCCGACGTGCTGGATCGCAAGCCCGACATGGTCGTCGTGTGCATCGGCACGAACGATTGCCACCAGAACCGCCCCGTCGACAAGTTCCAGGCCGAGATGGAGAAACTCGTCGACGCGCTGGAGGCGGCGAAGATTCGCGTCGTGCTCGTCCGGCCATCGCCGTTCGGCAAGCCCGAGATGGAGAAGCGGTTCGAGGGATATCTCAAGGTGATCGACGATCTGGCGGCCGCCCGCAAGCTGACGGCGGCCAACGTGCATGATGAATTTGTGCGGCAGATGGCCGAGGGCAAGGACATGCTGGGCGCCGACGGCATCCACCATGGCAAGGACGGTTTCCCCGGCAAGGCCCGCGCGGTGCTCGATGCCCTGGGCTTCAAGGACACGGCGGTCGATCTCCAGATCAAGCCCTGGCCCAACACGTTGACGACGTGGGAGATCGCCGAGCCCATCGCCGCCGACCTCAAGGCCGCGATGGCGCTGGACCCCAACGCCGCCGCCGGCTGGAAGGCGTTCGACGCCAACGCGGCCGCCGCCGCCCTGCCCTGGCACGATGCGCCCTTCGCGCAGCGCGGCGCGGTCATGCCGCTGGTCGGCCTCAAGCCCGCCAAGCCCTCCTTCGCCTTCGCCCGCACCACGTACAAGGCGGCCGAGGCGTGCAAGGCGCAGCTGGTCATCGGCGGCTCGCCCGGGATCGTCGTGTGGGTCAACGGCAAGGAGGCGTGGCGGAACGTCAAGCCGCACGGCTACCACCCCGAGGCTGACCGCGTCGCGGTTGACCTCGTCGCCGGCGACAACACGATCATCGTCCTCACCAACTTCATGGCCTTCATCGGCGTCGAGAAGTAGCGACGAAGCCGCCAGTGGCGCCAGCCCGCGCGAACGCCGCCGCTACCGATTGGCCAGCCTGGACATCGCCGCGCGCCGGAGCGAGTCGAACTCCGCTCGCCATTGGCCATCGACGATCTGCCGGTAGAACTCCATCGCGCGTTCACGCTCGCCGGCCAGCTCAAGCGTGCGGGCCTGCTCCAGCAGGTGACGCGGATCGGTGGGGTCGGCCAGAAAAGCAGCCGCGAACGCACGCATCGCCAGCGGGTACATCGCCGAGGTCCGCAGGTCGTCGCCCAGCTGCGCCATCGGCCCCGGCTCGCCAGGCCGCGACGCCAGCGGCGTCGTTGCATACTCCCACGACAGCTCATATGCACCAGCGGCCATGAACACTCTGGCCGCCGCACGGCAGGCGGGGGCCTCCTCGCCCGTCAGCGCACGCCACCGGTCAGCCGCCCGCACGATCCTGGCCATCTGCTCGCCGGGCACGACCGCCCCGTCCATCCGGGTCTGCCGCACGAGCTGCTCATAGTGCGACATCAGCAGCGAGTAGTCCGCGTGAATCTTCGCCACCTCCACCGTATCGCCCAGGTGCTGGCACTCCAGGTCCAGGGCCCGGTCGAGGCACGCGGTGGCTGCACCGAGGTTGCTCTTCATCTCGTGCACGACGTACCCCCCCCACCACAGCCACGCGTTCTGCGCCAGCTGCGGGTTCTGGGTCGCGATCTTCAGCGAGGCCGCCGCCTTGTCCCACTCCCCCGCCGCCAGCTGCGCCCGCAAAGCTGCCGCCGCCAGCGGCTGCGACAGGTTGTTGTCCTTGCCCAGCGATTGACGTATCTCCTGCGCCAAGCTATCCATCGCGAGCTGCTCGCACTGCGCTGCCAGCACGATCGCCGGGGCGGCCTGCCCACGCGCCGCCCACTGCGCCGATGCTTCCCGCGCGAGGCTGGCGAACGCATCGCCACCGCGCGCCTGGCGAAGCGTCTCGACCATGGCCGCATTCACCAGCGGTGGCTGGCCGGCCGCGACCTGCTTGCGGAAGAGCGTCTCGAACATCGCCGCCGCCCCGCCCGCGTCGCCCGCGGCAGACAGCTTCGACGCGATACTGAACCGGACCGACGCCGACACCGCCGGCGCCTCCGGCAACGTTGCAGCCGCGGCCCCCAGCCGTCGGTAGAAGTCCTTCGACGCCGCCGCCTCGCAGGCGAGGGCCGCCGCCGTCCACGCCACGGCCGGCGTCTTGAACTGCCCGAGCCTGCGCAGCACCGCCTCGCCGTCGCCCTGGGCGTTGGACTGCAGCGACTGCAGCAGCGCCAGGTCGTGCAGCAGCGGCAGCGACTCGAACGTGTTGGCATCGAGCCACTTGGCCCCGCCCCCTCGCATGCTCGTCTGCACATACTTGGCCACGGCCGAGTCGGGGTGATCCCGCGCCGGCTCCAGGGGCAGGGCGTGGTCCGCAACGCGCAACACGCCATCGCTGTCCCACGTGCCGCCGTTGGCGGCGAGCAGGACCCACAGCCCCAGCCGCCGGTCGCCCCGCGTCAGCCATCGCTGGCCGATCGCCTGTGCAACATCCCCCCGCCCGTCACCGAGGCGGCTGCAGATGCCCGCGAGCACCTGCTCATCCGAAAGCTCACTCATATCCGTGTGGCCGAAGTGGTTCTCCATTGAACACAGGTGCGAGACCGAGCGCAGCGGCATGGCCAGGACGACCAGCTCGTGAAGATCCGGCGTCAGGCTCGGCTCGATCGCCACCGAGGGCGGCAGCGTCCGTGCGACGGCGACCGCACCGCTGGCGTCGTAGGTGGTGATCTTGCCGGAGGCGTCGTACGTCTGGCGCTGCGCGACGCTGCCGTCGCGCAGGAGTTGGCGCTCGACCAGGCGGCCTCCCTCGCCGAAGACCAGGTGCTCGGCCGATGTGCCGCGCGTCGGTGTGACGGCCACGGTGTTGTCGCCGATCAATGAGACATTCGCGCCGCGCGCCAGGTCGGCCGCCGCGGGCACCAGCCAGGGCACGCGGTCGATGAACGTGCGGCGGTGGAAGCGGCTGTCGGGCCGCCGCGACGCCAGGCCGAGGTCGCCGTACATATGGACGATGGTCTTGCCGTCGCACACGATCTTCTCGGCCAGGCCTTCGGCGGTGCGGCCTTGCTGCACATAGCGGCCGGCGCCGTCGAACGTGAGGATATCCCCGCCCGGCAGCGTGATCGTCTGCCACGGGGCCTGGCGGCAGCGATCGATGAGCTTCGCCGCCCGCACGTCGATCGTGCCGGGGGGCAGTTGTTCGTCGAGCGGCCCCTCGGCTTCGAGCACGGCCTGCACGTCGTCGAGGCTGGTGTTGAGGCCGGGCGCGTAGAGCAGCAGGTCGCCGAACTTGCGCAGATCGTTCACGTACCGCGCGGGACGATGCAGCAGGTCGCCCGCCCGCGCAGCCTGCGGGTCGCGCACCGCATGGGCGCGCGTGGGCCACTCGATCTGCCCCGCCGCCGCGGCAAGCTGCACACCGGCGAGCCGTTCGACGATCTCCGCATTCATCGCCGGCGTTTGTATGTCGTTGAGCGTCGCCTCTCGCAGCGACATCGTCGAAGGCTGCGCGAGGATCTTTCGCAGCAACGTCCGAGTGGCCGCCGCCTTGTCTGGGCTCTCGGCCGCCGGCCTTGCCGGCGTTCCCTGCTCACCCATGTGCTGCGGCTGATAGAAGAAGTAGCCTGACGGGGCGCTACTCATGGGCTCGATGGCAGAGACGGAACCGTTCGACGCCTCCGGCCTTGGTGACAGAGGGAGTGTCCCCAATGTCTTCGCGTTCGGCGTGAGCGAGTTGCCGAAGTACTCGGAGGCGGTCAGAAGTCGCAGAGGTTGAGAGGCATCGTACGTCACGAAACCGATGCCCTCCGCCGTGGCGCTTGTATCGCCGAGTGCCCACGGCAGAACCGTCGGCGGTGCTGCGGTCTGACGCTGGTGGTTGGCCTGTATCCCATGGATTTCTGCATTTATGAAAGTGCTTCCGACGGCGAAGCCTGTGTCCCAGCCAATTCCGTCTATGGTCGTGGTCGCATGACCGACGCCGGTCTGCGGCGAGAGAGGTGTGCTGTTATTGATCGCCATCGTATTGCTGCCGGAACTGCCCGGCAGGGCATTCGCCGTCATGCTGATATTGCCGCTGGCGACGTAGCCACTCCCCGTTATCGCACCCGTGAGGGTGAGCGATTTCTGGATGCCGACACCGCTATTCAGAGTGAGGCTGCCCGTGATCAACCCGCCATCCTTAAGCACGACGTTCCCCAAAGTCTCGGCGGCAAACCCGCCGGAAAGGTTGAGCGTGCCGGTGCGCGTGCTTGCGTTGTTGACGTGGAATGAGTTGACGCCGGCCAGGATCGCGTCGCCTCTGAGAGTGATACTCTTCGTGCCGATGTCCTTGGCGGGCGCAGCCAGGCCACCATCGTTGAAGCCGTTGAGATCGAGGATGCCGCTTGAGCTGATTGTGAGGCTGGTAGACCCAGTACCAGTATAGGTATTCATCTGGGAAGCGTCGATCGTGCCTGCACCGCTCTTGGTCAGAGCGATGCTGCCGCCGTAGCTGGTGACGGTTGCAGCATCGTTGAGGCGCAACGGACCGCCATTGAGGACGATGCTGTTGAGAACACCGCCATTGACAACCGTCGTGCCGGTATAGGTGTTTGTCGCCGAACCGGGGCCAGCCTTGCCGAGCAATTGAGGCACGGCGGCGCCGAGCTGAAGCGTGCCACCGCTGACAGTCGTCGTGCCGGTGTAGGAATTGCCCGAATCGAAAGCCAGTGCCACGACCTCGTCTAGCCGCGAATCGTTGATGAGGAGCCCATTGACAGAGCGGCCGTTGATGTACGAGCCGCCGGAAAAGCTGCCGCTCGCGCCTTGGGTGGCCCATCCGCCTGTGATCGAACCGGCGAAGGAAGCGTTGCTCCGCAACGCTGTAAACGTCAAGGCGGCGCTGTAGACCGGGGTTGACTGGGAGTCATACGAGCCCGTCGACTCCAGCAGCCACCTATAGGAACCGGGCACGATCAGGCTGCGCGTGCGAGGCCTGATCGACAACTTCGCACCATTTAGAGGCACAAGGCCGGTGATGTCGTCGAGCGTGTCGAGCTTGCCCAAGTAGGGCTGGAACCGGGCACCGGTGACCCTGAGAGCAGGGTAAGTGACAAACCAGTCGTACCAGCCCGTGTTATCTTCGGTGAACACCACATCCTCGTCTGCGGACGGCGACGCGGGGGGCGTCCATGTGCTATCAAGCCCCGTGTGCCCGCTGACCAGCACATCGGCGAAGTCGTCGTGTGCCGCAGTGAAGCCATCGCGGTGTGACCAAGGCCCCCGCTGGGAGAGGTCCAGAAGGTCGGGGCGGTCGGCGCCGATGTCCGGGAGGATGGGAACCACGGCCCGCGCCTCGCCGCAGCGAACGAAGGTCGGACCAACCAAATGGAAGAGCCACCCTCCCCTGGCGAACCCTTCATCCGTATAGTCTCGCAGCCAGGAGCAAAGCAGACCAGCGGGCACTTGGCCGTAATCGTTCGCCCACACTCGCGGCCTCGCCTCACGATGCAGCGTAACGCTCTGTCGCGACACGACGGGCCCGGGTTCCCCGGCCGCGCGGGTCCAGATGGGGACGGCATAGGCGCCGCGGTAGAGTTGCAGCGCCGAGGCGGCGGCCTGAGTCCGCATGCCCTGGGGCGATAGCACTTGCGGCAGGCGGAAGAGGATCGTCTCAAGCACATCCGCCGCCGATGCCTTGCGCGCTGGCGCAGCGGCGGCGCGCGGCGCGGGCGATCGCGTGACGGTCGGCGTGGGCGGCGTCACCGCGGCGCCCGTGCCGATGGGTTCGGTCACCACCGGGATGCTCGGCGGGCAGGGGTACAGCGCCCAGTGGTCCTTGCGGCCGCGATCCACGCCGTACTGCGAGTACATCGCCTCGTTCTCCAGCACGAGTAGCGAGGTGAACGGCGACATCACATACATTGACTTGGATAACTCGACGATCCGGTTCTTGTGGGTCTCGGCGCCGGCGGCGACGAGGCGATCGATCTCGAGCTTGGCCCAGCTCCGCGGCAGGTAGTCGGCGCCTGCGGCCACGTCGCGCACGGCAATCGTCTGCGACCACGGCTGGCCCGAGACGGTGCCCGTGACCTTCACCGCGGCCGGGCGGCGGGCCCCCGCCGCCACGCGGGCGATCGCGCAGATCTCCTGGCCGTGCATGACGGCATCGGTGTCGCAGAGGAAGGCGACGCCTTCGGCGTCATCGACGACCCTGAGGTCCATCAGCCGCGGCGTGTTGAGCGTGCCCAGCAGTTCGAACGTCCGCCATGCGATGTTCTCGTCGGGGTTGATCTGCGTGAACAGCCCGTCGGACGCGGCGGCCGCGGTCTTCATGAACGAGCGGTTCCAGTTCTTGCCCACGCCGATGCCGACGTAGCGCGTGCCCTTGGTCAGCAGGCCCGCCAGGGCCTCCACGCGCCGCTCGCCCAGCACGGGCGTGCCGTTGCCCACGTGCACCAGGTGCGCCTGCGGCGAATCGCGGAGCAGGTCGCGGGCAGCGACCAGGCCGCTTTCAAGATCGAGCGCCCCCACCAGGTGCGACGACTGCAGCTTCTCAATGGCCCTCCTGACGTTCGCCTGCGTCGCGGGCACGAGGCCGTCTGTCATCGTATAGACATGCGTTCCGACCGTGAGGACTGCGAACCGGTCGTCATGCTCGACGATGCCCAGCAGTGAGCGGATCACCTCGATCTGCGCGCGGGCCAGCAACGGGTCGCGGTCGGCCGACGACTCGAAGAGGACCACCCAGTCGCGACGCTGGCGCACGGGCTGGCTGTCCAGCGCGGGCCGGTAGCGGAGCATCAGGTATTCGGCGCCGTCGTGCCTCGCGCCCGAGAAACGCGCCGCGGGCTGCGAACGCGAGGCCGCGCCATCCGTCAGATGAAGCACCACGTCGCCGTCAAGCTTCGCATCGCGTGCGGAAGCATCGAGCAGCAGGTCCCCGCCCTCGGCGCGCGACTGCAGGGTGTGCGACTCGCACGACCAGCGCAGCGGCGTCGCGGGGCTGGCCGCATTCTTCAGCCTCGCGTGGAAAGACCACTCGCGGACCTTCTGCAGATTGTGGCCGGACGGGAAGCGGTAGATGGAGCGGCCATACTCGTTCGCCAGCCGCTGCGAATAACTCAGGACGATTCGCTTTTCCTGGCGGCCCTCGAGCGGGAACACCCGCATCTTGAACGTCGTGCCGTCGACCCACTCGAGCAGGGCCGGGTCCTTCATCCGCCGCACGATCAATTCGAAGACGTTGCGGGCGTGATCGCGTTCGGCCATGCCGCCTTCCATGAGCCTGCCGTCGACGTACATGGCCAGGCGCGAGAGCGACGCGTCGGCCGGCAGCGGAAAGTAGAACGTGCCCTCCAGTCGCCGCGTGTCGGCGTTGAAGTAGGTCTGGTCGATCGTCGTCCGCGCGAAGCCGTCTTCGATGTGGACGTCCACGTGATATTTTCGCAGGCTCAGCGCGACGGCCTCGCCTTCGGCGTTGCTGGCGATGAGCGAGCCGCCCGCGTGGTCGCTTCGCGGCACCAGCGGCGACTGGGCCATCGCCATCAGGTCGCCCATCCAGTCGAGCGCCGTTGAGGGGCGCGGGCAGGCGGCGGTGGTGTTGTCGGCCAGCAACTGCCGGCCGGCGTACAGCAGGTCGGCCAGGCCATCGACGCGGACCTTGCCCTGCGTAACCAGCACGCTGGTGCCCGCGGTGTCGGCCTTGACGGAGAATTGCGTGCCCATCGCCGTGACCTCACGCGTGGGCGTGCGGACGACGAATGTGCCGGCGTTGGCATCTGCGCCAGCCCCCTGCTCGTGCGGCTGGACCTCGACATAGACCTCACCGGCCTGTAGATTCACGCGGCGGTCGGCCTCGAGCACCAGGTGCGTACCCGCGTTGACGTAGAGGATCGAGCCATCAGGCAGCGTGACGCTGCTGCGATCGAACGGGCCGGTGCGGATCGTGTCGCCGACGGCGATGCGCGGCGCCGGTGGCGCCGACACCGCCGGCCGCGGGGATAAGTGCTGCGAGTCCGCGTTGGCCTCGGCGGGGAGCATCTCGATATCGTCTGCCGGCGAGTTGTGCGCCACGAACGCCGGCGCGGGCGATGGCGCAGCCGAGCCGGCGAGCCGCGCCGTCGTGTCGGCCTGGGGCGGCTGCATGTAGAGCGCGTAGGCGGCGACGATGATCGCGGCGGCGGCTGCACAGGCGGCCAGCGGGCGGGCGAAGCGCAGCATGATGGAGCGGCGCTGCCCCCCCGCCGGCTGCGGCTGGGCGTCCTTCGCGCGCCGCCGTGCCGCCGCCAGCATCGCGGCCTTGGTGCGGCCGACGAAGTCATCACTGGGGACCGGGGGATCATAAGCGGACTGCAGCAGCCGCTCGACGTTCTGGTCACCGGGCTCGCCGGGACGGCCAGGATTGTTATATGTATTGTCGCTCATGGATGCAGCCTCTCAACTCTCGAAGTTCAGATTCTTCGCCAACGCCAGGAAGGTGGCGCGGAACGCCTCGCGCGCCCGCGTCAGCAGCGACTCGGCCGCCTTCTCCGACATCCGCCACACGGCCGCCAACTCGCGAACGCTCTTGCCATGTAGATACTTCTCTTCCAGCGCCTGCCCGTAGTGCGGGGGCAGTTGCGACATGGCCGTGTTGACCATCTCGCGCGTCTCCTTCCGCTGGAGGATCTCGTCGGCGAAGGGCTCCTGCTCGAGGCGCCCGAAGAGCGAGAGCAGGTCGCGATCCATGCGGCTCCAGAGGGCTTCGAGTTTGGCGGCGGAGGCGTGGCGGGTGATGACGCGGCGAATTTCATTTCGGGCCAGGCCCGTGAGCCAGGGGAAGATGTTGTTGCCCGAGCGGGCGGGGTCGTAGCGTTCGAGTTCGGCGATGGCCTTGACGAGAGTGTCTTGAACGGCGTCCTCGCAGAGGTGAACATCCTGCCCGAGCCGGTAGAGGCAGAAGCGATACAGCGGTGTCATCGCCGCCTCGGCCAGCGCGGTGACGGCGGGCTCATCGCCCGCTAGCGCCTTGGCTCGCCATCTTGCGTCAAAGATCGGTTGCAAGCCACTAGTGTCCGGTTATAACTCGAATAACTCTAATTGGTTATGATTTTGAACCT